>NZ_JACGWV010000001.1:1940647-2264088 GCF_014137995.1 Promicromonospora sukumoe
CCGCTGTCCGGGGTGTCGATGGTCTACTCCTTCGACGAGGCGGAGGCCCCGACCCGCAAGGAGACGCAGTACTACGAGATGTTCGGCAACCGCGGCATCTGGCACCGGGGCTGGAAGGCGGTCACCGAGCACGGCCCGGTCAGTGGCACCGGCCGGTTCGAGGAGGACCGGTGGCAGCTCTTCCGCACCGAGACCGACCGGTCGGAGGCACACGACATGGCGGGGTCGCACCCCGAGAAGGTCGAGGAGCTCAAGGCGCTCTGGCTCGCCGAGGCTGCCGCGAACAACGTGCTGCCCCTGAACGATCTCCAGATCATCGGCAACCCGAAGGACTTCGAGACGTTCATCAAGATGGAGTTCAGCGTCCCGGTGCCGCCGACCGGCCAGTACACGTACTACCCCGGCACCTCGGAGATCCCGGAGCGGTCGGCGGCGAACGTGCACGGCGTCTCCTACAAGGTGCTGGCGGACCTGGACCTGACCCCGGGCTCGGCGGGCGTGGTCTTCGCCCACGGCTCGCGGTTCGGCGGTCACGCGCTCTTCCTCAAGGACGGCACCCTCACGTACGCCTACAACTTCCTCGGGATCCCGCCTGAGGACCGGATCTCCGCGCCGGCACCCACCAGCGGCAGGCATGTCGTCGGGGTGGACTTCGCCAAGGAGCGGATGGGGGAGCACCGGGAGGGGATCGGCCCGCTGCGGCTCTGGATCGACGACGAGGTGGTCGCGGAGCAGGAGATCAGAACGGTCCTGGGCCACTTCTCGCTGTGCGGCGAGGGGCTGTGCATCGGCTACGACAGCGGGGACGCGGTCTCCCGCGAGTACGCCGGCTCCCGGTTCGAGTTCACCGGCGGCACCATCCACAAGGTCGTGTTCGACGTCGCGGACGACGCGTACGTGGACCTGGAGGGACACCTGCGGGCTGCGATGGCCCGCGACTGACGTGCGGCGGGGCGCTCAGATCAGGTGGAAGCTGCGGGCGACCTTGAGCGCATCGCTGCGGCACGACGCCGACAGCTTCACGTAGAGGCGCTGCACGTGCGTCTTGATGGTGTTCTCCGAGACGAACAGGGAGGTCGATATGTCCGCGTACGTGGCACCTCGGGCCAGCTCGTGGAGGACCTCGCGTTCACGAGGGCTCAGCGCCGGCGGACTGAGGGCCTGGCTGACGTCGTCCAGCTCATGGGGCGTCGCGGTCACGGAGGCATAGAGGGCCGTGATGTCCGGCCGGCCGGAACCCATCGTCACGATGTCGTTCAGCCATCCGTGCGCCGGCTGCCCGACGAACCGGCGCAGCAACGTCTCGACGGGCGTTCCCTGGCGGACCCAGCCGAGGAAGGGGGAGGCGTTCCTGCGGGCCTCGGTCGCCGTGACCGCCTCCGCCAGCCGTTCGTGCGCGCTGTGCGGCTCGCCCAGCGCGTCGAGCAGCTGGGCCTCGCACGCCAGGGCGAGCGCACGTGTCGGCGGTTGCGCGTAGGCGGCATCCGCCGACGCCACCTCGAAAGCCGCGGCAGCGACCCGCGGTTCCCCGTCCCGGTCGGCCCGCAGCCCCTGGACGAGTGCCGACTCGCCGACGGCGCCCATCAGCTCGAGCGTGCCGTGCAGCGACCTGAGCGTGTCCCGGTCGCTCGCCAGCACTGCGACGAGCGCCCGCTCGACGAGCAGGACGATCCGCAGGTGCTCGGGCAGCTGGTCGTCGGTCAGGCGCAGGCATTCTCCGGGGCCTGCGAGGATCCGCTGTGCCTCGGCCACGTTGCCGGCCAGCACCTGTTGGCGGGCGTCCCAGATTCGGAACCAGAACCGTGTGCAGAGGTCGCCCTTGTGGTAGCGGTCTCGCGGGAAGTCAGGGACCGGGGCGGCGGTGGTGGCGGGCACGTCCAGCAGTCGCGCGAGCAGCTGAGCAAGGTTGGCCCGTGCCGAGACGAACCTCAGGTCACTCACGTTCGGCGCGGCCGCGACGTCCCCGGCCAGCTCTGCGCACGCGCGCTCGCGCCCGCGCATGTACTGGGTGAGGGCGAGGTGGCTCAGGGCGCTGCTCTTGAGCTGACCCAGACCCCTGCTGTGCGCGAGGTCGGCGGCGAACGTCAGGTTCGCCTCGGCGTCGGTGAGCTCGCCGAGCCAGTTCTGGGCGATCCCCAGCTCGTTGGCCAGCACGGGCAGGATCTCGGCGTTGGCCTCTCGGACACCGCCGCGTGTCTGCGAGACAGCCAGCACGCGCTTCGCATGGCCGATCGCGGCGTAGGCGGGTTCGAGCCCCAGGGCGAGGCGCCACAACCTGACGCAGGCGATACGTGCGTCAAGCCGTTCGTCGCCCCCAGCCGGCCCTGCGAGCGACGATCTGCGGTGCGCGCGGAGGATCCGATCTCCCCAGTGTCGCGCTCCCTCGACGTCGTCCTCGAGCCAGCATCCCAGTGCGATGGCGAACCAGGTGTCCGGGCGGTCGTCGATGATCTGTGCCTGCGTCCGGACGAACTCGCTGACCTCGTTCGCCCCGTCGTGGTCGAGCACCATGCGCACGCCGTCGCGGGCGAGAACGTCTGCCGCCGCCAGAGGTGCTCCGATGCTGACGAGCCGCCTGAACGCGCCTGGCAGATGGCCGCGCGCCAGGTCGAGCCGGACCGCACGCACGACGGTCGAACGCGCACGTACGGCGTCGACACCGCCCGCAGCAAGGTGCTGCCGGACCACCTGCACCAGGAGCGGGTGGACACGGAACCCTCCCTCGCGGCCGCCGTCGTCCGGCAGGCGTGTCACGAGCAGCCCGGTGTTCTCCAGCTCCGTCAGGGTTTCCTTGGCGCGCTGGTCGTGCGTCAGGTGCGCGGCCAGGGAAGCGCTGACCACGCCCTCACCGGAGACACAGAGGAGAAGGTGCCGTTGTCGGGGGGTGAGCATGCTGAACACCTCACCCACCACGCCCGTCGATCTCGCCGCGGCGTCGCGGTAGAGCAGACGAGCCGCGGCCGCCGGATCCGGGGCTGCGCCGAGCTCGCGTGCGGCGAGGACCGCGGCCGCGCACCAGCCGTCGGCGTGTCGGGTGACCGCGGCGATCACCTGAGCGTCCGTGGTCCGGGCATGCCCGGCGACGAGCGGGACGCTCTCGGTCTCGCTCAGCCGCAGCAGGCTCCCCGGCAGCACGGCGAAGTGGCCCAGGAGCTCGGGGACGAGCTGGGTCAGGGGCAGTGCCCGGCGACTGAGGAGGAGGACACGCATCGACTCCGGTGCGGTGTTGAGGCGCTCGTCGATGACGCGCAACGCGGCGGCCGGGAGCAGATGGGCGTCGTCGATCACGACCAGGTCCGGGCGCGAGCCTGCCCCGTCCAGCCTGGCTGCCAGCTGTTCGGGCGTGCAGGTGCTGTCGGCATCGACCCAGGTCGCCGTGCCGGCCCGCGACGAGGCAGCACGCAGCCAACCGGCGACGCCCAGGGTCTTGCCGGCCCCGGCGGGTGCCACGATCAGGGTGACCGTGCCTTCTGTGTTCTCGTCCAGCCGCTGCCAGAGCCTCGGCCGGGGCACGTAAATCCGTGGTAACCGAGGAATCGACGTGTCCTCGACATGGCGGCGCGTGACCGCGAGCTCGGCGTGCATGGGAGCGAGTCCGCGCCGTCGTGATGCCAGACCCGCGCTCCGGGGTGTGGGCGAGCCGTAGTCGATGTACATACCGCGGGGTCCTCCACTCGAACGGTGAAGTGGCGGCCGTGGCAGCACCGCCCGGCCACGGCGTATCGACGCCACAGGCCTTGAGCACGCATGTCTCCGATTTCCCATTCAGGAAATGTTCATCCTTGTTCATCATGCGTGCCTTGCGGTGACTTTGCCCGTGCTGACATCGAATTCACCCGGAGGCGGCGGAGGGGCTATCGGTCTCGCCCCGTGAATCGGGTGCTCAGAGCCCAGATCACCAGCACGTCGAAGGCGATAATGATTGAGCTCCATATCGGGTAATAAGGCAGGAATGCAAAATTCGCCAGGCTCGCCAGGCTTGCGAGAATGATTCCTACGACAAAGGCCCAGGTTCGTCCGGTCAGGACGCCGATACCCGCCGCGAGCGCCACGACGCCCAGGGCGATGTGTATCCAGCCCCAGGTGGCGACGTCGAGCGCGTACACGTACTCGACGCCGGCCACGTACAGGGTGTCCTCGGCCACGGCCGAGATCCCCTGCATCACCTGGAACAGGGATGCCAGGATCAGCATGGACCCGGCGAAGCCAGCCGGGCTGGGCGCCGTCGGCGGCGGGCCGTAGCTCGCGACAGGGGTCATCCCGGGGTAGGGATCGGACCCGGGGGGCGGAGCGCTGGTCATGGTCGCTCCTCGCCTTTCCGGACGTATCTCAGTCCTCGCCGAAGACCTCGCGGAGTGCGGTCTCCTGCTCGGCGCTGAGGTTGGTGAAGATGAGCTCGGGCGTCTCCTGGCCGGCGAGCGCGTCGCGGACCTTGTCGATGACCGCGTCGGAGGACATGAGGAAGAGCGCCGAGGTCCCGGGGGTGATCTCGTCGCGGACGCGGTTGATGAAGCCGTCGTCGATCCCCACGTCGGTGAGCGCGCCGCTCAGCGCGCCGGTCGCGGCGCCGATGGCGGCACCGAGCAGGGGGACGAAGAAGAGGAGGCCGAAGAGCATCCCCCAGAAGGACCCGCCGAGGGCTCCCGCTCCGGTCGTGGAGTTGAGCTGCTTGGTCTTGGGCTTCTTCGCACCTTCCTCCCAGCGCACGGTGGCGGCGTCGCGGACCGTGATGAGGTTCTCCCGAGCGAGCTGCTGGATCGTCGTGGACGCGGTCTCCGCGCCTTCCGCGGTCTTGAACTTCCAGACTGTCAGCGTTGCCTGAGCCATGTGCTTCTCCTTCTGTGATCACGCGTGGTGGATTTCACCCCGCACACTCCTGTGTCGGTGGGCGGTCGCCCTCACCCGTTCTTGGTGAACCCGTCCTCTTCGTCGTGCCGGCCGTTGCGGACGGCGTCGTCGAGCGACGAGAACAGCTCGGGCTCTCCTTCTGCCTCGATGCGGGCAAGCACGTCGCGGACCTGGCCGATCCCCTCGGCGAGGGCCAGGTCGCCGCCGTCCCGCCGGAGGTCGGCGCGCAGCTGGACGAGCATCGCAGCGGCGGTCACGTCGATCGAGGGCGTCGAGCGTCCGTCCAGCACGACGAGGCGCAGCTCGGGCGTCGAGGCCGCGAGCTGACGCACCCGTGAGCGGACGTACTCGGCGTTCGCGAAGATCAGGGGACCTTCGACCCGGGCGACGAGCACCCCGGGCACGGTGGGGTAGTCCGGGTTGCGGCCCGAGTCCACCCATGGCCGGTCCATCTCGTCACCCACGGGGGCCAGGACCGCCACGCGGGGGCGCGAGGTCCTGGCCAGCAGCAGGACGAGGGACACCGCGATGCCGATGACCAGGCCGGGCAGCGTGTCGAAGACGAGGACACCCAGCAGGGCCGCACCGGCGGCCATGAAGTCGGCGCGGGCGGTGACCTGGTAGACACGTGCCAGGCGGCTGGTCCGCACCCGCCACAGGCGGCGCAGCGAACGGATGTCGACCAGCTCGACGACGGCGGCCACGACGACGGCGGACAGCGTCGCCAGGGGCAGCTGCTCGAAGATGCCGGTCAGGAAGAGCAGGGTCACCACGGTCAGCGCGGCTGCTGTCAACGCCGAGATCTGGGAGCGCGCCCCGGCGCCGGCGTTGACCGCCGTCTTGGACAGGCTCCCGTTGACGACCATGCCGGAGACGAAGCCGGAGCCGAGGTTCGACAGCCCGAGGCCGACCAGCTCACGGTTGGGGTCGACGTCGTAACCCCACCTCGCGGCGTAGGTCTTGGCTGCCCCGAGGCCCTCGGCGAAGCCGATGAGCATCAGGCCGACCGCGCCGCCGAGCAGCTCCGCGAACTGGGCGGCTGTCACGTCCGGGACGCCGACCTGGGGCAGGCCCGCATCGATGTGGCCGACGACGGCCAGCCCCTGGTCGCTCAGGCCGAACAGGATGGTCGCGCCTATCGCCAGCAGCACGACGACGAGCGAGCTCGGCAGGAACGGCATGGTGCGGCGCACCAGCACCAGTGCGGCCAGGCTCGCGAGCCCGACCGTGATCGTGAGCCCGTCGATGTCGCCGAGCTGGCCCAGCAGCGCCCAGGTCTTCTCGAAGAAGCTGCCGGAGCCGCCTTCGACCCCGATGAGGTCGGGCACCTGGCCGACGATGATGGTCAGTGCGAGGCCGATGATGAAGCCCTTGAGGACCGGTTCCGAGATGAAGGCGGCGAGGAAGCCGAGGCGGAGCAGGCCCGCCAGGATCGCGACGATGCCCGTGGCCAGGGCGAGCGCCGTGGTCAGGGCCACCGGGTCGCCGTCGCTGCCCGCGACGCTCGCCACGATGCCTGCGGACAGGGCGGCGGTGGCCGACATCGGCGCGACCACGAGCTGCCGCGAGCTGCCCGCGAGCGCGTAGAGGGCCAGCGCGGGCACGGCCGCGTAGAGGCCGACGACGGGCGGGACTCCCGCGATCGTCGCGTACGCGAGCGCCTCCGGGACGAGCACCGCCCACACGGCGAGCCCGGCGACGACATCGGGACGGAGCCACGAGCGCTGGAAACCGGAGAACGACGGCCCGACGAATCTGGCCACGGGAGCCTGCCTCTCGGTCGGGGGCAGCTGCTGACTGCGTGACCGTAGGCAGTACCCGGAGGGTGAACGTCACCCGTAAGGGGTGACAGCCAGGGGTGCCCAGGGAGCCGAAGGTCGCGGGATGGGGGAGATGCTGCTGGCACTGGTGCCCGAGGTCGTCGGCCTGGCGGTGAGCAGGATCATCGCGGCGGACCGGTCGCCGTCGTCGTAGGGGGGCGAGCGCGGAGCCCGCGGCCAGGGCGTCCGCGCTCGTCGTGGTGACGACCATCAGCCGGGTCGAGCTGGTCAGGCCGGCGAGGATGTCGTCGCGCAGGTGTCTACGGCGCGGCAGTACCTCCGCGGTCTCCTCCCGGCCTGGTCATTCGCGGGCCAGCGCCGCGGCCGCCTCCCGCTCGAGGTCGAGGTACTGCTCCGCGCTCACGTCGACCCCGACGCCCAGGATCGTGCCGCCGGTGAACCGGAACGGTGCCTGGTACAGGCGGCTGACGGGGTCGGCGCTGTCGTACCCGACGCAGAGGCCGTCGCCACACAGGGTGAACTTGCCCACCTGCGCGCGCATCGGCGCCTCGGCCACGACCTCCTCCCCGACGAAGAGCCGGGCCCGGCCCACGGACTCGCCGTGGTCGCCCGCCGACTCCCGCAGGAACTCCACGCCCAGCACGGCCTTGCCCGGTTCGAGCACGTCCGAGGTCAGGACCTGCTCGGGCTGGATGCCGAGGAAGTTGTAGACGTAGTGCAGCCGGTGGTCCTTGACGAAGAGCGTGTGCCCGCCGAAGCGTGACCCGTGCGCGAAGAGGACGCCCTCGGCATCGGGGGTGAGGTCGACGTCGGCCACGATCTTGTAGGAGCGGCCGCGGATGTTGACTGCGACGCCCTCCGGGACGGGCGCCGCGTCCGGGTAGTAGACGTACCTGCTGCGGGGCGGCTCGGCCTGCGGGCGGTCGACGGTGAGCTGCTCGACGGCGGACCGGTCGTCCAGGGGCAGCACGTTGTTGCGCTCCGCCTCCTCGAACCAGGCGGCGATCAGCTCGCGCAGCTTCTCGGGATGCTCGGCGGCCAGGTCGTGCGCCTCGGCGCGGTCCTCGTCGACGTGGTAGAGCTCCCAGGCGTCCTGGTCGAACCGGCCGTGCCCGCTGATCGGGGCGTGGACCGCCGCGGCCTTCCATCCGTCCTTCCAGATGGCCCGGGTGCCGAGCATGGCGTAGTACTGGCGGTCCTTCGTGGTGGGCGCGTCGCCGTCGTCGAAGCTGTAGCGCATCGACACCCCGTTCAGCGGGTGCTGCGGGACGCCGCGGTAGGTGTCGGGCATCTCGACCCCGGTCACGTCCAGGATGGTCGCCACGACGTCGGTCGCGTGGTGGTACTGGTGGCGCACCGCCCCGCGCGCCCTGATCCCGGCCGGCCAGTGGACGACCATCGGGTCGCAGGTGCCGCCCGAGTACTGGGCGTACCTCTTGAACATCTGGAACGGCGTGGAGAACGCGGCCGCCCAGCCCGTGGGGTAGTGGTTGTAGGTCTCCGGGCTGCCCAGGGAGTCCAGGTACCCCAGGTTCTCCGCGAGGTCGTCGGGGTAGCCGTTGAAGAACTTGTTCTCGTTGACCGACCCGTTGGGGCTGCCCTCGCCGGAGGCGCCGTTGTCGGCGCAGTAGAGGATCAGCGTGTTCTCCAGCTGCCCGGTCTGCTCGAGGTAGTCGACCACGCGGCCGATCTGCACGTCCGTGTACTCGGAGAAGCCCGCGAACACCTCGGCCATCCTGCTGAACAGGCGCTTCTCGTCGTCGCTCAGCTCCGCCCAGGGCCGCACGTGGTCGGCCGGGTTGGCGGCGTCCGCCGGCAGCGGGTCCAGCGGCGTGAGGTCGGTGCCCTCGGGCACGATGCCGCGCTCGATCATCCGGGCCAGCACCCACTCGCGGTAGGCCTCGTAGCCGTCGTCGAACATCCCGCGGTACTTCTCGATGTACTCCTGGGGTGCCTGGTGTGGTGCGTGGTTGGCCCCCGGGCAGTACCACATGAACCACGGCTTCGACGGGTTGGACGAGTTCTGGTCGCGGAGCATCCGGATCGCCTGGTCGGCCAGGTCCTTGGAGAGGTGGTAGCCCTCCTCGGGGGTGTAGGGCGGCTCGATGAACCGGTTGTCCTCCACCAGGTCGGGGTACCACTGGTTGGTCTCGCCGCCGAGGTACCCGTAGAAGCGGTCGAAACCCTTCTGCAGGGGCCACTCGGAGCGGCTGCCTCCGCTCGCGATGTCCTCCTCGGGCACGTTGTGGTCCTTGCCCAGCCAAAAGGTGGACCAGCCGTTGTCCTGGAGCACCTGGCCGATGGTGGCGCACTCCGCGGGCAGGCGACCGGCCGCTCCGGGGAACCCGTTGGTGGCCTCCATGATGGCCGCGCAGCGGTTGACGTGGTGGTTGCGGCCGGTGAGGAAGACCGAACGGGTGGGGGAGCACAGCGCCGTCGTGTGCCACTGCGAGTAGGTCAGACCGCCTGCCGCCAGCCGGTCGAGGGTCGGCATCGCGATGCGTCCCCCGTAGGTGGACCACGCGGCCATGCCGGTGTCGTCGTAGAGGATCACCAGGACGTTCGGCGATCCCTCCGGCGCCTTCTTCAGCTCGTAGGGGGCCCAGTCCGGGACGGAGTCCCGCACGTCCAGCTCGATACGACCGTTGAACTGCTCCACCATGTTCTCCACCTCATTGTTGGTGACGACGACTGCCGGAGACGATCCGAGGTTGGTGCGACCACATGAGCCGGCACGCCGGCCGGCCAGGGTCATCCTTCGCAGCCCGGCTGCCGCAGCGGGTCACCTAGATCGGGTGACGCTGGGGCCCCCTCCGGTTCGTAGGTTCGCGACCTGGCAGGTCAGGTTCGTCCGGAAGGGGCACAGATGGGTGCGGCAACAGGCCAGTCCTTGCCGGTGGCGGTGGGCGTGCTCCTCAGCCCGCTGCCGATCGTGGCCGTGGTGCTGATGCTCACGAGCGAGCGGGCGCGCGCCAACGCGTCGGCCTTCGTCGTCTCGTGGTTCGTCGCGGTGCTCGCCGCGGTCGCCGCCGTCGCCTTCCTGGCGGCGGGTACGGCCTCCGACGACGGCGACCCGGCCGCGTGGACGGGCTGGCTCAAGATCGTCCTCGGGATCCTGCTGCTCGTTGTCGGCGTCCGGCAGTTCTTGGGCCGGCCGGGGGCCGGCGTGGAGCCGCCGGCGCCGAGGTGGATGGCGGCGATCGACCACTTCACTCCGGCGAGGTCAGCCGGCCTGGCGGTCCTGCTGGTCGTGGTCAACCCGAAGAACCTGCTCCTGGTGGTGTCGGGAGGGGTGGCCATCGCGTCCGCCACGGAGTCCACGGGACCTACGGTGATCGCCTCGCTGGTGTTCGCGCTGGTGGCCACCATCGGTGTCGCGGTGCCGGTCGCCATCTATGTCGCGATGGGTGCTCGGGCCGCACGGATCCTGCGCGGGCTGGAGGCATGGATGGTCCACAACAACGCCGTGATCATGGCCGTCCTGCTACTGATCCTCGGGACGAAGATCCTGGGGGACGGCATCGCCACGCTGTAAGGGGGTTCGCCGCGGGTCCGTCGGTGACCGATCGCGGCGTCGGCACAGCGAGTTCGATCCACGGTCGGCTCGCCGGCGGTGGGGGCTCGAGGTAGGGCTCTTGCCTTCGCAGGTCACGCCGCCCTCGCGATCAGGTAAGGGCGTGACGATACCTGCCAAGTCCCCCTCCGGACACTCTTTCCCCGCTGTGACCAGCGGGTTTGTCGAGCAGACGAACGCCGAGTACCTCGTAGAGGTCTCGGCGTTCTTTGTTTGTGGCGCGGGTTGCTCGGCCGGGCGATGGCCTAGACCCCAGCCGCCCGGACTCCGCCGTGACTCCCTGTCTCCGGGCGCGATGAAGGCGCTGCGGTGAAGAGGCGGTCCAGATGCTGGTTGATGGCAGCCAGTGCGGCCCGGGGGTCGATCACCTCAAGCTCGAGCAGGGGGGTGAATCCGGTCAGCGCGATCACGAGGTCTGTCTCGATGTCCGGGTCTCGGTCCGGGGCGATGTGGCCCTGCGTGATCGCCTGCCGGATGAGGCGCTCGACCATTGCTCGACCGTCACGGAGCCCGCGGCTCGCCTGCTCGAGCAGTTCCGGGTCGCGGAGGAAGCGGGAATCGGCAGCACCCATGCGCACGCGGACATGGTCTTCACGTGGTCACGGACCGTGTGACGGCTACCTCGTCCCGGGTGAAGTCGGGTTGGTCCGCGCCGCGCTACGCTGCGGCTCGCGACCGATACCGTGCTTGCCCCCTGACGCTCGCCACATCCAGCCCGACGCTCGCAGGAACGGACCCCATGAACTCTCTTCTGTACGAAGGCGCATTGCAGGTCGTGCCGCTGCTCCTCATTGCGCTCTTCCTCGACAGGCGCATCACCAACGACGCAACGACCGAGCGCTCCCGACGGCTTCAGCGGTGGTCCAGCAAGTTCTCGCTGGTCCTGAATGCGGTGGCATTCCTCGTGTCATTGTTCATCGTCGCGGGTGTCATCTCGGCCAGCTCGCTCACCGTCTCGGTCGTCATCTCGGCTGTCGCCGGATCCATCGGCCTGCTGTGCGGGCAGATCTGGCAGCGCATCGACGAGGAGCCGCGAGCACCCTCGCGGTGAACCGCGACCGTCACTCGTCGACGGGTGTGGACGCATCGAGCACGTCCGCCTCTGCGCGGAGGGTGGACTCGGCGCGTGGGAGGGCTTCGCGGTGACGTGGGAGGTGGAACCGTTCCTCGGCGTCACTGGAGTTGCCGGTGATGTCTATGAGGAGGTCACGGGTCATACGCTCGACACCGATGAAGCTCCGGCGGAAGGTGACGATGCCATCGATCTGCATGTCGCTGATGAATGTATTGGCGATGGCCGGAAACCGGCCGCGGGGTCGACGCGTGGCGCGCGCCGCTCGAAGCCACCATCAGCTCTGCAGGCGCCGGGGTCGTGCCTCATCCGTGACACCCGTACGTTCGGGCGCTAGCGGAGCCTCAGATCGCGGCTGGCTTCTGAGTAGCCGGATTCCGGGGAGGGTCACTGCTCCTTGCGCGGGGGCGATACGGCGTTGATCCTCTTGCCGCTCAGTCGTCGAAGATAAACCCGTCCGCGTCGGCTGCAGCGACCAGGCTCCGCATCCTGCTGCTGTCCATGGCGACGCCAGCCATCAGCTCGCCCAACGCTTCGAGTGCGGCTTGGTCCTCGCCGTAGGCGCAGAACATGTCGCCTTCCGGGTCGTAGTTGAACCGGTTCTCGAGTGACGGGTCCTCGGTAGCGACCAGCCTGCGTGCGACGCCCTCCCAGAAGTATCCGTTCGGTTCGTGCCCGAGTTCCTCGACGAGTGCGTCGACCGGTGTCGTCCCGGCGTGCAGCAGCAACGAGAACCTCCCGGGAGTGGTCTCGAGCAACTTCGGTACCGTCATGTGCCGGAACCTAGCACCGGTGACCGACATCGCCGCCGGTCGTCATCCGCACGTGAAGGGTCCGCTCTTGGAGACGTTCCTGTCGAGAGTCCGCGTGCGCCGAGCGTTCTGAAGGGTGGGCCAGGAGCGCGAGCGGCGAATCGCAGTTCCGCAGGTCACGCCGCCCTCGCGATCAGGTAAGGGCGTGACGGTACCTGCCAAGTCCCCCGCCGGACACCAGCGAAAAGGCAGGCTCACTCGTCGTGAGCCTGCTTTTGTCGTTCTGGCGACCTAATGAGGCCCTCCGTAATCCGTGCGTCCTGGGGCCGCCGCAACATGTACGTCCCGGCTCCGTCGCCAGGCCCGGTCAGGACCCCGCTACCAGCACCGCAGCCCCGTGCACGCGGTCCGCGGCGAGGTCGCGCAGTGCGACGTCGGCCTGGTCCATCCGGTAGGTCGTGACCGTCGCCCTGATGCCCAGCCGGGTGGCGAGCCGTAGCAGCTCCGCGCCGTCGGACCGGGTGTTGGCGGTGACGCTCGTGAGCGTGCGTTCACGGAAGAGATGCCTCTGGTAGTTCAGTGAAGGGACGTCGGTCAGGTGGATCCCCGCGAGCGCGAGGGTGCCGCCCCGGTCGAGCGCGGAGAGCGCCACCGGTACCAGCTCGCCCGCGGGCGCGAACACGATGGCCGAGTCCAGTGGTACCGGGGGTGCGTCGGCCGCGGCCCCGGCGGAGGCGGCACCCAGCTCGAGTGCCAGGGCGCGCGCGTCCTCGTCGCGGGTGAGCACGTGCAGCTCGGCGCCCTGTGCCAAGGCGATCTGAGCGGTGATGTGCGCGCTGGCTCCGAACCCGTAGATGCCGAGCCGTCCGCCGGGCGGAACGGCGGCCCGCCGCAGTGCTCGGTAGCCGATGATGCCCGCGCACAGCAGCGGGGCGACCTGGACGTCGGGCAGGTCGGGCAGCGGGTAGACGTACGCGGCCGGCGCCGTCACGTGGTCGGCGTAGCCGCCGTCGGCGTCCCAGCCCGTGTAGGTGGAGGCCGGGCACAGGTTCTCGGCACCGCGGCGGCACCAGGTGCACTCGCCGCAGGTCGACCGGAGCCAGGCGATACCCACGCGTTCACCTACCGTGCGGCCGTGCACGCGTGTGCCGACCTGCTCGACCACGCCCACCACCTCGTGGCCGGGGACGACGGGCGACCGGTGGGGTGGGAGGTCGCCGTCGACCACGTGCAGGTCGGTGCGGCACACACCGCAGGCGAGCACCCTGACCAGCACCTCCTCGTCGGCGGGTACCGGTAGCGGTAGCTCGGTGTGCGTCAGTGTCCCGTCGACTCGTGTCTGCCAGGCCCACATCGCTCGGCCCTCCTGGTCGTCGGGTGTGCGTCCTCCGGTTCTCCATCGTCCCTCCGTCGCGCGCCGGCCACCGTGAGACGCACGGTGGACTCATGGGGCACGAGGCACGTGCCCGAGCCGACGCCGGCCGGAATGGCGGTCCCGACCGTCACGGGTCGCTCCGCCGGGCCATCCTGGAGGAGGGGCGGGCGCGCACATCGTGGTCGGGAGGCGCCGTGGAACCCAGCATCCTGTCGTACGAGGGCTTCGACCCCGCCGCCGAGGGCCTGCGCGAGGCCCTGTGCACCGTGGGGAACGGGTACGTGGCCACGCGGGGCGCCGCCCCGGAGTCGACGGCGGACGGCGTGCACTACCCCGGCACCTACTTCGCCGGCTGCTACGACCGGCTCACGTCCACCGTGGCGGGGCGCGAGGTGGAGAACGAGGACCTGGTCAACGCCCCGAGCTGGCTGCCGCTGCGGTTCAGGACGCCCGGGCAGGACTGGCTGAGCCTCGACCGGTCGGAGGTGCTGGAGCACCGGCAGGACCTCGACACCCGGCGCGGCGTCCTGACCCGCCGCACCCGGTTCCGCGACCCGGTGGGCCGGGTGCTGGCCGTCACACAGCGGCGCCTCGTCTCGATGCACGACCCGCACGCGGCCGCCCTGGAGACCACGTTCGTCGCGGAGAACTGGTCCGGGCCGCTCGACGTCCGCGCGAGCCTCGACGGCCGGGTCACCACCTCGGGGGTGGCCCGCTACCGGGACCTGGACGGGCGCCACCTGGTGCCCGTCGCGCAGGGCTACGACCCGGCCGACGGCGTCGCCTGGCTCCAGGTCCGCACCGCGACGTCGCAGGTCCGGATCGCGCAGGCGGCCGTGCTCGTCCTCACGGGCACGCGCACGGGCACGGAAGGCCCGGTTCCCGGCACCGCCGAGCAGACCGCGGGGGAGTCGGCGGTCCTGACCCGGCTGGACCTGGTCCGGGGTGTGCCCGTGACCGTCGAGAAGCGCGTGGCGCTGTACACCTCGCAGGACCGGGCGATCTCCGAGTCCCTGGTCGCCGCGCGCGAGCATGCCGCCCGCCTCCCGTCCTTCGGCCGGCTCCTCGCCGACCACGCCGCCGCGTGGGAGCGGCTGTGGCGCGCGAGCGCCGTCGTCGTGCCGGGGCAGCCGCAGCAGGCGCTGGACCTGTACGTCTTCCACCTGCTGCAGACCCTGTCCGAGCACACCGCGCAGCTCGACGTGGGCATGCCGGCCCGCGGCCTGCACGGCGAGGCCTATCGCGGGCACGTGTTCTGGGACGAGCTGTTCGTCTTCCCGTTCCTGCTGCTCGGCTTCCCGCGCGTGGCCCGGTCGCTGCTGATGTACCGGTGGCGGCGCCTCCCGCGCGCCCGGCGGGCGGCAGCGGACGCGGGATACCGCGGGGCCATGTACCCGTGGCAGAGCGGCAGCGACGGCCGGGACGAGACGCAGCGGGTGCACCTCAACCCGGTGTCCGGCCGGTGGGTCGACGACCACTCGCACCTCCAGCGGCACGTGGGTATCGCGGTGGCGCACGACGTGTGGCAGTACTACCAGGCCACGGGCGACGTCGCGTTCCTGCACGGCTACGGCGCCGAGATGCTCGTCGAGATCGCGCGGTTCTGGTGCAGCCTGGCGACCTACGACAAAGCCGACGACCGGTACGACCTGCGTGGCGTGATGGGCCCGGACGAGTACCACGACGCCTACCCGGGCGCCGGGCGGCCCGGCATCGACAACAACGCGTACACCAACGTCATGGTCACCCGGGTCCTGCGGTACGCCCTGGACGCCCTGGCCCTGCTGCCCGACGACGAGCGTGCCGCCCTGCGCCGCCGGCTCGCGCTGGGGGACGACGAGACGGACCTCTTCGAACGGGTCGCCCGGCGGATGCGGGTGGTGTTCCATGGCGACGGGGTGATCAGCCAGTTCGAGGGGTACGACCGGCTTGCGGAGCTGGACTGGCCGGCGTACCGCGCCCGGTACGGAAGCATCCGGCGGCTGGACCGCGTCCTGGAGGCAGAGGGCGACTCCGTGAACCGGTACCGGGCGTCCAAACAGGCGGACGTGCTGATGCTGGTCTTCCTGCTGGGGGAGCGGGGGCTGCTCGACGCGCTCGCGGCGCTCGGGTACCCGTTCGACGCCGCCGCGCTGGACCGCACCGTGCGCTACTACCTGGCGCGCACCAGCCACGGGTCCACCCTGAGCGCCGTGGTCCACGCCTGGGTCCTGGCCAGCCGCGACCCGGAGGCGTCGTGGCAGTTCTTCCGCGAGGTACTGGACAGTGACATCGCCGACGTCCAGGGCGGCACCACCGCCGAGGGCGTGCACCTGGGCGCGATGGCCGGTGCCGTCGACCTGGTCCAGCGCTGCTACCCGGGCCTGGACCTCACCGGCGACGTGCTCCGGCTGGCACCCCGGCTGCCCGCCGAGATCGGTGAGCTGCGGTTCCGGCTGCGCTACCGCGACCACTGGGGCATCGACGTCCGGTGCGCCCACGACCGCGTCCGCATCGGCCTGGCCGCGTCCCGGCAGCCGCCGATCACCGTGGCGGTCGACGGCGTCGAACGCACCCTGGCGCCCGGCGAGACCTGGGAGCCGGCGCGTCAGCCGCTGCGAGCAGGACGGCGAGCATGAGGGGGCTGACGCGGTACCCGGCGATCACGGCGACCGCCGTCGTGCTCGCGACGGTGCTCGTCCTGCAGGCCCGCGGCGAGCCCGCCACCGCGCGGTGGGTCGCGACGGCCTGGGTGGCCGGGTTCATCGTGTGGACGCTCATGGGCATGGTGCGTGACGTGCTGCGTGGCCACGTGGGGCTCGACGTCCTCGCGGTCGTGGCGATGGTCGCGACCCTGGCGGTCCAGGAATACGTGGCGTCGCTGGTCATCGTGCTGATGCTCGCGGGCGGCGAGGCGCTGGAGGACTTCGCCGCGCGGCGGGCCCGGCGGGACCTGACGGCGCTGCTCGACCGGTCGCCCCGTACCGCGCACCTGCTCGCCGGCGGCGACGTGCCCGTCGACGACGTCGCCGTCGGGGACGTGCTCCTGGTGCGCCCCGGCGAGATCGTGCCGGTCGACGGCGCGCTGCTGACGGCTGGCACGTTCGACGAGTCGTCGCTCACCGGTGAGAGCCTGCCGGTGAGCCGCGAGACCGGGGACGAGGTGCTGTCCGGCGCCGTGAACGGCACCCGCGCGGTCCGGCTGCGGGCGGCGCGCCGCAGCTCGGACAGCCAGTACCAGCAGATCGTGGCGCTGGTCGCGGCGGCCCAGGAGTCCCGGGCCCCCGTGGTGCGGCTCGCGGACCGGTTCGCGGTGCCCTTCACCGCGGTGTCGCTGGTGCTGGCGGGTGCGGCGTGGACGATCTCGGGGGACCCCGTGCGGTTCGCCGAGGTGCTGGTGCTCGCCACCCCGTGCCCGCTGCTCATCGCCGCGCCGGTCGCGTTCCTCAGCGGCCTGTCCCGCGCCGCGGGGCTCGGGGTGATCATGAAGGGCGGCACGGTCGTCGAGCAGCTCGCGCGCCTGCGGTCCGCGGCGTTCGACAAGACCGGCACGCTCACCCAGGGCCGGCCCGACCTGGTCGCGGTGCGCCCCGCGACGGGGTTCGCGGCCGACGACGTGCTGCGGCTCGCGGCCTCGGCCGAGCAGTACTCGTCGCACGTCTTCGCCGACAGCGTCCGCCGGGCCGCCGCCGCGCGCGGCCTCGACCTCCTCGCCGCCGACGACGCCGAGGAGGTGGCAACCCGTGGCGTCGCGGCCAGGGTCGCCGGGCGCAGCGTCGTCGTCGGCAAGCCCGCCTACGTGCGATCGGTCGCCCCGGACACGTCCGACGCGGTGCTGGGCCCCGGCCAGGCCGCCGCCTACGTCGCGGTCGACGGGCGGTTCGCCGGCGTCGTCGTCCTCGCCGACGACCCGCGGCCCGAGTCCGCCGCCGTCGTGTCGTGGCTCCGCGCGAACGGCGTCGAGCACGTCACGATGCTGACCGGGGACGCCCGGGCCACCGCGGAGTCCGTCGCGGGGCAGGTGGGCATCGACGACGTACGGGCCGAGCTGCTGCCCGGCGAGAAGGTACGGATCGCGGCCGGACTGGCCCCGCGCCCGCTGATGATGGTCGGCGACGGCGTCAACGACGCTCCCGTGCTGGCGGCGTCCGACGTCGGCGTCGCCATGGGCGCGCGCGGCGCGACCGCCGCCGGGGACGCCGCCGACGTGGTGCTGCTCGTCGACTCCCTCGGCCGGCTCGTCGACGCCGTGTCCGTGGGCCGGCACACCCTGCGCACGGCCCTGAGCGCCATCTGGCTCGGCATCGGGCTGAGCATCGCCCCCATGATCGTCGCGATGACCGGCGCCATCCCCGCCGTGACCGGTGCGCTCGTCCAGGAGCTGGTCGACCTGGCCACCATCCTGTACGCCCTGCGCGCGCTCGGCGGGCCGCCCAGCGGGCTCCCCGCCACGGAGGGCGCCCCGAGGCTCCGCTGAGCGGGGGTGGCCGGTGGTGGTCGCGATCATCTCTCCGGAGGCTGGGAAGGCCTTGACCCCGACGCGGCGTCATAGTCTGGGGTGGGCGCATGAAACGGATCAGCTCTTTCTATCTGGCCTCGTTCGGCACCTCGATCTTGGGCAACTCGATCACCGCCATCGCCCTGCCGCTGCTGGTGCTGTTCACCACCGGCAGCCCTCTCGGCGCGGGCGCCGTCGCGATCGCTGCCGCACTACCGGCGGCGGTCGCGGGGCTGCTCATGGGCTCGCTCGTCGACCGGATCAACCGTCGCACAGCGGCCATCCTCTCCGACGTCATCTCGGCCGTGGCGCTGCTGGTCCTGCCGGTCGTTCACCTCACGATCGGGCTGAACCTGGGCTGGTTCGTCGCGGTGGCCGTCCTGAGCTCTTTCGGCGACGTGCCGGGCATCACCGCACGCGAGGCGATGCTGCCGGCGATCGCCAGGGCGGCGGGGCTGCCCGCCTCGCGACTCATCGGCCTACGCGAGTCCCTGTCCGGGGCGGCACTGCTGCTGGGCCCGGCGGTCGCGGGCATCCTGGTCGCAGCCCTCGAACCGGTCATGGTGCTGTGGATCACCTCCGGCCTGGCGGCGCTGGCGGCACTGCTCACCCTCGTCATCCCCGCGCGAGCGACAGTGCTTGCGGCCGGGCCTGGAACGATTCCTGCGGCTCGGCCCACGAGGTCGATGTTCGACGGCCTGGTCACCATCTTCCGCTCGCCGATACTGCGTGGACTGGTCCTGCTGGGACTGGCTCTGGGGACCGTACTGGCGGCGACGCAAGGCATGGTGATCCCGGTTCACTTCGCTCTGCAGGGCGAGCCCCAGTTCGTCGGGTTCGTGCTCAGCGCGCTCGCCGCAGGTCTGCTCGTCGGTGGCGGCGGCTTCGCTGCTCTGGGCCACCGGGTCCCGCACCACGTCTGGTTCATCGCGGGACTCGTCCTCGTCGCGGTGGGCTTCCTGAGCATCGGCGCCCTCGGCCCGGTGTGGTCGATCTTCGTCGGCGCCGCGATCGTCGGCCTCGGCGGCGGCTGCATGAACGCCGTGATCGGACTGGCGTTCGTCGAGAACGTCCCCGACTCCCAGCGCGGCACGGTGCTGGGCACGCAGAACGCCATCATGACCTTGGTCCCCGCAGGAGGAATCGGCATCGCCGCCCTGCTCATCGAAGTCGGCGGCCTGACCCTGGCGACCACGGTTCTCTCGGCGCTGTGGATCCTCGCAGCCATCGGCGCTCTGCTCACACCCCGCCTCCGTCGCCTGGGCCGGGACCAGGGCTGACGCCCCTCGCTCGATCGAACAACGTGTCGACGCCGAAGGATCGAGACGGACCCGTGCAGATCTACCGCACCTCCGTTCGCGGGTGCGCAACCTGGGCCTGCTAGGTTTCACCCGGCCGGGAGGTTTCCGGCATTCGTGCAAGAAGCGCGCGACCCCCATCAACGAGAGGCCTTCTTTCGTCATGCCCGCAATCGACCACTTCACCTTCGGGTTCCTGACCCCCGTCCTGGCGTACGCCATCTCGTGCACCGGCGCGGCGACGGGGCTGGCGTGCACCTCGCGGGCACGTGCCGCCACCGCTGGTGCGCGAGCGGTATGGCTCGTCCTGGGAGCCGTCGCCCTGGGCGGTACCGGGATCTGGGTGATGCACTTCGTCGCCATGCTCGGCTTCTCCGCCTCCGGCGTCGAGATCCGCTACGACATCCCGCAGACGCTGCTCAGCGCCGCGGTTGCCATCGTGATGGTCGGTGCGGGCCTGTTCATCACCGAGCTGGGGAAGCGCAAGCTGCCCGCGTTGATCTCCGGCGGGGTCCTGGCGGGTGTCGGAGTCGCTGCCATGCACTACATGGGCATGGCGGCGATGGAGATGTCGGCGGAGATCGCCTACGACTTCACCTACGTCGCGGCGTCGGTCGCCGTCGCCGTCGTCGCTGCCACCGCGGCGCTGTGGTGCACGGTCCACATCCGCGGCACGCTCGCGACGACCGTCGCGACACTGGTCATGGGGATCGCGGTGACCGGTATGCACTACACCGGCATGGCCGGCGTCTCCGTCGTCAACCCGGTCGACAGTGTGCCGGCCGGCGCGTCGACCATGCAGCTGCTCGTCCCGCTCGTGATGGCGGTCAGCGTCGTCACGTTCCTCCTCATCCTCGGCATCGGCCTGTGGCCCACCGAGGACGAGCTCCGTGACCAGATGGCCCTCGAGACCCGGCTCAAGGACCAGCAGCAGGTGGCTGGCGAGGCCAGTGGTGTCCAGGACAGCAAGCCACTGCGTACCTCCCAGCTGAGCGGTGCGCCCCGGCCCTACTGAGCCCTCCCGTCAGGGCGGGGCCGGGACGCGTCTTCGCAGCTCATGCCTTCTCAGCGCACATCCGCACGCATGTTTCGGAGCAGGCCGACGGCAGCGGGGACGGCCACCCAGGCCGCCAGCCCGGTGAGGAACCGACCCAGGTCGCCGGGGTCGATCCCGTCGGCGAAGCCCGACACCGCCGCGCTGTCGAGCCACGGCAGGACCGGCACCAGCGCCGGGACGTTCGCCAGCAGGCCGGCCGCCATCGGCCACACCAGCACGAGCACGATCGCCGTCGGCGCGTTGCCGATCGCCAGGCCCAGCGCCCACCCGGACAGCGCGCCGACGACCGTGCCGGCCGCCCAGCTGGTCAGTTCGGCCCCTTCGACCGTCCAGCTCGCCTCGACGCCCGTCACCAGGGCTCCGACCGGCACGATCACGGCCGCGGCCACGACGGCGAACACGACGAGCAGGAGGGCGAGCGCGGCTGCGGCGACCGCCTTGGCGATCGCCACCCGCTCGCGGCGCGGTGTCACGACGTACGTGACCAGCGTAGTACGGTGGCTGCGTTCCGCGGTGACCAGGAGGATCGCCATCACGGTGACGAGGGTCCCGCCCGGCACCCCCGCCAGCTGGGCCACCTCGGAGAACGAGACGCCCTCGCGGACGATCAGCGCACCGCCGCCGAACACCCCGGCGAGGAGCGCTCCGACACCGATCAGCACGACACCCGTCACGGTGTCGACGAGCTTGCGCAGCTCCACGAGGCAGAGCCGGGCGGTCATGCTGCGGTCCGTCGGGCGCGAGCGGACGCGGCCCGGTCCGCGCCGCCGGTCAGCGCGAAGTAGTGGTCGGCGACCGTGCCGTGCGCGGCGCGCAGGTCCGCCGTCGCACCGGTGCTCAGGATCCGTCCGGCGCCGATGATCACGAGGTGGTCGGCCACCTGCTCGACCTCGGTGAGCTGATGGCTCGACAACAGCACGGTGACGCCTCGCCCGGCCTGGTCCCGGAGCAGCTCGGCGAGCCAGCGCTGACCCTGCGGGTCGAGCCCGTTGGCGGGCTCGTCGAGGACGAGCACGTCCGGCTCACCGAGCAGCGCGTGGGCCAGGCCGAGCCGTTGGCGCATCCCGAGGGAGTAACCGCGTAGCCGCTGTCGTCCCTCGCGCCGGCTCAGGCCCACCAGGTCCAGCACCTCGTCGGCCCGGCGGCGGGGGAGACCGAGCGTGAGGCAGGTGAGCGTCAGGGTCTCGCGTCCGGTGCGGCCCGGGTGGAAGGCCTCCGCGTCGAGCAGGGCGCCGACGGTCGCCGCCGGCCGTGCCAGGGACCGGTAGAGGCGTCCGCCGATCGTGGCCTGTCCGCTGTCCGCCTGCGCCAGGCCCACGAGGATCCACAGGGCCGTGGACTTGCCGGCGCCGTTCGGGCCGAGGAAGCCGGTGACCGCCCCCGCCGGAGCCTGGAGGTCCACCGCGTCGAGCACCACGTTCCCGTGGTAGGTCTTGGTCACACCGTCGAATCTGATCATGGCGTTACTGCATCACCGCCTGCCGGCCGCCCACATCGACCGGCGGGCCGGGCCTGGCCGGCCGATGGGCCGGCGAGATCGAGCCGAAGGTCGCTGGGGCCCGCGCGCGGCGATTCCTAGACTTGCCCGGTGACCTCTCCCCAGCGCGCCGTGGCCGTGCGCTCCTCGGCTCCGGACCACGCCGCGTCGTCCCGCGCCGTCGTCGGCTGGCTCGCGGTGGTGGGGCTGTGGCTCTACTACCTGACCCCGGTGCTGGTCCGTCTGCCGCAGGTCTCCTGGCCGTTGGTGGCGCTCGTCGTCGGCAGCGGGACGGTGGGGGTGGTCGCCGTCCTGCTCCACCGTCGGCACCCTCTCGTCGCGGTGGTCGTGTCCGGGGCGACGCTGCTGGTTTCTCCGGCGGCCCTGGGCGCCGTGGTCTGGTGCCAGGCGTCGCTCGCGCGCCGGGAACGCCGGGGCCTGGCGATCGTCACCGGCGCAGGCATCGTCGCCGCGAAGCTCGTCGGGCTGCTCGTCCTGGCAGGCGACGAGCGCTGGGGTGCCGCCTCGACGTTCGAGCTCACCCTGGCCGTGGCCGGGACCGCCCTGGCGACGGTGACCGGCTGGCTGGTCACGAGTCGCACGGCGGAGAGGCGGCAGTGGTCGGCGGCGGCCCTTGCCCGGCGCGAGGCCGACGAGGCCCGGCTCGAGCAGGCTCGTATGGCCGAGCGGGAGCGCATCGCGCGGGAGATGCACGACGTCCTGGCTCATCGCCTGTCGCTCGTCGCGCTCAACGCGGGTGCGCTGGCCTACCGTACGGACCTCGACTCCGACACGGCCCGGGAGACGGCCGCGCTGATCCAGTCGGGTGCGCGGCAGTCCCTGGCCGACCTCCGGACGGTGCTCGGCACGTTGCGCCAGGCGCCGGGCGAGCCGCCCGGGCCGCCGCAGCCCACCCTGCTCGAGCTGCCTGTCCTGATCGCAGAGGCCGAGGACTCGGGCCAGTCGATCGACCACCTGGTCACGGATACCGGGTCGGTACCGCAGTACGTGAGCCGGCAGGCGTACCGGATCGTGCAGGAAGCGCTGACCAACGCCCGCAAGCACGCACCCGGTGAGCCGGTCACCGTGCGGGTCGCGCACGCAGGCCACGAGGTGCGGATCCGGGTCAGCAACCCGGTTCTCGGCGTAGGCACCGGCACCGGCACCGGCACCGGCACCGGCACCGACGGCGTGCGGCCGGGCTACGGCCTGGTCGGCGTGGCCGAGCGGGCGGCGGGCGTCGACGGTATGGTCCGCCACGAGGTCGTCGACGGCACGTTCGTCCTGGACGCGACCCTGCCTACCCGGGAAGCCCCGTGACCGCACCCGACACGACCGGCCCCGTCTCGGTGCTCCTGGTCGACGACGACCCCATGGTGCGCAGGGGCCTGCGCCTCGTCCTGGGTGGCGACCCCGGCCTGACGATCGTCGGCGAGGCCGGCGACGGCGCCGAGGGGATGGCGCAGATCCAGCGGCTGGACCCGGACGTGGTGCTGCTCGACATCCGGATGCCGGTGCTCGACGGGCTGGCGGTGCTCGCCCGCCTACGGGATCGCGGGCGCCCTGGCCCCCGTGTGGTCGTGCTCACGACCTTCCACACCGATGACGACGTCCTGGCCGCCCTCGCCGACGGCGCGGCCGGATTCCTGCTCAAGGACGCCGATCCGCTCGAGATGATCGCCGCGGTCAAGGCGGTGCACCGCGGTGACCCCGCGCTGTCGCCCGCCGTCGCGACGACGGTGATCGCCGCGGCCGCCGGACGCCGCCGAGTGGACCCCGAGGTGGCCCGGGCCGCCGCGGCGCTGACCGGCCGGGAGCGCGAGGCCGCCGTGCTGATGGCCCGCGGGCTGTCGAACGCCGAGATCGGGACTCGCATGCACCTCAGTCTCGCGACGGTGAAGGCCAACCTCACCAGGGTGTTCGCCAAGCTCGCCGTCGACAACCGGGTGTCGGCGGCGATGGCCGTCCGGGACGCAGGGCTCCTCGACGAGGTCTAGCCGAGGCTCGGTCGTGCGCCGTCGGCTCCCACGTCAGGCCCCCGGGCCCCCGTCCGGGTCCGACGGCAGCTCCAGCCGGCGCAGCCGCACGTAGGAACCGGCCATGTGCTCCTCGACGGCCTTCCGGGCCCGCGCGGGGTCGCCCTCGCCGAGCACCGTCCGCAGCTCCTGGTGCTCCGCGTACCCGACGGTGGGGAAGTCCGGGAAGTTGGCGTTGCGCGTGTGGAGGAAGAACGCCACCTGGCTGCGGAGCGAGGTCCACACCCGGCGCAGCCGCGCGTGGTCGGCGGCGTCGTAGATGACGTCGTGGAAGGCGAGGTCCAGGCGCACGGCCTCCTGCGGCTGGATGGTGCCGGAGCTCGCCCGCATCGCCTCCAGGATGCGGTCCATCTCGGCGAGGTGGTCGCTCGTCAGCCGCGTCGCCGCCCGCTCCGCGGCTAGCGCCTCGATGGCGGCGCGCAGGCTGTGCACCTCGTCGACGTCCTCCTGGGTCAGGACGCTGACGAAGGCGCCGCGGTGCCGGCGGATCTCCACCTGTCCCTCGGCCTCGAGGGTGGCGAGTGCCTCGCGGATCGGCCCGCGGCTCACGTCGAGTGCGGCGGCGAGCTCGGACTCGCGCAGGTGCTCGCCCGGGCGGAGCGTGCCGGTGGCGATCTGTTCCCGGATCACGCCCACCACGTAGTCGGCGAGGGTGGGCCGCGGTGCCGTCCCGAGCGGATTCATCTGGGGCTCTCCTGTCGTCACGTCTCTATCGTTCCACCGCTGCGCGGCCCGGTCGTCGGACGACACGGGCGTACGGAGCAGGCATGCCTGGGCAATCGGTTAATTGTTAGTTGTTGACAATCTACCGCACCGGGCCCTAGCGTCGGTCACCGGTCGTCGACGAGGACGACCTGGCCTAGCGGCCACCGGGAACCTGAGAGGCGTGGGTGAACGTGACCTCGAGCGTGAACATCAACCCTGGTATCGGCGTCGACGTGGAATTTCCGCGCTCGGCACCCAGCGACCCGAGCGCGCCGCACGTGCGGCAGGCCCGCGTCCGGGTCGACGGCGGGAAGGACCGCGGGGCCCTGGCCCGGATCTGGGAGAGCATCGGCTACGACGAGATCAACTGGACCTATACCCCGACCGGCCGCCGGCTGCTGCGGAGCTTCGGCGAGCTGACGGACCGCGGCTACCACGTGCGTCCGCACTACGTGTTCTGCTCCGGGACCGGCTTCGGCATCCCGCACTGGGGCAACGGAAACGTCTACCACGAGGACGCGGACGGCGTCCCGAGCTACGACTTCACCATCGTCGACCAGACGTACGACGCGATCGTCGAGGCGGGGCACCACGTGCTGGTCGAGCTGGCGTTCACGCCGCGCGACATGCTGCCCGACGCCGCCGCTGAGCTCGAGGTGGTGCCCAGCCCCACCGTCTACAGCAACTACGAGGCCGGCGCCTGGTCCTACCCGCCCAAGGACTACGGCCGCTGGGGCGAGCTGATCGCCGCCCACGCGCAGCACTGCCTGGAGCGGTACGGCGAGGAGGAGGTGAACAGCTGGCTCTGGGAGCTGTGGAACGAGCCCGACATCTTCTACTGGCGCGGCACCCCCGAGGAGTTCTACGAGCTCTACTCGGTGACGGCCCGGGCGGTCCGCAGCGTGCTGCCCGACGCCAAGGTCGGCGGGCCGGCGGTGACGGGCTCCGGGGACGATTTCCTGCGCGGCTTCCTCCAGCACACGCGCGACCAGCAGGACCCGATCGACTTCGTGTCGTTCCACACCAAGGGCTCGGCGTTCACGCCGTGGCGCGTTTACGGCCCCACCGGGGGTCCCGCGCCCGAGCAGCAGAGCCCCTCGGCGCACAAGATGCTCTTCGAGATCCGCCGGATGCTCCGGGTGATCGCGGAGTTCGAGGAGTACCGCGGGCTGCCGGCCATCGTGGACGAGTGCGACGCGGGCGTCCCCGCCCACTACAGCGTCTACGACAACGCCAACTTCCAGTTCCAGAACACCGAGTACTACCCGGTGTTCCAGGTCAAGCTGATGAAGAAGATCCTCGACCTCAACGAGACCGAGGACGTGCAGGTCGAGCAGGCCACCTCCTGGAGCTTCTACTTCGAGGGGGAGCGGTACTTCGAGGGCACGCGTGCCTTCCTCACGGCGGGCGGCGTCGAGAAGCCGTTCCTGAACGCCTACCGGCTGCTCGCCCGGCTCGGCGAGCGACGGATCGACGCCGTCTCGGACGCCGCGCACCCGGTCACGCTCCTGGACCAGGCCGAGGGCCGCAGCATGCCGGAGGAGATCGACGCCCTGGCCTCGCGGTCGGCGTCGGGCACCGTCGCGGTGCTCGTGTGGCGGCACACGGACGACCAGTACCAGCGCGACGACGCCGACGCGGCCGTCACGCTCGACGTGACCGGCCTCGATGCCGACGCGTACACGCTCACGCACCACCGGATCGATGTCGAGCACAGCAACTCCCACACGGCCTGGGTGGCGCAGGGTTCCCCGCAGCTGCCCACCGAGGAGCAGCTCGCGGCGATCAAGGCCCGCCAGGGCGTCGAGGAGCTGGAGCCCGCGCGGCGTGTCGAGCCGTCGTCGTCGGCCCTGGAGCTGACCGTCAGTCTGCCGCTGCCGTCGGTGTCGCTGCTCGTGCTGGAACCGGTCCGATGAGCGAGTCCTTCGGCCGTACGGTCACCCTGCGGGACGGCGTCGCCGTCCCGCAGGTGGGCCTCGGCGTGTTCCAGGTGCCCGCCGACGAGGCGCAGGCCGTGGTGGAACAGGCGCTCGAGGGGGGCTACCGGCACATCGACACGGCGGCGGCCTACGTGAACGAGCGCGGTGTCGGCGCGGCCGTGCGGGCCTCGGGCCTGCCGCGTGACGAGCTGTTCGTCACCTCGAAGCTCCGCAACGGGGACCAGGGGTACGACCGGACGCTGCGCGCGTACGACGACTCGTGCGAGCGGCTCGGCCTGGACGCCCTCGACCTGTACCTCATCCACTGGCCCAACCCGTCGGCCGGGCTGTGGCAGGACAGCTGGCGCGCGCTGCAGCGGCTCCGGGCCGAGGGCCGGGTCTCGGCCGTGGGCGTGTCCAACTTCCTGGTGGAGCACCTCGACGAGCTGGCGCGGTTCGCGGACGAGATGCCCGCGATCAACCAGATCGAGTTGCACCCCACCTTCCAGCAGGCCGACGTCGCCGCCGCCTGCCGGGCCCACGGGATCGCCGTCGAGGCGTACTCGCCGCTGGGCCAGGGCGCCGACCTCGGCCACCCCAGCGTCACGGCGATCGCCGACGAGCTCGGTGTGACGCCCGCGCAGGTGATCCTGCGCTGGCACGTCGACCGGGGGCGCGTGGTGATCCCGAAGTCGGTGTCGCCCGTCCGGATGCGGGCCAACGCGTCGCTCGAGGGCGTCGCGCTCACCGCGGACCACCTGGCCGCCATCGACGCCCTGGACTCCGCCGAGCGCATCGGCGGCGACCCGCGGACCTTCTCGATCAGCCAGATCCGCTGACCGAACCCGTTCCACCACCCGGCACGACCCCGACACGACGGAGTGCTCGATGGCGAGTCAGACGCGGCAACGACGCCGCAACCTCTGGATCTACGCGTTCCTGATGCCGACGTTCATCCTGTACGGCGTCTACACGATCTACCCGATCGTCGCGAGCTACTGGTACTCGTTCGTCGAGTGGAACGGCTTCAGCGCCGAGCAGCGGTTCGTGGGCATCAGCAACTACGAGGCGGTCCTGGCCGACCCGCTGTTCTGGTCGTCGGTCCGCATCACCCTGCTGTTCATGCTGGTCGTGGCTCCCTTGCGGGTCTTCGGGGCGTTCTTCCTGGCGATCCTGCTGAACTCCCCGCGGCTGCCGTTCGCCAAGTTCTTCCGCACCGTCTACTTCCTGCCGGTCGTGACGACGACGGCGATCATCGGCGTGGTCATGCGGTTCATCCTCGACCCGGGCGCGGGACCCGTGGCCGCGGTCGTCGGGTGGTTCGGCCTGCCGCCCGTCGACCTGCTCGGCGACTCCGCCACGGCGCTGGTCACCACCGCGCTCGTGTACGTGTGGAAGTTCTTCGGCATCACGATGATCTACTGGCTGGCCGCGCTGCAGACGATCCCGCAGGACGTCTACGACGCGGCGCGGGTCGACGGCGCCGGCGGCGTGCGGATCTTCCGCCACATCACCCTGCCGATGCTGCTGCCGTTCCTGCTGATCATCACGGTGCTGACCATCGAGGACTGCTTCCACGCCTTCGACCTCATGCAGACGATGACGGCCGGCGGCCCGTTCTACAGCACCGAGATCATCGAGATCTACATCTACCGGTGGGCGTTCGCGGCCTCGATCCCGCAGCTCGGCTTCGCCTCGGCGGCCGCGGTGCTGTTCGGCGTGCTCGTCCTCGTCCTCGTCGCCCTGCAGGGCTGGGCGACCCTCACCTCGCAGCGGCTCCGGTCGCAGAGCACCGAGAAGGGACGAGCATGAGCACCCTCGCCGCACAGCGCCGTCACGACCCGCGGGCCGGTGACGGGACCCGGGAGCCCGACGACGGGCGTCCGGCACCCACCGCCCACGCTCCGCGGCGCCGCGGCTGGTGGATCGTCGCCCTCGTGCTCGCCGTGGTCGCGTTCGTCTGGGTCTTCCCGTTCCTCTGGATGGTGTCCGCGTCGCTGAAGAGCCCCGGCGAGATCTTCGCCGGCGGCCTGAACCTGATACCCGAGACGCTCGCGTGGGAGAACTACGGCCGGGCGTGGACCGAGGGCCGGTTCGGGCAGTACCTGCTCAACACGGTGATCGTCACGGTGACGACCACGGCGATCGTCGTCGTGCGGTGCGCGCTGGCCGGGTACGTCATCGGGCGCTACCGGTTCCCCGGGTCGCGCCTGGTCATCGGCATCTTCGTCGCGACCCTGTTCGTGCCCACCGGGTACACGATCATCCCGATCGTCAAGGTGTCCCTCGAGCTCGGGCTGCTCAACTCCCTTGCCGGCATGATCCTCGCCCTAGGCGGGGCGTCCAACGTGGCGGCGATCCTCATCTACGCCGGCTACTTCCGCAGGATGCCCGCCGACCTGGAGGAGGCCGCGATCGTGGACGGCGCGGGGTTCCTGCGGGTGTTCCTGCGGATCATGCTCCCGCTGTCGATGCCGGTCACCGCCACCGTCGGGATCCTGACGTTCCTGGCCACCTGGAACGCGTTCTTCCTGCCCCTGGTCTTCTCGTCGACCAACCCCGACCTGCGCACGGTCAGTGTCGGCATGCAGGCGTTCGTGGGGGAGAACTCGACCGACTGGGCGGCCATGGCGGCCGCCGGCGTGATCTCGATCCTGCCCGTCGTCGTCCTGTTCGTGTTCATGCAGAAGTACTTCGTCGAAGGCATCGCCGGCGCCGTCAAGGCGTAGGCCACCCGTCCGGACCGTCGTTCTCACAGCGTCTTTCTCAAGGAGGAGACTGACATGCTCGAACTATCGCGACTCGAGATATCACGCCGCACCTTTGTCGGTGGAGTAGGGGTCGGCGCGCTCGCGGGGCTGCTCGCCGCGTGCGGCGGCACGGGTACCGCCCCCGGGGTGGGTACGGGCATCCGCTGGTGGGACCACTTCGGCGGCCTCCAGGACCAGCACAAGGTCTGGGCGGCCGAGCAGGCCAAGAAGCTCGGCCTGCCCGTCGAGTACACCTACAACGAACCCGGCCGCGCGACCGAGGCGCTCCAGCTCGCGAACCAGTCCGAGCAGCTCCCGGACGTCTACTCCAACATCGTCGGCCTGCCGCTGCCCGCCCTGGTCGACTCCGGCTGGGTCAGCCCGATCGAGCTGTCGGACGAGGCGCTGGCGCGGCTGCCCGAGGGCACCCTCGTCGAGGGCATCAGCATGCTCGACGGCGTGGTGTACGGCCTGCCGGTCATGTCCGACCGCCAGTACTGGGCCTGCACCTGGTACAACTCCGAGATCGCCGGGTCGGTCGGCTTCGAGCCGCCGCGCAGCTACGACGAGCTCCGCACTGCTCTGCGCGCCATCGCCGACGACGGCCGGTTCGCGCCGATGACCCTGGCCCTCGGGGCGAGCGAGCGGATGCGCGACCAGGCCGACGACCTCGCGCAGTCCGGCGGGTTCCCCGGCTGGCAGGGGCTGCGCTACGACACCGGCGAGTACGCCTACGACGACGACGCCTACGTGAACGTCATCGAGCTGCTCAAGGAGATCTCGGACAACGGCTGGCTGCTGCCCGGCACCAACTCCTTCCAGGTGCCCGACGCGCGCGGCCGCTGGGCGGCGGGCAGCGTCGGCTTCGCCATCGACGGCCCCTGGGCGCCGGGTGGTGTCCGGGCGCTCAACGAGGCGCACCTGCCCAAGATGGCGACGTCGGGCCAGCTCACGCCCGAGGGCGAGGACCTCGTGATCACGCGCGGCGCGCCGGCGCCCGTGTGGTTCGTCGCCGGGAACACGAAGCACGCCGACGAGGTGAACCTGCTGCTCGAGTCGTTCACCCAGGACGACTACCAGGCGCTCCTCGCCGAGGCGATGGACCAGCCCCCGCTCAACCTGGACGTCGTGGCCGACGCCGACGTCATCGAGCCGTACGCCTGGCTGGTCGAGGACTACAAGAAGCGGGTCTTCCGGGCCCCGCAGCCCCAGGTGCGCAACCCCGCCGCGAACGAGGCCCTCGCCTTCGTCATGCCGGCCGCGCCCCACCTCGGGGACATCATCCAGGGCTACCTGGGCGGCGACCTCACCGACCTGCGGGCAGAGCTCGTCAAGCTCAGCGACACCGCCAACCAGAACCTCGACCAGGCGATCGACAAGGCCGGCGCCGCGGGGGCGAAGGTCTCCCGGGACGACTGGGCGTTCACCGACTGGCAGCGCGGCGTCGACTACGCCTACTGAGCGGCCTGCCGACGCCGCGCACGGACCGAGTTCGCTGTACCGACTGACAGGAGAGCACACGATGCACGCATTTCCCGCCGAGCGAACGGCGATCGTCACGGGCGCGGCCTCACGACGGGGCATCGGCCGGGCCGCGGCCCACCGCCTGGCCCGGGACGGCTGGTCCGTCGGGGTGCTCGACATCGACGGCGCCGCGGTCAAGGACCTCGCCGTGGAGCTGACCAGGACCTACGGCGTCCGGGCCGCGGGAGCAGGGGCCGACGTCGGGGACGCCGACGCCGTCCGTGCCGCGATCGCCGAGCTGACCGCCGCGCTGCCGCCGGTCGTCGCGCTCGCGAACATCGCCGGCGTCAGCTCCCCGACGCCGTACCTCGAGCTCGACGACGCCGAGTGGGAGCGGGTGCTGCGCATCAACCTGCACGGCGTGCACCACGTCACCCGGGCGGTCGTGCCCGCGATGGTCCAGGCGGGCGTCGGGCGGGTGGTGTGCCTCTCGTCCGTGTCGGCCCAGCGCGGCGGCGGCACCTACAGCCGCACGCCGTACTCGGTGGCGAAGGCCGGCGTGATCGGCCTCGCCCGCTCCCTGGCGCGGGAGCTCGGCGAGCACGGGATCACCGCCAACGCGATCGCCCCGGGACCGATCGACACCGACATCATGGGCGGCACCCTCAGCGACGAGCGCAAGGCCGAGCTCGTCGGCGACCTCGTCGTGGACCGGGTCGGCACCACGGACGACATCGCCGCGGCCATCAGCTTCCTGGTCGGCCCGGAGTCCGGCTTCATCACCGGTCAGACGCTCAACGTCGACGGCGGGCTCCACATGCACTGACGGCGCCCACGGCTCCCCAACCAGCAGAAAGGAGAGACGCCATGACCCCGGCCGGCACCCGCTGGATCGGCACGAGCTGGAAGATGACCAAGTCGCTGTCCGAGGCGCGCCGGTACGCCACGGCGCTCGCCGCGGCCGCGCGCCCCGGGCGGTGGCCCGGCCTCCAGCCGTTCGTGATCCCGTCCGCGACGGCGCTCACCACGGTCCGCGACGCCCTGCCGCCGTCGGCCGGGGTGCTGCTCGGGGCACAGAACGCGCACTGGGCGGACAGCGGGGCCTGGACCGGCGAGGTCTCGGTGCCACAGGTCGCCGACGCCGGGGCGCGCCTCGTCGAGATCGGGCACTCGGAGCGGCGCGAGCACTTCGGCGACACCGACGACGTGGTGCGCCGCAAGGTCGAGTCCGTGCTGCGGCACGGCCTGGTGCCGCTGCTCTGCGTGGGCGAGCCCGCGGCAGTGCGGGCGGCGGGCGGCTCGGTCGAGCACGTGCTCGACCAGGCGCGTGCGGCGCTCGCGGGGGCGGACCTGGCGGGGGCGGCTGGGGCAGGCGTGGCCGGACCGAGCCGGGTGCTTGTCGCCTACGAACCCGTCTGGGCGATCGGGGAGCACGGCACACCTGCACGGCCGGACGACGTCGCCGACGTCGTCGCGGCGCTCGCGGCCGAGCTGGGCCCCCGCGTCCACGGGGTCCTGTACGGCGGCTCGGTGGACCGGGCGAACATGCACGAGCTGCTGGCCGTGGAGCACGTGAGCGGCCTGTTCATCGGCCGGGCCGCGTGGGACGTGGACGCGTTCGTCGCGATCCTGGACGGCGCCGCGGCTGCGAGACCGACCAGCTGACCACCCCGGTGCCGCAGGCATCGCAGATCGACGGAGATCACATGCGCACAGCCGAGAACTGGCCCATCGCGGCCAACATGCTGTCCTTCGGGGCGACCGCCGCGGACGGCACCCCCAACCTCGACGCACCCGCGGAGTCCTGGCGGGCCCAGCTCCAGCAGGTCGCCGACCTGGGCTTCACGCACGTCGACCCGACCGATGCCTGGCTGTCGATCGGGGAGCTGACCGACTCACGCTTCGGCGACCTGCTCGGCGTGCTGAAGGAGACCGGCCTGACGGTCCCGTCCGTGTCGACCACCCGCCGCAGCGTCGTCGACGCCCGACACGGGGAGGACTACCTGCGCCTCGGCCACACCATCATCGACCGCGCCCCGCAGCTCGGGGCCGAGGTCGTGAGCTTCGGCTTCATGCAGGCGCTCACCCCAGCGCAGCAGGGGGCCCTGTGGTTCTGGCTGGCTGACGGACACCACGACGACGTCGACGACACCGCGACCTACGCGCTCGCGGTCAGCCGGATCCAGGAGCTCGCCGACCACGCCCGCGACCTCAGGGTGCAGGTCAGCCTCGAGATGTACGAGGACACCTACCTCGGCACGCCCGATCTGGCGGTGCGGTTCGCCCACGACGTCGGCCGGGACAACGTGGGCCTCAACCCCGATCTGGGCAACCTGGTGCGCCTGCACCGGCCGGTCGAGGACATCCCCACGATGTTCGAGAAGGTCCTGCCGCTGACGAACTTCTGGCACATCAAGAACTACACGCGCGACGAGGACCCGGCGACGGGCTCGTACGCGACGCATCCGACGCCGCTGGTGCAGGGCGTCGTGAACTATCGCGCGGTGATCCGCCGGGCCCTGGAGCTGGGGTTCGAGGGGGTGTTCGTGTGCGAGCACTACGGCTCCGACAGCCTCGGCGTCGCCGCCATCAACCGGGAGTACATCCGCGAGGTGCTACGCGGCGCCGGGCGCTGAGCCCACCCTTCCCCGTCTGTCGTCCCCAGGCCCACGAGCAGAGGTGCAGCCGATATGACCTACGTGTACAACCGTCCCGAAGACTTCGCGGCCGAGGCGCTGCGTGGCCTCGTCAAGGCCCATCCTGGCCGCCTGCGGTCGGTGCCCGGGGGGATAGCCCGCGCGGAGGGCACCCGCCCCGGCAAGGTGGCCGTCGTGGTGGGCGGTGGTTCGGGGCACTACCCGGCGTTCGCCGGCCTGGTGGGTGCGGGCGTGGCCGACGCCGCGGTGTGCGGCGAGGTCTTCACGTCGCCGTCCACGCGCCAGGTGCTCGACGTGTGCCGCGCCGCCGACGCCGGTGCCGGGGTGTTCCTCACCTTCGGCAACTACGCGGGCGACGTCCTGAACTTCGGCGCGGCGGCCAGCCGCCTGCGGGCCCAGGGCACGGACGTCTCGATCCTCCTGGTCACCGACGACGTCGCCTCCGCCCCGGCCGACCGGGCGGCGGAACGCCGGGGCGTGGCCGGTGACCTGGTCGTGTTCAAGGTGGCCGGCGCCGCGGCGGAGCGGGGCGCCGACCTGGCCGAGGTGGACCGGCTCGCTACCCGTGCCAACGCGCGCACCCGGTCGTTCGGCGTCGCGTTCGGCGGGTGCACGCTCCCGGGCCAGGACCACCCGCTGTTCGGCCTGGAGCCGGGGCAGGTCGGGTGGGGCCTGGGCATCCACGGCGAGCCGGGAGTGGGCGAGGAGGCCGTGCCGACGGCGGCCGGGCTGGCCGCCGAGCTCGTCGAGCGGGTCCTGGCCGAGCGCCCGGCCGACGCCGACGGCCGTGTCGCCGTGCTGCTCAACGGGCTCGGGAACGTGAAGTACGAGGAGCTGTTCGTCCTCTGGGACCGGGTGCACGACCTGCTCGCGGAACGCGGCGTGCGGCTGGTGGCCCCGCTGGTGGGGGAGTACGTGACGAGCCTCGACATGGCCGGGTGCTCGCTGACGGTGTGCTGGCTCGACGACGAGCTGGAGCCGCTGTGGCTGGACCCGGCCGACACGCCGGCCTTCCGGCACGGGGGATGGCGGGCGGCTCCGGCCGGGGGCGCTGCCGGGGGCGTCGTCGGGCCGGGCACCGAGCCGGCCGCTGAACCGGCCACGGCGCTCGTGCCCGCGACCACCGAGCAGGGGGCCGCGGCCGCCCGGTCCGTGGCCCAGATCCTGCACCGTGCCCGGACCGCGCTGCACGACGCCGAGGAGATGCTCGGCGACCTGGACGCACGGGCCGGCGACGGCGATCACGGCCGCGGCATGTCACGCGGGGTGGACGCGGCCGTCGAGGCGGCAGACGCCGCGGTGGCCGCCGGCGGGGACGCCCCCTCCGTGCTGCGCCGCGCGGCCGACGCCTGGGCCGACAAGGCCGGCGGCACGTCAGGAGCGCTCTGGGGGGTGGGGCTGTTCGCGCTGGCCGACTCTCTCCCCACGGACGCAGCGGTCTCCCTCGACGACCTCGTGGCCGGGATGAGCGCGGCCAGGGCGCAGATCCGGTCGGTCGGCGGCGCGAGCGTGGGCGACAAGACGCTCGTGGACGCGCTGGAACCGGCGGTCGAGGTGCTGGTGGCGGCCACCGGTGCCGGTGCCGCGCCGCGCTCGTCCGGCGAGACATGGCAGGCCGCGGTCCGCGCCGCCCGTCAGGGCGCCACCGCGACCACGCAGTTCACGGCCCGGCTCGGCCGCTCGCGGGTGCTCGGCGACAAGAGCCTCGGCGTCGCGGACCCCGGGGCGACGTCGCTCGCCCTGCTGCTGGGCGAGGCGGGTGCCGCCGTCGGCGTCCCCGTGCCCGAGAACTCGACCAAGGAGGCGCGATGACGACGGGACTGCGGCTGGTGATCGGCTCGGACGACGCCGGCTTCGACTACAAGGAGATCCTGAAGCGGGACCTGGAGGCGGACGACCGGGTGGCCTCGGTGGTCGACGTCGGCGTGGGGGACGACGAGCACACCGCCTACCCCCACATCGGTGCGGCGGCGGGCCGCCTCGTCGCGGCGGGGGAGGCCGACCGCGCCCTGCTGGTGTGCGGCACGGGCCTCGGGGTGGCGATCTCGGCGAGCAAGGTGCCGGGCGTCCGCGCCGTGACCGCGCACGACTCGTTCTCGGTCGAGCGCTCCGTGCTCTCCAACGACGCGCAGGTGCTGTGCTTCGGCCAGCGCGTGGTGGGCATCGAGCTGGCCCGCCGGCTGGCGCGGGAGTGGCTCGGCTACACGTTCGACCCGACCTCGGCGTCCGCGCCCAAGGTGGCCGCGATCAGCCAGATCGAGCGATCGGCCGATCGGGCCCCGTGACCGATCCCGATCGGCGACCGCTCCGAACCTCCTAGGTACTGCTCGGGCGGCAGCTTGCCGCCATCACAACGGAGGATCGGTCATGCGTACGTCGAGAATCGCTCTCTGTGCCGCGACAGCGGCCCTGGTGGGTCTGTCGTTGGTCAGCGCATGACACCGGCCACCGAGAGCCCCACGGCACCGTCGGTCGAGCGCTCTCCGGGCGGCGCGGGCTGGGCCGCGCTCGCGGGCGTGCTCGCCGGTGGCGCCGGGCTGGCCGTCGCGGAGCTCGTTGCCACGGTCGTCGCACCCGGTGCCAGCACGCTGTTCGCAGGCGGCGCCGCCGTGATCGACGCCGTGCCCCCAGGGCTCAAGGATCTTGCCGTCGAATGGTTCGGCACCAACGACAAGGCCGTGCTGCTCGCCACGATGGGTGTGGTGCTGGCACTGGGGGCGGCGCTCGCGGGCTGGCTGGAGCTGCGCCGCCCGCCGGTGGGTGCGGTCCTGATGGGAGTCGTCGGCGTCGTCGGCGTCGTGGTCGCGGTGCTGCGCCCGAGCGCGACGCCGCTGTGGGCACTGCCCAGCGCCATCGGGCTGGGCGCCGCGGTGCTCCTGCTGCGTGCCGCCGTGGCGCGGCTGCGGCCCGTGCCGGGCGGGGGCGAGGTCTCGGCGGGCGAGACTCCGGGCGGCGCCGTGAACAGGCGTGGCTTCCTGGCCGTGTCGGGCATCACCGTGGGTGTCGCGGTGCTCGCGCTGGCCGGTTCGCGCGTGCTGTCGATGGGCTCGACCGCGATCAGCGCCGTGCGGGAGAAGCTCCGCCTGCCCACCGCGCGCACGCCGGCGCCGCCGGTGCCCGCCGGGGCAGACCTGAAGCTCGACGACCTGGCGCCGTACGTCACCCCGAACGAGGACTTCTACCGCATCGACACCGCGCTGATCGTGCCGCAGGTGAACCCGCAGGACTGGGCGCTGGAGGTCAGTGGTCTGGTGGACGAGCCGTTCACGATCACCTGGGACGAGCTCATGGAGCTGCCGATGGAGGAGCACTACGTCACGCTCTCGTGCGTGAGCAACGCCGTGGGCGGCGACCTGGTCGGCAACGCGCTGTGGCTCGGCTATCCCATCCGCGCGCTTCTGGAGCGGGCAAAGCCGCAGGCCGGCGCCGACATGGTGCTCTCCACGAGCGACGACGGCTTCACCGCGGGTACCCCGCTGGACGTGCTCCAGGACCCGGACCGCGAATGCCTGCTGGCGATCGGCATGAACGGCGAGCCGCTGCCCGAGGAGCACGGCTTCCCCGCGCGGCTGGTGGTGCCCGGCCTGTACGGGTACGTCTCGGCGACCAAGTGGGTCACCTCGCTGAAGGTCACCACCTTCGACGCCGACGAGGGCTACTGGACGCCCCGCGGCTGGGACGCACTGGGGCCCATCAAGATCGCGTCGCGCATCGACGTACCGCGCTTGTCCGTGCCCCCGTCCGCCGGCGCCGTCACCGTCGCGGGCGTCGCCTGGGCACAGCACACCGGCATCAGCAAGGTCGAGGTCCGGGTCGACGGCGGGGACTGGGTCACCGCCGAGCTCGCCGAGACGGTGGGGCCGGACACCTGGCTCCAGTGGCACACGTCGATCGACCTGGATGCCGGCTACCACAGCCTCACGGTGCGGGCCACGGACTCGGACGGAGAGGTCCAGACCGAGGACAAGGCGCCGCCGGCTCCCAACGGTGCGTCGGGCTGGCAGACCGTCTCGGTCAACGTGACCTGACCGGGGGCGCAGGCGGAACAGCAGATGGATCGGGCGGAACTGGTGATGGACAGGGTTTTGCCCCGATGCAATACTCAGGCACCTCAACGGCGAGAGGACCTGTCATGTCCCGTTTCCGTCGGATGGCTGTCGCGGTCGCGGTGCTGATCGCCGCCACCCCGTTCACGAGCAGCGCCGCCGTGCCACCGGAAGACCCCGTACGAGCCGCAGCAGTGGTGAACACCTTCCGCAATCCCGTGAACCCGAGCGCCGACCCGTCGGTGATCTTCCACGAGGGTACGTACTACGCCGCGACGACCCGGGGCGATCGCATCAGTATCTGGCGCTCGCCGAGCATCGCCACTCTTCTGGCGGCTCCCGAGGAGGTCGTCTGGCGCGACTCCGACGCGACCCGCAACACCCAGATGTGGGCGCCGGCGTTCCGCCACGTCGGTGACCGCTGGTACATCTACTACACGGCCTCGGACGGCGTGGACAGCAACCACCGGATGTACGTGCTGGAGTCGGCCGGGAACAGCCCCATGGGCCCGTACTCGTTCAAGGCGAAGATCGCCGACTTCGGCGAGTACGCGATCGACGGCGAGCCCATCACTCACAACGGCCAGGACTACTTCGTCTGGACAGGTCCGGGCCGAGGCCAGGGCGGACCCGCGCAGCTCTACATCGCGCGGATGACCAACCCCTGGACGACGACGGGCGGCAGGGTCGCGATCCCGGCGGACGGTGGCTGCACCGAGGTGCGGGAGGGCCCCACACCCCTCTACCGCAACGGCCGCACGTTCCTGACCTACTCCACTTGCGACACCGGCAAGCCGGACTACCAACTGTGGATGAAGAGCATCGCGAACGGCGCCGACCCGATGGTGGCGGGCAACTGGGTGCAGCACGCCGGGCCGGTCTTCTCCCGTAACGACGCGACCGGTGTCTGGGGGCCCGGGCACCACTCGTTCTTCCGGTCGCCGGACGGTTCCGAGGACTGGATCGCCTATCACGGCAAGAACACCAGCACCAACACCTACTCGTACCGCACGACGCGGGTCCAGCGCTTCACCTGGAACGCGGACGGTACGCCGAACTTCGGCCGTCCCCTGGCTGCCGGCGCGACCCAGACCCTGCCGTCCGGTGACCCCGGTGCGGCCACCCGGGCGATCAACGACTTCGACACCGGCACCGGCCTGTGGCAGGTCCAGTACGCAGGCTCCTGGCAGTCCGGCTCGGGCTGTGGCGTGCAGTGCTTCTGGGGCAACGACCACTGGAGCGGCGCCACGAACGCCACCGCCACCATCAGGTTCAACGGCACCCAGATCGCACTGCTGAGCGTGCGGGACCGCGGCAACGGCATCGCCGCCGTCTCGATCGACGGCGGTCCCGAACAGCGTGTCGACCTCTACAGCGACATCCGCGTCGGCGAGCAGCTCAACTACCTCAGCCCGGTTCTACCGCCCGGGGAGCACACGCTGCGCGTCCGGGTGACCGGGGAGCGCAACCCCGCGTCGACGGGCTCGGTCGTCAGCATGGACCGGATCGAGGTCTACGGCGTCGGCTGAGCCCGCGCGCTCGCGCAGGGCGTCGAGCTCGCCAGCGGCAACACGGTCAGGAAGTAGCCGCCCGCAGTCGATCTCTACGATGGCCGCATGGCTGGGATCGTGTGGTGGGAGATCGAGACGGCGGAGCCGGAGACGTTCCAGCGGTTCCATCAGGCGCTCTCGGGTTGGTCGTTCGAGCCGGCGTTCGAGGACACGGAGATCGGCGCGTCCTACTGGATCATCCAGGAGGACGGCCACAGTATCGGCGGGCTCCAGCGCGCTCCGTCGTCTGCTGCGCGGCCGTCTGCCGGGGCGCGCGTCTACCTCGCCGTGGATGATCTTGAGTCGACCCTGGACCGCGTGGTCGAGCTCGGTGGTGTGATCCAGCGCTCTCGTATCGCACTCGGCGGCGACGACCGATGGTTCGGGGTGTTCCGAGACCCGGCCGGGGTGTCGTTCGGCTTGTGGACGGAGCGCCCGGAGCACGGGTGACCTTGACTGACGGTGCGGCCGGCGGGGTGGACCCGCCGACCGCACCGCGTCAGGGCGACGTCAGGCGCCCGTGTCCTCCGTGAACAGCCGGGAGGAAGTCGATCAGGGACCGCCCAGGCATCCAGCCCGTGCGGGAGTCAGCGCTCCCGGGGGTCCCGGAGAGCCGCCATGGCCTCCATGAGCGTCGAGTGGACGTAGGTCAGCTCGGGCGTGGCGAACGACTCCCAGTCCTCGTCACCGACCGGCTCCGTCCAGTCGGCGTCGTCCGACGGGTTGTGCTGGTAGACCCACCAGAGATGACCGAACGGATCCGCGAAGCGTGCCAGCACGTCGCCCCAGAACTCCGTCGGCTCGGTGACGATGCGCGCGCCGGCTCCGGCGGCACGCCCCAGGGTCGCGGCCGGGTCCTCCACGTAGACCCGGACGAATGCCGGCGTGTAGGGCCACTGCGGCTTGCGGTCCGCGATCGTGATCGTGGAGTCGCCGATCCGGACCTCGGAGTGCAGGACCAGGCCGTCGGTGTCGGCGGTGCGGGCCTCCGGAACCTCGGTCGCGTCGAAGACGTCGAGCACGAAGCGGATGAGGCCGGCGGCGTCGTCCGACCAGATGAAGGGATCGACCGTCGCCGACCCGGCAGGGGCGGCGGGGACGGTACGTGGGGCGGGGGCGGACATGAGCTCTCCTTGGTCTTGATGGGACGTGCTCGATGGAACCGCCAGTCTCGTCGGCCTTCCGGACAGTATTCGGCCACTTGTCGACCTAGCCTGAGGAGATGTCGACCAGCTCCCGAGCCCTCGAGCTGCTCGGGCTCCTGCAGAGCCGGCGCCACTGGCCGGGCGACGAGCTCGCGCGCCGCCTCGCAGTCAGTCCGCGCACCCTGCGCCGCGCCGTCAGCGGGCTGCAGGAGCTCGGCTACCCGATCGTGACGACCCGTGGAACGGGCGGCGGCTATCAGCTCGGCGCCGGTGCGTCGCTCCCGCCGCTCGTGCTCAGCGAGGACGAGGCCGCGGCCACGGTGCTTGGGCTCAAGGAGATCGCCACGGGCGCCCACCCCGCCTCCGCGGACGACGCCGTGAGCGCGATGGCGAAGATCGTGCAGGTGCTCCCACCCCGCATCCGCGGCAGGATCGACAGCCTGCGGGCCGTCGCCGTCCCCGCGAGCGCTCAGCAGCGGGCGGCCATCGGTGATGTCACCGCGCTCACGACGCTCGCGCTCGCGTGCCGTGACGCCGACACGGTGGAGTTCTCCTACCGGTCCCACGGTGGTGACGAGTCCTGGCGGACAGTGCAGCCGCACCGGATCGTGAACGTGGACAACCGGCTCTACCTGCTCGCCTGGGACCTGGCCCGTGCCGACTGGCGCACGTTCCGGGCCGACCGCGTCACCGGACCGCACCGCACCGGGAACCGGTTCGCACCACGTCGGCTGCCGGGCGACGACCCCGTGGCCTTCGTGAACGCGCGGATCGGCGACCGGCCGTCGCGCTTCCGCGTGCGCGCCACGGTGCACGCGCCCGCCGAGCGGATCGAGGCCGAGATCGTGCACTACGGCACCGTCAGGCCGATCGACGACGGCTCGTGCGAGGTCTGCATCGCCGCCGAGTCGCTGGACTGGGCGGCGTTCTGCCTCGTGGCGATCGGCGCACCCTTTGTCGTGCACGGACCGGCTGAGGCCGTCGACCACCTGCGGGCCTGGGGGCAGGCGCTGATCGCGGCGACAGCACCACCCAGCTAACCGGATGAAATATCCACCGGGTGGTGTTGACGCACTCTGCAAGGCCACGTTCGAGCTCGCACCCGACTTCCCACCGTGCTCGGTGGGGGCCACAACGGATCGTCCGGCACGTTCCTGCCGGTGGAGGGATGTTTCTCATGGCTACTGTCACTTTTGATCACGCGACGCGTGTCTACCCGGGCACGGAGGCCCCGGCGGTGAACGAGTTCACCCTGGAGGTCGAGGACGGGGAGTTCCTCGTGCTGGTCGGGCCCTCGGGCAGCGGCAAGTCGACGGCTCTGCGCATGCTCGCGGGTCTGGAGGACGTCAACGGTGGGCACATCTTCATCGGTGACCGTGACGTCACCGATGTGCAGCCCAAGGACCGCGACATCGCGATGGTCTTCCAGAACTACGCGCTCTACCCGCACATGTCGGTGGCGGACAACATGGGCTTCGCCCTGAAGATCGCGGGCACCCCGAAGGCGGAGATCCGCCAGCGCGTCGAGGAAGCCGCCAAGATCCTCGACCTGACCGAGTACCTGGACCGCAAGCCGAAGGCCCTCTCCGGTGGTCAGCGTCAGCGCGTCGCGATGGGCCGCGCCATCGTGCGCCAGCCCCAGGTGTTCCTCATGGACGAGCCGCTGTCCAACCTGGACGCCAAGCTGCGTGTCCAGACCCGCACCCAGATCGCGTCGCTGCAGCGTCGCCTGGGCGTGACCACGGTCTACGTGACCCACGACCAGACCGAGGCCCTGACGATGGGTGACCGCATCGCGGTCCTCAACGGCGGCATCCTGCAGCAGGTCGGCACCCCGCGGGAGATGTACGACCGGCCGAACAACGTGTTCGTCGCCGGGTTCATCGGCTCCCCGGCGATGAACATCGGCACGTTCGACGTCAAGGACCTTGGCGTCAAGGTCGGCTCGGCCAGCGTCCCCCTGGAGCGCTCGATCGCGAGCAGCCTCAGCGAGGCCGACGGCGGCAAGGTCACCCTGGGCTTCCGTCCCGAGGCCCTGGACGTCGTCCCGTCCGGCACCGCCGGCTCGTTCGACGTCGAGGTCAACCTGGTCGAGGAGCTCGGCTCCGACGCCTTCGTCTACGGCTCGCTCAAGGGCGACGCCGCCGACGTCGACCTCTCCGCGGGTGACACCAACCAGGTCATCGTGCGCATCGACCCGCGCGGCGTGCCGGACAAGGGCGACGTCATCTCCGTCGCCATCCAGGCCGGACACTCGCACGTGTTCTCCGCGACCTCGGGCGAACGCCTCGGCTGAGCCGTCGGGGGCGGGGGAGGTGCGGTCAGCGGCTCAGGACGCCCCGCACCGCGTCGACGACGGTCTGGAAGACGGGGTCGGGCGCCGTCTCGGCCGTGTGCCGAGACGCCCCGCCCCACGCGGCCGGCAGGCCCTCGCCGAGGGCCGTCCGGCGCCTCAGCTCGGCGGCGAAGGCATCGACCGCGCGTGCCGTCGCGGTGTCGTCGCCGCTCACTGCCCGACCTGCCGCCTCGACGGAGCGAACGACCAGTGCCTGGCCGGACTCGGTGGCGCTGTCACAGGTTTCGCTGAACGCTCTCAGTCCGGCCTCCCACGCGGCGCTCTCGCTCGCTACGGCGTACGGGTACCAGGCCCGGGCGGCGGCCCGCAGGGCCGCCACCGCTCCCGCGCCGATCTCGTCGGCGACCCGGGCCGCGTCGGCCGCGGCCCCTGCACCCGCTCGAAGCGACACGAGCGTCGCGTCGTCCGCTGCCTCGGCCCGCTCTCCTGCGGCGGCGATCGCTTCGTACGCGGCGCGCACACAGCTCGCCTCGAGCGGCTGTGGGCCTTGCACCTCGGCGGCCCGTGCGATGTCGGTCCTCAGCGAATCGACGTCGAGGGCATCGGGGCCGATCCCGCGCGAGAGGTTCTCGGATGCTGCTCGTGCGCTGCGTGGTTCGGTGCCCATGTCGGCCTCCTGAGGTCGGTCCGGTGACCGTAGGCGTCCCACTCCTCCATGGGTTGCCGGTCGTTGTCCGGAGGGTGAACGAGGTGCCAAGTCCGGCCGCATCGTCACCGACGGGCTTCGTGCCTCTCCGTGGTGACCTCGGCCAGCACGTCCGGGAGCGGCTCGACACCCAGGCCCGGACCGGTCGGGACGCCCAGCGACCCGTCCTCCAGGACGAAGGGCTCCGTGATGTCGGTGGCGTAGTACCGGTCGGAGGCCGAGACGTCGCCGGGCAGCGTGAACCCGGGCAGCGCGGCCAGGGCGACGTTCCCTGCCCGGCCGATCCCGGTCTCCAGCATCCCGCCGCACCAGACCGGCACCCCGGACGCCGCGCAGACGTCGTGGATGCGGCGTGCCTCCAGGTACCCGCCGACCCGGCCGGGCTTGATGTTCACGATCTCGCAGGCACCCAGCGCGATGGCGTCGGCGGCGGACCGGGCCGACACCACGGACTCGTCCAGGCAGATGGGCGTGCGCAGGCGCCGGGCGAGCGCCGCGTGCCCGCGCAGGTCCTCCTCGTCCAGGGGCTGCTCCACGAGCAGCAGGTCGAAGGCGTCGAGGCGGGCGAGGTGCCGCGCGTCGCCGAGCGTGTAGGCGGCGTTGGCGTCGACCTGTAGCAGCAGGTCGTCCCCGAACCGTTCGCGGACGGCGGCCACCGGCGTCACGTCCCAGCCCGGCTCGATCTTCAGCTTGATCCGCTGGTAGCCCTGGTCGAGGTACCGGCCGACGGCGTCCAGCAGCTCCGGCACGGAGTCCATGATCCCCACGGAGACGCCGCTCGGGACGCGGTCGGCCACCGCGCCGAGACTGGTCGCGAACGACATGCCGTGCGCGCGCAGCTCGGCGTCGAGCACCGCGGCCTCCAGTGCCGCCTTGGCGATGCGGTGCCCCTTGACCCGGGCCAGGAGCGGCGCGACGCGGTGCGCCGTCACCGACTCGGCGGCGAGCAGGGTCGGGACGAGGTGCCGCAGCAGCACGTCCTGCGCGCTCTCCAGGTACTCCGAGGAGTAGCTGGCGTCCGCCCCGGCCACGCACTCGCCCCACCCCACGGCGTCGGGCGTCGTGACCTGGACCAGGAGCGCGGGCCGCTCGTGCTCGATCCCGAGCGAGGTGCGGAATGGGGCGACCAGGGGCAGGGAGATCCGGTGGACCGTGATCCGTTCGATCCGCATCAGACCGCTCCGTCCTCGACGATGTAGCCGCACAGCGTCCGGTCGAAGTCGACCACCCGGCCGCCGTCGGCCAGCAGTGCGCCGAGCGTGTCGCGGACGGCGGTCCGCCAGTCCGCGGCGATCCGCGGGTCGCGGGTGCGGAGCTGCTCGATGTCCGGCGGGACGGTCACCAGGACCGGCCCGTCGCCGAGCGGGACGGCCCGGGGGACCGGCCGGTCGTCGACGTTCTCCAGCACCGCCCGCGGGGTCGGGCCGGCGGGCTCCGGGGCGGTGGAGGCTTCCGGCAGGGCCGCCGACGCCGTCGTGTCGCAGGCCGCCCGCGCCCGGGGCCCGGCCAGGTCCCAGCGGAGCAGGAGCCGGTCGGACGGGTCGTCCCCGTTGATGCCGTCGGCCAGGCGGCCGTAGTGGTCGACCAGGTAGCGGTCCACCGTGCCGCCGAGCTTGCGGAGGTTGAAGTGGGCGTTGCGGGCCACGAGCGGGTCGAACGTCCAGGTGATCTCGCCGACCCCGTGCTCCAGGACGCGCGCCCGCTGGTCGAGCTTGAGCGCGAGGCCCACGCTGCGACCGCGGGTCCCGGCGTGCACGCCGGCGATATGGCTGTGCATCCCGTTCCCGCCGGGCGGCCCCCAGAAACCGATGCAGGCCCCGATCAGCTCGCCCTCGCTGCCGGCCTCGCTGCCGCCGTCGTCCCCGGATGCGTCGATCGCCCCGGCCACGTAGCTCCCGGCATCGGCGATCGCCTTGATCACGTCGGCCGCGATCGGGGGCTGCTCCGGCGCGGTCTGCCACACGTCGGACAGGAACTTCTCGGTCGTGAAGCTGTCCGTCGTCGAGTCCAGGGTGCGGATGCGCACGCGGGACCGGCGGGCCGCGCGGGTGGCGCTCGCGCGCGCGGCGGTGATCGTCGAGTGGTCCAGGTCCATACCCGCATCATGGGCGATCGCCGGACCGCTCGACGACCGCTCGCCGCGTTCGGCGGCCGATCGATATGACCGTTTGTTCCGTGTTCATGGAAGGGACATCCGCAGTCAGCCCCGCAGATGCGTTCGGCACGTTCCGTGTCCGCCATGAGTCGGGGAGCGGGGAGTCGGGGAGTGGGCACGTACAGGCGGCAGATCCGTACCGGACGCCAGGACGTGACAGACCTCGCGGGCGCGACGGTCGCCGCGCTGGCCGAGGCCGCACGCAGGCTGAACCGGGAGCTGGACGTCGCACCTGCCACGCCGGGCGAGGCCTCGGGGCCGGCAGGCGCGGTCCGTGTCGCCGTCGTCACCCGCGATCCCGAGGACGGCGTCCCCGGGCCCGACCTGTCCGCTTGCGTGGACGACGCGGGGGAGCTGACCGTCACCGTGTGCTGCCCGCCCGGTGACCCGTGGCAGCACGCGGTGGCCGCCGTCGCCGAGATGCACGGCGAGCTGCTCGGTGCCCTCCTGGGCGATCCGTCCGCCGATCTCGCCGAGGTCGACGCGCTGTCGGAGTCGAGCCGGGCCGCCGTGCTCGGCCCGCTGGCCGGCGCCACGGTGGACCACGGCCCGTACCGCAGCGTGGTGGAGCGCGTGCTCGCCGCCGCCGAGCGCACCCCGGACGCCGTGGCCGTGCACGCCGGCGACGGGTCGCTGACCTACCGCGAGCTGGTCGGGCGGGCGACGGCGCTGGGCGCGCTGGTCCGCGGCCGGGTGGCGGGGACCACCAAGGGCCGGGAAGCCGACCGGGAGTCCGGCGAGCCGGTGCTCGTCCCGGTGCTCGTCGCGGACGGTCTGGCACTGCCGGTCGCCTGGAGCGCCGTTCTGCTGTCCGGCGCCGGGTACGTCCCGGTCGACCCGGCGTGGCCCGCCGAGCGGGTCACGAACGTCCTGGACCAGCTCGGCAGCGCGGTGGTGCTGTGTGTCGACCCCGCCGCCGTCCCGGCCGGGCACCGGGACCGCGCGGTGGTCGTCGAGGTGGGCGGCGCGGTCCCCGGCGGTGCCGGCCCGGACGGTGCTGCCCCCGACGACAGCGCTGTCGTCGCCCGGCCCGCCCCCGGCGACGTCGTCTACGGCGTCTACACCTCCGGCACCACGGGCACCCCGCTGTGCGCGGTGAACGTGCACGGCGGCCTGGCCAACCGGCTGGCGTTCATGGACCGCTGGTTCGGCGCCCCGGCCGGGCGCGAGGTGGTGCTGCAGAGCACCCGGCACATCTTCGACTCCGCGTTCTGGCAGATCTTCTGGCCGCTCACCCGCGGCGGCGCCGTCGTGGTGCCCACGGTGGGCGCGCGCTTCGACCTGGAGCACACGGTCGAGCTGATCGAGGACCACGCGGTGACCGTCGCGGACTTCGTGCCGGCCGTGCTGCACGCCCTGCTCGCCATGGTGCGGCAGCGTCCCGGCACGCTCGACCGGCTGCGCTCCCTGCGGCACGTGGTGATCGGCGGCGAGCAGATCAACCCGCGCGACGCGCACGAGCTGCGCGAGCTGCTGCACGGCCTGCGGGCGAGCAACGCCTACGGTCCGACCGAGGCGTCCATCGGCATGATCTTCCACGAGATCGCGGCCGACGACGGCGACGACGTGCCGCTGGGCCGCCCCGTCGACAACTGTGCGGCCGTGATCGTGGACGTCGACGGCCGGCCGCTGCCCCAGGGCGCGACCGGCGAGATTGTCATCGGCGGAGCCTGTGTGGGCGTGGGCTACCACGGCGCACCGGACCGGACGGCTCAGCGGTTCTTCCCGAGCCCGTGGGGCGGCGTGGCTGGGCCGGGCGGCGTCCTGTCCGGGCGGATGTACCGGACCGGTGACCTCGGCTACCTCGACGCGGACGGCCGGTTCCGGTTCGTGGGCCGGATCGACCACCAGATCAAGATCGCCGGGGTGCGGATCGAGCCCGGGGAGGTCGAGACCCTCGCCCTGGACTGCCCGGGGGTGCGGCAGGCCGTGGCACTGGTGGCCGGCCCGTCCGCGCACCGCGAGCTGGTGCTGGTCCTGACCGGCCACCAGGCGTCCGTCGGCGGCAGTGTCGGCGACGGGCGTCCTGGCCCTGCGAATGCCACCTCCGTGAGCGCCGACGCGGTGCTCGCCGTCCTGCGGTCTCGGCTCCCGCGCGGCAGCGTGCCGCAGCGCGTCGTCGTGGTCGACGAGCTGCCCCTGACCGAGGCGGGAAAGACCGACCGGCGGCGGCTGACGGCGCAGGTCGAGGCGGAGCTCGCGGTTCCGGCCGACGACGGCGCCGGCGACCCCGTGCTCGCCGTGCTGCGCACCGTGCTGCGGCGGCCGCACCTGGCGGCCGACGAGGATGTGTTCGCGGCCGGGGCCAGCTCGTTGCAGGCAGTCGCGGTCGTCGGCGCGCTGGCCGCCCGGCTGGACGTCGAGGTGGGCGTCCGGGACCTGCTGGACCACCCGACCGCCGTCGGCCTGGGTGACCTGCTGCGGCGCCGCGGCGCGGGCGGCGACGACGTGCCGTCCACGGCCGGCCTCATGGCGGCCGACCTGGACCTGCTCGCGCCGGCGGCACCGGAGCACGACGGCCCGGACCCCCTCGCCGAGCCGCCGAGGCGGCCGGACGCGCGGGAGCCGCGCACCGTGCTGCTCACGGGCGCGACGGGCTTCGTCGGCACGCGGCTGCTGCACGAGCTGCTGGAGGGCACCGACCTCGACGTGCTCTGCCTGGTCCGGGGCGACGACGACGAGCACGCCGGCCGGCGCCTGGCGTCCGCGCTGCGGGCGCAGGGGCTGGACGAGCCCGGGCACGCCGCGCGCACGAGCGTCGTCGCGGGCGACCTGGCGCTGCCGGCCTTCGGGCTGACCGGCGAGCGCTGGCACGAGCTGGCCCGGCGGGTCGACCTGGTGGTGCACTGCGGCGCCCTGGTCAACCTCGTCTACGACTACCGCGTGCTGCGGGAGCCCAACGTGCTGGGCACGGCCGAGATCATCCGCCTGGCGCGCGACGCCGGCGGCGTCCCGCTGCACCACGTCTCGACGCTCGGCGCGCTGCACGACCACGCCCTGCTCAGCAGCGCGCCGGTCACGGAGGACGTCGACGTGGCCGACGTCGTGCCGCCGTCGGGCGGGTACAGCGCCTCCAAGTGGGTGGCCGAGCGCCTCGTCCGGGCCGCGGGCCGGGCCGGGCACCTGCCGGTGACGGTGCTGCGCCTGGGCGAGGTGATGCCCGTCCCCGGTGGCACGTCCGGCGGCGCGTCGGCCAACCCGACCGCGCTCACCCAGCTCCTGCTCACCGCCTTCCGGCGGCTGGGCGAGGTGCCGGACGCCGCGCTCCGCTCGGACCACAGCCCCGTCGACGCCGTGGCCCGCGCGGTCGTGGCCGCGGTGTCCGACCCGGAGGCCGTGGACGCCGTCGGGCGGGTGCGGTCGGTGCACCTCTTCCGGCCCGGCACGGTGCGCTTCGACGAGCTGCCCGGCCCGGACGGCCGCCGGTACGACCGCGTGCCCTGCCTGCGGTTCGTGGCCGACCTGCGCGCGGCCGCGGCGCTCGGCGACCAGGAGCTGGGCCGGCTGCTGGCCGTGCTGGAGCACCGCGCGGGCGCGCGGATCGAGCAGGAGGACGCGCTCCGGGACGTGCTGGAGGGGCTGCTCCAGGACAACCCGGCGCTCTTCGACCGGTCGCGGGGCGAGCTGCTCGAACGTCGTGCCGCGACCGGCCGGGCGCCGGTCCGGGTCCCGGTCGCCGCGGGCGCGCACGGCGAGACGTACGGCCGTGGCTGAACGCGCCGTGCCTGAGCGTGCGGCGCCGGCGCACCACGAACACCACGAACAGAACGACGGAAGAGAGACAGGGATGCGCGAGCGTCGCATGGGCCGGCTCGGCTGGGGCGTCGGGGAGATCGGCTACGGCATGTGGGGGATCGGCGGCGGCCCCGGCGGGTTCACCGGGTGGGACTACGACGCCGCGCCCGTGGCCCTCGACCTCGCGGTCGACTCCGGGTGCACGTTCTTCGACACTGCCTGGGTCTACGGCCGCGGCGTGTCCGAGACGATGCTCGGCGAGCTGCGCCGTCGTCGGCCCGACGCCGGGCTGCGCCTTGCCACCAAGGTGCCGCCGCTCAACCGCGAGTGGCCGCCCCGGCCGCAGGACACGCTGGAGGACGTCTTCCCCACCGAGCACGTCCTGGAGTACACCAGGCGCAGCCTGGACAACCTCGGCGTCGAGAAGATCGACCTGCTGCAGCTGCACGTCTGGGAGGACCGCTGGGCGGCCGAGCCCGGCTGGCAGCGCGCCGTCGCCCGCCTCAAGGAGGAGGGCCTGATCGACGGGTTCGGCATCAGCGTCAACCGCTGGGAGCCCACCAACTGCTTCGCCGCCCTGGACACGGGCCTGGTGGACGCCGTCCAGGTGATCTACAACGTGTTCGACCAGGCCCCTGAGGACGAGCTGTTCCCGCGGGCCCTGGAGGAGAACATCGCGATCATCGCCCGCGTCCCGTTCGACGAGGGCTCGCTCACCGGGACCCTGCGCGCGGACACCACGTTCCCGCCCGAGGACTGGCGTGCCGTCTACTTCGGGCCGGAGAACCTCGGGCCCACCGTCGAGCGCGTCGAGGCGCTGCGCGAGCTGGTCCCGGAGGGCACCACGCTGCCCGAGCTGGCCCTGCGCTTCGCGCTGCACCACCCCGCGGTCTCCGCCGTCATCCCCGGGATGCGCCGCCCCGAGCACGTGCGCGCCAACCTCGCGGTCGCCCAGGCGCCCGAGCTGCCCGCCGACCTGCTGGACGCGCTGCGCGCCCACCGCTGGGACCGCACCCCGACCGCCTGGTCGATGTGACCTCCTTCGCGCCACCCTTCCGCGCCGCCGAGCGGCGCCACCCTCGAAAGGAAAACCGGTGACCACGACAGCGCAGGCCCCCGCGTCGCCGCACGACACGACGGCGCAGGACCCCTGGTCCGCCATCGCCGCGCAGGCCGCCCGGACGCCGCACGCCACGGCGCTGGTCGACGCGGACGGCGAGCTGACCTACGCGGACCTGACCGGCCTGGTCGCCGAGGAGTCCGCCCGGCTCGCCGCCGCCGGCGTCGTGCCCGGCGACCTCGTGGGCGTGCGCCTGCCCCGCGGCCGCGCCGCCGTCGTCGCCGTCCTGGCGACCCTGAGCCGCGGCGCCGGGTACGTGCCGCTCGACCCGGCCTACCCCGCCGCCCGCCTGCGGATGATGCTGGACGAGACCCGCCCCCGGGCCTTGGTCACCGCCGACGGCGTGCAGCCGCTCGCCGACAGCGTGCCGCAGCCCGACCCCGCCTACGTCATCTTCACGTCCGGCTCCACCGGCCGGCCCAAGGGCGTGCTCGTCGGCCGGCGCTCGCTGCTCGACTTCAGCCGGGTGTTCGGCGCGTGCTTCTCCTTCGCCGAGGGCGACCGCGTGCTCCAGTTCGCGTCGCTGAGCTTCGACGTCAGCGTCGAGGAGATCTTCCCGACCCTGACCACCGGCGCCACCCTCGTGCTGCGCGACGACGACATGATCAGCCGCCCCGACCTCTTCCTCGACCGCTGCGGCGAGCTCGGCATCACCGCGCTCGACCTGCCCACCGCCTACTGGCACGAGCTGGTCGCCGTCCTCGACCGCGGCGAGGCCACGCTGCCCGACAGCATCCGCTGCGTGATCGTGGGCGGCGAGACCGCCCGGCCCGACGCCGTCCGCCAGTGGCAGCGCGCCGTCGACGGCGCCACCACCCGCCTCTACAACACGTACGGCCCCACCGAGACCACCGTCGGCGCCACCGTCGCCGACGTGACCGACTGGTCCGGGCAGATCGTGCCCATCGGCGTGCCGCACCCCGGCGTGACCTGCCGGGTCGCCGACGACGGCGAGCTCCTCGTCGGCGGCATCGGCGTGGCCCACGGCTACCTCAACCGACCCGAGCTCACCGCCGAGCGGTTCGTCACCGGGCCCGACGGCGCCCGCGAGTACCGCACCGGCGACCGCGTGCGCTGGGCCGACGGCCAGCTCGAGTTCCTCGGCCGCCTCGACGACCAGGTCAAGATCCGCGGCCACCGCGTCGAACCGGGTGAGGTCGAGGCCGCGCTGCGCGAGCTCCCCGGCGTCCAGGACGCCGTCGTGCTCGTCGACGAGCGCACCGGACGCGCCCGCCTCGTCGGCCACGTCGTCACGCCGACGACGACCGACCTCGAAGCGCTGCGCGGGTCGCTCGCTGACGTGCTGCCCGCCGCTTTCGTGCCGAGCGCCCTGGTGCGGCACGAGCGGCTCCCGCTCACCCCGCAGGGCAAGATCGACAAGGCGGCCCTCGCTGCGCCGGGTGCGGACGTGCCGGACATGCCTACCCCGGACGGGCCGGCGGCGAACGAACTGCTGACGGACGCGGAGCGCGCCGCGGCCGCTCTCATCGAGAAGGCGCTCGGCGTCGTCGTGACCGATCCCGCCGACGACTTCCTCGCCCTCGGCGGCGACTCCCTCGACGCCGTGCGCCTCATCGCGGACCTGCGCTCGCGGCACGGCGCCACCCTCACGCTGACCACCTGGTACGCCGACCCGACCGTCGGGGCGCTCGCCCGCGCGATCGAGACCGCGACCGGTCCGGCCGACGCCGCACCGGCGGGGCTCGACGAGGACCGGGACCATCCGCTGAGCCCGATGCAGCGCGACTACTGGATCGCCGAGCAGGTGTGCGCGGACCTGCCCGTGTACACGCTCGGCCTGCGCTACCGCTGGGCCGAGGGGCCGGACGTCGCCGCGCTGCGCCGCGCGCTCGCGGCGCTGGCCGAGCGGCACCCGCTGCTGCGGGCACGGTTCGGCCGGGCCGCGGACGGCGGCGACGGCCGCGCCGCCGCCCGGGACGACGTCGAGCCGACCCTCCGCATCGAGCCCGGAGCCACGGTGCCGCTCACGCTCGGCGCCCCCGACCGCGCCGCCGTCGACCTGGTGGACGGCCCGGTCGCCCACGCGTTCCTGGACGGGGACGAGCTGGTCCTGGTGGTGCACCACCTCGCCTTCGACGGCTGGTCGGCGGGGGTGTTCGGCCAGGAGCTGGCGGCGCTCTACCGGGCGGCGATCGGTACCACCGGGGCGGACGACGACCTCGTCGCCCTGGCGGGGCTGTCGCCCAGCGCCCCGGCGCCCGACCTGGCCGCGCGCAGCGCGCGGGCTGCGGCCGACCCCGTCCTGCGGCGCTACTGGCAGGAGCGGCTGTCCGACGCCGACCTGGGCCTGGAGCTGCCCGCCGACCGCCCGGCCCCCGCCGTCCGCTCCTACGCCGCCTCGCGGGTGACCCGGCCCCTGCACCCGGGCCTGGTGGAGCGGCTGCGCGCGTTCGCGGGAGACCAGCGAGCGAGCCTGTTCCTCGTGACGCTGGCGGCGCTCCAGGTGGTGCTCCGGCGCTACACCGGGCGCACGGACGTCACCGTGCTCTCGCCGACCGCCGGGCGGTCCACCGGCGAGCTCGCCGGGGTGATCGGGCCGGTCCTGAACACCCTGCCCCTGCGCGGGGACGTCAGCGGCGAACCGGCGTTCCCCGAGCTGCTGGCGCGGGTGCGGGACGCGGTGCTGACCGACCTGGACCACCAGGACCTGGCGCTGCCCGACCTCGTCGCGGCCCTGGCCCGGTCCGGCGCCGCGAAGCGCCTCAGCCCGGTCATGCTGACCGTGCACAACACGCCGGCGCCCGACGACCCGATCCTCACCTACGCCGGTGAGCTGCCCCCCGCCGCCACCATGGTGGACCTGGCGATCGGCGTCGACTTCCCGGCCACGGGCGCCCTGCTGACCGTGGACTACGCGACCGAGCTGTTCGACGTTGAGCGCGTCGAGGCCTTGATGGGCCACCTGCTCACCGTGCTGGAGGCGGCGACGGCGGACGCGGAGACGCCGGTCACGCGGCTGCCGATGCTCACCGACGCCGAGTACCACCGGGTGGTGCACGAGTGGAACGACACCTCCGGCACCGACACCTCCGGCGCGGGACGGCCCGCGGACCACGAGCCCGACGCCTCGACGGTGCACGAGCTCTTCGAGCGGCACGTCGCCGCGACCCCGGACGCGCCCGCGCTGACCGTCGGCGCCGAGACCGTCACCTACGGGGAGCTGGACGACCGGGCCGACCGGCTGGCCCGGCGGCTGCGGGCCGACGGCGTCCGCCCGGGGCAGCGCGCCGGTATCCGGCTGGACCGCGGCACCGAGCTCTTCGTGGCCATGTGGGCGGTGCTCAAGGCGGGCGGCGCCTACGTGCCGCTCGACCCGGCCTACCCGGCCGAGCGCCTGGAGGCCATGGTCGCCGACAGCCGCCCGGTCGTGGTGGTCGACGACGCATACCTCGCGGCGTCGGCCGGCACCGACCTCCGAGAAGACGACCTGGCCGGTCCCGGCACGACGGCCGGGCCCGACGACCCCGCGTACGTGATCTACACCTCCGGCTCGACCGGCACGCCGAAGGGCGTGGTGGTCACGCACGCCAACCTCGTGCACGCCGCACGGATGTGGCACCAGGCCTACGGGCTGCGGCCCGAGTGGACCTTCCTGCAGGCGGCCAGCTTCTCGTTCGACATGTTCGTCGGCGAGACGCTGCGCGCGCACCTCTCGGGCGGCCGCCTCGTGGTCGCTCCGCGCGAGACCCTGCTCGACCCGGCCGACCTCTACGCCCTGATGCGCACCGAGCAGGTGCGCACCACCGAGCTGGTCCCCGCCGTGCTGCGGGCGCTCCTGGACCACGTCGAGGAGGCCGGCGAGGACCTCACGTTCGTGCACCTGCTGATCGGCGGCGGCGAGAAGTGGCACGTGGGGGAGTACCGGCGGGCGCAGCGCCTGGTCGGCCCGGCGGGCCGCGTCGTCAACTCCTACGGCGTCACCGAGGCGACCGTGGACAACGTCTACTTCGACGGCTCCGTGGACCACCTCGCCGACGACGAGCCCCTGCCCATCGGCCGCCCGTTCCCCGGCAACCGGGTCGCGGTGCTCGACGCCGGCGGCCAGCCGGTACCCGCCGGCGTGGTGGGGGAGCTGTACCTGGGCGGACTCGGGGTCGCGGCCGGGTACCACGGGCAGCCCGACCTCACCGCCGAGCGGTTCGTGCCCGACCCGTTCGCGCCTGACGTGTCCGTGCCCGACTCGTCCGTGCCCGACGCGGTCAACCCGGGCGCGCGGATGTACCGCACCGGCGACTCCGCCCGGTTCCGGCGGGACGGGAACGTCGACTTCCTCGGCCGCCTCGACGACCAGGTCAAGGTCAACGGCTACCGCATCGAGCTCGGCGACGTCGAGGCCGCGCTCAGCACGCTGCCGGGCGTCGCGGCCTGCGCCGCGGCCGTGCACCAGCGCACGGCCTCGCTGGCGGAGCTCGTCGGGTACGTGGTGACCCGGGACGGCGCCGACGCCGACGAGGCGGCGGTGCGCGCGACGCTCGCCGTCGGCCTGCCGCCGCACATGGTGCCCGGCCGGATCGTCACGCTCGCCGCCCTGCCGCTGACCCCGAACGGCAAGCTCGACCGGCGCGCCCTGCCCGCGCCGGCGGAGCGCACGGGCGCGGGGGTCGCGCCGCGTACCGCCACCGAGCGGCAGATCGCCGCCGTCTGGTCGGACGTGCTCGGCGTGCCCGAGCCCGGCATCGACGACACCTTCTTCGCGCTGGGCGGCGACTCGTTCGCCGCGCTCAAGGTCGTGCGGCGCCTGGACCCCTCCCCGGCCCTGGTCGAGCTCTACCGGCACGCGACCATCCGCCGGCTCGCGGAGTTCCTCGACCAGCGCGCGGACGGGGAGCCCGCCGAGCAGCGCATGCTGCACCGGCTCACGCCCGGTGAGGCCGACGCGGCGCGGGACGGCCAGACCATCGTCGCCGTCCCGTACTCGGGCGGCAGCGCGGTGGCCTACCAGCCGCTGGCCGACGCCGTCCCGGAGGGCTGGGCCCTGCACGCCGTCGAGCTGCCGGGTCACGACAGCTCGCGGCCCGGCGAGGCCCTGGAGGCCCTCGACGCCGTGGCCGACCGGATCGTCGCGGAGCTGCCCGCGATCGAGGGCCCGGTCCTGTTCTACGGCCACTGCCTCGGCGTGGCCCTGACGGTCGAGGTGGCGCGCCGCGCCGAGGCGGCGGGCGTGGACGTCACGGGCGTCGCGCTGGGCGCCGGGTTCCCGACCGCGCGGCTGCCCGGGAAGGTCTTCGACTGGATCTACCGGAACCTGCCGGTGGACCGGCTGTCGTCCGACCGGGAGTACCTGGAGTACCTGCGGGCACGCGGCGGGTTCACCGACCTGGACGACGCCGAGCAGGCGTTCACGCTGCGCAACGTCCGGCACGACGCCCGCGACGCCGAGGAGTACTTCACCGCCGCCTACCGCGCCGAGCTCGAGCCCCTGCGCGCGCCCGTGCTGTCCGTGGTCGGCGCCCGCGACCGGGTCACCGAGCACTACGAGGAGCGGCACCACGAGTGGAGCCACTTCACCGACGGCGGGGTGGAGCTGAGCGTGCTGCCGCGCGCGGGCCACTTCTTCGTCCGGGACCACGCGGTGCCGCTGGCGGACTCCCTGGTCGACTTCGCCGTGCGCACGACCGCCGGAGACGGAAGCGTCCCGGGCGAGGGCGCGGCGGGCCACGCGGCGGGACCGGCCGACGACGGCGCCGCGCCGTCGGCCCCGCAACCGCCGGCCGCGCGCCCGGTGGCCGAGGCCGAGCCCGACCTGCGCAAGTTCGGCGTGGTCGCGATCGGCCAGCTCCTGTCGATGGTCGGCAGCAGTCTGAGCAGCTTCGTGCTGAGCATCTGGGTGTTCCAGCAGACCGGGTCGATCACCCAGTTCGCGCTCGTCAACGCCGTCGGCCTGCTGCCGGGCATCCTGGCCGGCCCCTTCGCCGGGGCCGTCGCGGACCGGTTCGACCGCCGCAAGGTGATGCTCACGAGCGACTCCGTGGCCGCCGCCGCGATGCTCGCCCTGCTCGTGCTCCTGCTGACCAACGGCCTGCACATGTGGCAGGTCTACCTCACGGTGTCGGTCACCTCGCTGGCCGGTGCGTTCCAGCGGCCCGCCTACCTCGCGGCCGTCGCCCAGCTCGTGCCCAAGCGCTACCTCGGGCACGCCAGCGGCGTCGGGCAGCTCGGCGCGGGGGTCGGCACGGTGTTCGCGCCCATGCTCGGCGCCGGCCTCATCGGTGTCATCGGCATCGAGGGCGTGCTGCTGCTCGACATGGTCACCTTCACCATCGGCGCCGTCACGCTGCTGCTCACGCGCATCCCGAACCTGATGTTCCGGCGGCGGCAGGAGACGTTCGCGACCGAGATCGCGAACGGCTGGCGCTACATCGTCCGGCGTCCCGGGCTGCGGTCCGCGCTGCGGTACTTCGTCACCGACCACGTCTTCTACGTGCTGGGCTTCGCCGTCATCACGCCGATGCTGCTCGTGGAGCAGCCGCCCGCGGTCATGGGCACGGCGCTGGCCGCGACGGGTGCCGGGGCGCTGCTCGGCAGCGTCGCCATGGGTGTCTGGGGCGGCACCGCCCGGCGCACCCACGGCATGCTCGTCGCGATGGCGGTCGGCAGCGTCGCGATGGCCGTCGTCGGCCTCACCACCGAGCCCGCCGTGATCATCGTGGGGATGTTCGTCATGGGCGTGGCGGAGTCGCTCGCCGACGGCCACTGGACCGCGATCGTCCAGGGCAAGGTGGGCCTGGAGCTCCAGGGCCGCGTGCTGTCCCTGTTCATCACGCTGATGCTGCTCACCGTGCCGGTCGGCTACCTCGTGGTCGGCCCGCTCGCGGAGCGCTACGTCCAGCCCCTGCTGGAGCCGGGCGGCGCCCTGGTCGACACCCTCCTCGGTGACGCGATCGGCGTCGGGCCGGGCCGCGCGCTCGCCCTGCTCGTCGTGCTCAGCGGTGTGCTGCAGCTCGGCTGGGCCGTCGTCGGCTGGTGCGACGCACGCCTGCGCCTCCTGGAGGACGAGCTGCCCGACGCCGTGACCACGGGGAACATCGGCAGCCGCGACGAGCTGCAGCGCCAGGCGGACGAGCTGCTCGGCGGGCCCGAGACCGCACCGGGACGGAGCACCCATGTCTGAGACGGCCCGCCTGGACACCGCCGGGACGATCATCACCGAGGACCTGCTGCCGGGGATCCGGGTGGTGCTCCAGGACGAGACGCGGTACGCCTCGGGAAGCCACAAGGAGCCCGCCGCGCACGCGGTGGTCGCCGCGGCCCGGGCCGACGGCCACGACCGGGTCGTGGTGGGGTCGTGCGGCAACTACGGCAAGGCGATGGCGCAGGCGGCGGCCGCCGGCGGCCTGCGCTGCACGGTCGTGCTCCCCGAGGACTGGAACGACGGCGGCGCGTTCATCGCGGCGGTCGGGGCAGAGGTGCACTTCGTCCCGGGCGGCTACGAGGACGCCGTCGACGCCGCTCGCACCCTGGCCCGGCAGACGGGCGCCGCCGACGGGAACGTCGACGGCCCCTACGAGAGCGCCGTGCTGGACGGCCACGGGGACGTCGTCCACGCGCTCCACCGGGCGCTCGCGGGCGAGCCGGCGTCCTTGTGGCTCCCGGTCGGCAACGGCACCACCGCCGTCGCCCTGCACCGCCGGCTCCGGGAGGTCGCCTGGGCGGTGCCCCTGCACGGTGTCGGCTCACCGGGCAACAACCCCGTGGTGACGAGCTGGCCCGGACCGTACCGGGCGCTGCCGCCGGATGCGCCCGTCACGACCGTGCACAACGAGCCGCTCGTGAACTGGCACTCGCTGCACGGCCCGCAGGCGATGTCCGCCTTCGCCGAGAGCCGCGGCGCGGTCCACGAGGCCGACGACGACGAGCTCCTGGCCGCGCAGGCGGTGCTGGAGGCGCACGGGGTGCGGGCGTCGGCCTCCGGCGCGGCGGGCCTGGCCGGACTGGTCCGGCACGTCCGGCGCGCCGGGACGGGCGGTGTCGACGAGAACCACATCGTGCTGGTCACGGGACTCTGAGTGTTCCGTGACCTGCTCCCGGACGACGTCGCGGTGAGCTGGCGCCGCGCGCCCGTCGACAGCCCACGCTCCGTACCGGAGACGACGACGCTCGGGACCGTGAGCCCCAAGCGGCTGAGCGACTTCGCGACCGGACGGGCGTGCGCGCACGACGCCCTGCGGATGCTGGGCGCCACCGAGCCGACGGTGTCCCGGGGTACGACGGGCGCACCCGTCTGGCCCGGCGGGTTCGTCGGCTCGATCACCCACTGCACGGGGGCGTTCGGCGCGGCCGCCGCGTCGTCGGACCGGTACCGGTCGGTCGGGATCGACGCGGAGCCGCTCCACGACCTGTCCCCCGACATGCTGCGCCTGCTCCAGAGCCCGGAGGAGCTGGACCGCGGCCGCGCCGGCGGCGTCCGCCACGCCGACCTGATCAACTTCAGTGCCAAGGAGAGCCTGTACAAGGCGTGGCACCCGCTGACCGGCTCGTGGCTCGACTTCCTGGAGGCGACCGTCGAGGTCGCACCCGACGGCACGTTCACGGCGACCGTGCGCCACCAGCTCGCGGCCCGAACGGGCCTGAAGCGTCTGACCGGCACCTGGGCCGTCCACGACGGCGTGGTGTACACGGCCCTTGCGGTCGCAGCGCGCGCGGTCCCTCCGGCCACGCGCTGACGACCAGGTGTCCCGCAGCGGCCCGGCGCCGGTACCGGGCCGCTGCGGTCGGCCTCACTCGTCGAGCTGCGCGATGGCCTCGTCGATGACCGGCACGTAGCGCTCCAGCGCCCAGGGGACGGTCAGGGGGTTGATGATCGACGACGCGGTCACGAACGACTGGTCCTCCGAAGCGACCACGGACCCGCGCTCGACCGCGGGGATCCGCGCGTACAGCGGCTGTGCCTCGATCTCCGCGCGGTTCTTCTGGTCGGTGTAGAAGGTGAAGACCAGGTCCGAGTCGTCCAGCAGGTCCGCCTCCTCAAGGGTGACCATCGCGGAGTCGGTGCCCTCGATCTCGTACTGCTCGAGCTCGTCGACGACCGGGTCGACGGTGAGCCCCAGCGCGCGCACCATGGCCACGCGCTGCTCGTCCTTCATGAAGACGCCGAGCGTGCCGAGGCCGTTGTTGTAGATGTAGGAGAAGGTCACGTCCGCGTACTCCGGCTTGGCGGCGTCGGCGAGCTGGTTTTCGACGTCGTCGACGAGGGCCGCGGCCTCCTCCGGCCGGCCGAGGGCCGCGCCGATGGTCTCGATCTGCTCGTCCCAGGTGATGGTCCACGGCACCTCGGGGTAGGCGACCGTGGGCGCGATCTCCGTGAGCAGGTCGTGCTGCTCCTGCGTCACCCCGGACCAGGGCGCGAGGATGAGGTCGGGCTCCAGGGCCACGACGGCCTCGACGTCGAGCTCGGTGCTCCCGGTGAACTGCTCGGGCAGCTCCGCCCCCTGGCGCTCCAGCTCCTCGTGCACCCACGGCAGGTAGCCGGTCTCGTCGCTGCCCCACGGGTACTCCTCCATGCCGACCGGCACGGTGCCCAGCGCGATCGCGGTCTCGGCCGACCCCATGCCGAGGGTCACGACCCGCTCCGGCTGCTCGGTGATCTCGGCCTCGCCGAGGGCGTGGGGGATGGTCACGGGCTCGAACGAGCCGTCCGCGCCGGTGTCGGCGTCGTCGGTGGTGCCGGCGGAGCACGAGGCGAGGATCAGGGACGCGCCGAGGGCTGCGGCGACGGCGGGCAGGCGGCGGTACGAGATGGGCACAGGGCTGCTCCAGGAGTTCGGGGTGGATGGTTAGGTAAGGCTAACCACATCTGACCCGCCTGGTGTTCGGACGTGCGAACACTCGTCTGCCGCGTGACCAGCCCCCACGGTGATCTGGACGCCGTTCTCAGCCCGGGCTGAGAACGGCGTCCAGTCGTGGCGGCGGCCTGCGGGCGATCAGCTTCCGCCGTCACCCTCGATGACCACGACCTCGAAGTTCTGGTCGAGCCGCACGTCGACGGTGGCGCCGTCGGGCTTGGTGACCTCCACCTCGTAGGTCGCACCGTTCTCGCCGTCGGTCTCCACGCTGTTGGCGGTGCCACCGCCGGTGGCGGCCAGCGCGGCCTCGGTCGCGGTGCCGGCCTGGTCGGTGGTGTACGCGTGGCTGACGGCGCCGTCGTCCTCACCGCCGGTGCTGGCGCCCGCGACCGTGATACCGCCGAAGGCGATCAGACCGGTCGCGCCTACCGCGGCCGCACCGACAAGCATCTTGCGGACCATGATGTGTCTCCTCTCGTAGCTGGCTGAGCAGCTTCAGTCTTGGCGACCGGTGCTGAAGCCACCCTGAAGCCGGCCAGGCCCGACCGGGACGGGCCGTCGCGTCAGCGGGGGTTCAGCGCGGCTTCAGGTGGCCTGTGGGAGCGTTGCTGTCGTGCGGATCTTGCTGGTCGAGGACGACAAACAGCTCGCCTCCACCCTGCGTCGCGGGCTGCAGGGGGAAGGCCACGCCGTCGACGTCGCGCTGAACGGCGTCGACGGTCACTGGCTCGCCACGGAGAACTCCTACGACGCGCTGGTCGTGGACGTGATGCTGCCGGGCCTGGCCGGGGACGCGCTGTGCGCACGGCTGCGCGAGGCCGGCGACTGGACGCCGATCCTGATGCTCACCGCGCGCTCCGGCCCGGAGCACGAGGCCACGGCCCTGGACTCCGGGGCCGACGACTTCCTCGGGAAGCCGTTCTCGTTCATGGTCCTCACCGCCCGGCTGCGCGCCCTGCTGCGGCGCACCGGCAGGGAACGACCGGTCGTCATCGGCGTCGGGGACCTGCGGCTGGACCCGGCCACCCACCGCGTCTTCCGCGCCGAGCGGGAGATCGCCCTGACCCCGCGCCAGTTCGCGCTGCTCGAGTTCCTGATGCGCCGGTCCGGCGAACCGGTCTCCAAGGCCACCATCCTCGAGCACGTCTGGGACTTCGCCTACGACGGGGCCCCCAACATCGTCGAGGTCTACGTCCGTCAGCTCCGCAAGCAGATCGACGAACCCTTCGGCCGCAACAGCCTCCAGACCGTGCGCCTCGTCGGCTACCGCGTCGTCGACGACAGCGCCGGCGGTGAGCCATGAGCCCGCACGTACCCCGCTGGCTCACCCTGCGGGCGCGCGCCACCGTGGCCGCCGTCCTCGCCTTCGGCCTGACGCTGACCCTCGGCGCCGTCCTCCTGGTCACGACCCTCTCCCACCAGCTCACGGCCTCCTCCGACCAGCTCGCCCAGGCCCGCGTCCAGGACCTCCTGGCGCTCGCGGAGCAGAGCCGGCTTCCCTCCGAGCTGCACAACGTCGGGGAGGACGGCGTGGCGCAGGTCGTCGACGCCACGGGCGACGTCGTGGCAGCCTCGGCGAACGTGGCCGGGCGTCCCGCGATGCTCGGGTACCAGCCCGGTGAGGTGTTCCGGGTGCGGGAGGTCGCAGGACCGGACGACGCCGAGACCGAGCGCTACCGCCTGTGGTCGAGGTCCGGTCCGACGCCGGACGGGCCGGTCACCGTGTACGTCGGCAGCAGCCTGGAGGCTGTGGCGGAGGCGTCGTCGGTGCTGCGCCAGGCACTCGTGGTCGGGGTGCCCGTGGCGGTCGCGCTGCTGGGTGTCGTGGTCTGGCTGGTGCTCGGGCGGGTCCTGGAACGGCTGGACCGCATCCGCCGCGAGGTCGACCAGGTCACGAACGAACGCCTGGACGTGCGCGTCCAGGGCGAGGGCGCGCCGGACGAGGTCGGCCGGCTCGCGGCGACGATGAACTCGATGCTGGACAGGCTGCAGGCCGCGGCGGTCCGGCAACGCCAGTTCGTGGCCGACGTCTCCCACGACCTGCAGAGTCCGTTGTCCGCTCAGCGGATCTCGCTCGAGCTCGCGCTGCGCGACCCCGCGTCCGTCGACGACGTCCGCCTGCGTGCCGAGGTGCTGGGCGCCACGACCCAGATGGAACGCCTGGTGCGGGACCTGCTGGACCTGGCCGCGGCCGACGAGCGGGCACCCAGCCCCACGGCTCTGGTGGACCTCGACCAGATCGTCCTCGAGGAGGCGGCCCGGGCTCGCACCGGGCCGGTCGCCGTCGACACGTCGGGGGTCTCCGCGGCGCCGGTACGCGGCTTCGCCGACGACCTGCGACGGGTGGTCCGCAACCTGCTGGACAACGCGGTCGAGCACGCCGCCTCACGCGTCGTGCTCGACCTCGCCATCCACGGCGACCAGGTCCGGCTCGACGTCGTCGACGACGGGCCGGGCGTGCCGCCCGAGCATCAGGACAGGATCTTCGACCGGTTCTACCGCGCCGACGCCGCGCGGACGCTGGACGGCGGCAGCGGCCTGGGGCTCGCCATCGCCAGCACCCTCGCCGAGCGCTCCCAGGGAGAGTTGTCCCTCGTGACCGGGTCTCCGCACGGGCACTTCCGCCTCGTCCTTCCCGTGCTCTGAGCGGGCCGCTGGTGCCGGGTACCTGCTCAGGCGGGGAACGTGACCGCGCGGCCGACACGGCGGATCGCGACCTGGTCACCGACCTGATGTACCTGCGGGCCCGGAGCGCGGGAGAGGACCGTGACCGCGGAACCCGCGATCCGCACCCGATACAGCGTGTCGTGGCCGAAATACTGCGAGCCCGTCACCGTCCCGTGCGGTCCGACGATCGGATCGGTGCTGTCGGTGCGCACCGCGACAGGCTCCAGGCCTATCTGTTCCGGCCGGAGCACGACCGTGACCGCGCCGGCAGGCAGGGAGGTCGGGACGGCTCCGAGAGCGCACACGGCCGTCGCCCCATTGCTGACTCCGGGCAGGACGACGCTCTCCCCGACGAACCGAGCGACCCAGGGGTCGGCGGGCCGCTGGTACAGGTCGGTGGGTGACGCGTCCTGGGCGACGACACCGTCTCGCAGGACGACGACCCGCGCCGTCGACGACAGCGCCTCGTCCTGGTCGTGGGTCACCAGAAGCGCCGTCGCCCCGACCGAGGCCAGGATCTCGAGCACCTCGGCCCGCAGGTCGGCTCGCAGGGCCGAGTCCAGCGCCGCGAAGGGCTCGTCGAGCAGCACCAGCGCGGGTTCGGGTGCCAGGGCCCGGGCGAGAGCCACTCGCTGGCGTTGCCCTCCGGAGAGCTGGTGCGGTCGGCGGTGTCGGAGGTCGGACAGCCCGACCAGCGCTGTCATCGCGTCGACCCGTTCGCGCCGGGCGGCGACGCTCAGGGGGCGTGCGCGTCTGGAGCGCAGGCCGAACTCGATGTTCTGGGCCACCGTCCGGTGCGGGAACAAGGCCGCGTCCTGGGGCACCAGTCCGATCCGGCGTCGCTCGGGTGGCCGGCTGTGCGCCCCGTCCGTCATGACCTCGCCGGCGATCTCGATGCTCCCTTCGATCGCGGGCAGCAGGCCGGCCACGGCACGAAGGAGTGTGGTCTTGCCGCACCCGCTCGGGCCCAGCACGGCCAGGACGGTTCCGGCCTCGACGGTCAGGTCGATGCCGTGCAGGACGGGGACGACGGCTCGCCCCGTGTCGGTCGGGTACCCGGCCCGGAGCCCGTGTACCGACAACGCCGGCGGCTGGTGGAGCCGGGGATGGGGGATGTTCATACCGGGCGGCTCCAGTCACGGGAGAGCAGAAGTGCGGGGACGGTGGCGACGGCGACGAGCGTGAGCGCGTACGGTGCGGCGGGCCCGTAGGCGGCGATGTCGGTCAGCTGCCACAGCCGGGTGGCGAGCGTGTCGGTTCCGGTGGGGCGCAGCATGAGGGTGGCGGGCAGCTCCTTCATGATCGTCAGGGCGACCAGGAGGCCGCCGGTCGCGACGCCGGGCCAGGCGAGCCGGCCGGTGACGGCGAGCCAGGCGCCGCCGGGGGATCGGCCGAGGGTCCGGGCCGTGTCCTCCAGGGACAGGGGCACCTGCGCGACGGCGGTGCGGATCGACCCCGCCGCCTTGGGGACGAACAGGATGCCGTAGGCGATCACCAGGGCGAGGAAGGTCTGGTAGATCGACGGTACGTAGGCCAGGGTCAGGTAGACCATGGACAGGCCCAGCACGATGCCCGGCAGGCCGTGCCCCACGTAGGTGGCCGTCTCCAGTGCCGCGACCGGGCGGGTGCGGTGGCGCGCCGAGAGGACGCCGATCGGCAGGGCGAGCGCGGTCGCGAGCACCGCGCCGGCAAGCCCCAGCGCGACGGTGGTCCCGGCGGCGTGCAGCAACCGGTCGAGCTCGGTCTCATGCCGGGACACGCTCTGGGCCGCGCGCACGAGCATGGTCACCACGGGAAGCCCGACGCCGGCGCAGGCGACGGTCGCCAGTACGGCCGTCGCGAGGGTCTGCCGGACGGCGCCCAGCGTGCTGGAGCCGCTCGTCGAGTCGGTGCGGACCCGTTCGGGCGGCGCGACACGGCGGCGGACCGCACGCTCGGCCAGGATGACCGTCAGAGCCATCGCGACCAGGACCGCGGACAGGACCAGCGCCAGTGCCCGGTTGAACGTTCCGGCGAAGGCCGTCTGGACCGCCCACGTGAAGGCGGGGTACCGCATGATCGCCACGACGCCGAAGTCTGCGAGCGTGTACAGGGCGACCAGGAGCGCACCCGCGCCCGCGGCGGGGGCGATCTGCGGCAGGGTCGAGGCCCAGAAGGTGCGCAGCGGACCCGCACCGAGGGTCCGGGCCACGTCCTCGGTGCCGACGTCGGCGCGGCGCAGCGCGGCGGCCACGGGCAGGGTCACGTAAGGGGTCGAGACGAGCGTCAGCACCACGACCGAACCCCAGAAACCACGCAGGGGCGTCAGCGAGACCCAGGCGAACCCCGCCACGTAGGACGGGATCGCCAGCGGAAGGGCCGCGACGACCTGCCACCCGGACCGCCAGACCAGGTCGGTGCGGGCGATCAGCAGTGCGGTCGGTATGCCGACGAGCAGGCAGGCGCTCGTCGTGGTGACCACGAGCCCCGCCGTGCTGAGCGCCAGGCTCAGGGTGCGGGGGCGCCAGAACGCGTCCCACACGGTGCCCGGTGGCTGGGCCACCAGGTCCAGGACGATGAACACGACCGGCGTCACGACCAGTGCGACGACCAGACCGGCGGCGAGCACCAGGACCGGCGCCGGCCCGCGCCGTCCGTGGCCGACGAGCCACGACGCACCGCGGGCCGGCCGGCGCACCCGCTCGGTGCGCCGGCCGTCCCCTCGTGTCATCGCCGGCCCGGCCCGGACGGCAGGCGGTCAGCCAACGGTGATGCCCGCGTCGTCGAGCATCGCCGCGGTCTCGTCGACCGTGCCCAGGTCGGACAGGTCGACGGCCGGTCCGCTCAGCGAGTCGAGCGGGGGGACGCCCTCCGGGCCGGTCACGTCCGCGACCAGCGGGTACTCGAACTCCTCCTCGGCGAAGAACTCCTGCGCCGGGTCGGACAGCAGGTAGTCGACCAGCTCCTGGGCATCGGCCCGCCCCTCCCCGGCGGTCAGGATGCCCACGCCGGTCGCGTTGACCAGACCTGCCACATCGCCCGGGGCGCCGAACTTCAGACCGGCCCGCATCGCGTCCTCGCCCTGCTCGGCCGCGGCCGCGTACCAGTAGTAGTGGTTGACCAGGCCGAGCTCGACCTCGCCGGAGTTGACCGCCTCGAGGATGTCGTCGTTGCCGTCGTAGGTCTGCACGTCGTTGGCGGCCAGCGCCTCCAGCCACTGCGCCGTCGCCTCCTCGCCCTCGGTGAGCCGCATCGCGGTCACGAACGACAGGAACGAGGCATTGCCCGGTGCGACGGCCACCTTCCCTGCCCACTGCGGGTCCACGATCTGCTCGGCCGTCTCCGGGGCATCGGCCTCCTCCACCCGCTCGGAGTCGTAGATCACGACCCGGGCGCGCCCGGTCACGCCGACCCAGGTCCCGTCGTCGGACGTGTAGGCCTCCGGGACCTGCCCCAGGGTCTCCTCGGGCAGCGCGACGAGGTGGCCCGCCTCGCTCACCAGGCCGAGAGCTCCTGCCTCCTGAGAGAGGAACACGTGCCCCGGGCTGTTCTCGCCCTCAGTGAGCAGGAGCTGGGCCTGCTCCGCGCTGCTGGCGTACCGCACCTCGGTCTCGATGCCGGTCTCCTGCTCGAACATCTCGAACAGCGGGGCGACCAGGTCCTCGCTGCGACCCGAGTACACGACCAGCGGACCGTCATCGGCGGCGGGGGCCTCGGAGCCGGCCTCGGCCGGCTCGGTACCGGAAGAGCACCCGGCGAGGCCGAAGCTCGCCGCGAGGGCGAGGGTGACGACGGTCGTGGTGCGACGCGCTGCGCGCATGCTGAAACCTCACTCGAGAAGTGGAAGAAGGGGAGGGCCGGCGGGGATGCGGGGCGTGCTCGCCGCAGTCGCCGTGCCAGTAAGATGAGGCTATCCTTACCCGCTTACGAGCCGGCTCCCGAACTTTGGGGGTTGCAGGAAAGGCGGCCCCATGTCAGCGGACCGCAGGCGCGTCCTGGTCGTGGACGACCACCGGGTCGTCGCAGATCTCATCGCCGCCGCGGTCGACGCGGCCCCCGACCTCGAGTGCGTCGGAGTCGCCGACGACGCGCCACGAGCCCTCGCCCTGGCCGAAGCCACCCGCCCGGACGTCGTCCTGCTCGACGTACAGCTACCGACCGCGGACGGCATCGCCGTGCTGGGGCAGCTGCGACTCCTGGACCCGACCGCGCGGGTCATCCTCCTCACCGCGCACCCACGGCCCGACCTCGAACGAGCAGCGCTCCAGGCGGGCGCGAGCGGGTTCCTCGCGAAGCACGGACGGCTCTCCCAGGTCCTGGACGCCGTCCGGCACGCTTCGCCGACTCGCCCGGCACGCGACCCGGACCTGCACCGCCACAGCGGTGCCGCCGCCGACAGGCGGCGGCTCACGCCACGCGAGCTGGAGGTGCTCGCCATGCTCGGCGACGGCCTGGACGCACGCGCGATCGCCACGGGACTGGGCCTGAGCATCCACACCGCGCGCGACCACATCAAGGCGCTCCTGGCCAAGCTCGACGCACGGACCCAGCTCGAGGCCGTCGCGACAGCCCGCCGGGAGGACCTGATCCGGGTCGGTGGCCGGTGACCGACACCGCCGTGCAGCAGACCGCCGTGCGCCGGTACGTCGCGGCCAGTGTCGCCGTGCTCCTGGTCGTCGTCGCCGCGGCGGCGACAGGCACCTGGTTGTTCGCGCGCACCGAGGCGCACCAGGAAGCCCGCGACGTCGCGCAGATGTTCGCGCGCACCGTCGCCGCCCCGCTGCGCGTCGCGGACCTCGACACCTCGACCGACACCGTGGCCCGCGCGCACCTCGCCCGCTCGATCTCCGGACTTCTCGAGGACGAGGACGTCTACCGGGTCAAGATCTGGCGGCTGGACGGCGACCGCGCCGAGATCGTCTACTCCGACGCGTCCACCATCGACGGCCTCCGGGTCCCGGTCAGCGCCGACCTCACTCGCGCTCTGCGGACACAGGAACCAGTCGTCACCGCGGTTCCCGACGACCCCGCCCACGCCACCGAGAACTCGGGCCCGCACACCCTGCTCGAGGTCTACGTGCCCTTCCGGGACGCCGACGACGTCCTGGCCGTCGCTGAGGTCTACCTGGTCACGCAGGTCGACCGCTACTCCGCCGAGCTGCTGGTCAAGGTCCTGCCGCTCGCGGTCGGAGGGCCCGTGCTGCTCGTCGCCGCGACCCTCCCGCTCGCCCTGCGCCTGGCCCGCTCCCACGCACGCGCAGAACGCGAACGCCGCGAGCTCGCCGACCGGGCGCTCGCCGTCGCGGAGGCCGAGCGCCGCGATCTGGCCCGTCGCCTGCACGACGGCGTGCTCCAGGACCTCGTGGCCCTCGGGATGGCCCTGGAGCTCGACACCCAGCGAGAACCTGGTCCGCTCTCCACCGTGCGAGCCGGCCTCGTCGACCGGATACACACGGAGGTCGGCTCGTTGCGGGGCATCCTCGACGACCTGGATCCCGTCACCGTCGACGCGGGGGACCTGCGTCTCGCCTTCGCGGCCGTGGCCGAACGACATGCGCCCGCGTCGGTGCGCGTCGGTGTGGTCGGTGCCTCTCTCGCGCAGGCCACGGGAGCGACCCGGAGACTGGTCCTCCACAGCGGGTCGGAGCTGCTGCGCAACGCCCTGGCCCACTCCGGTGCGGGGGAGGTGGTCGTCGACCTCCTGGACCGTGACGGCCAGATCGGTCTCGAGGTGCGGGACGACGGCGTGGGGTTCGACGCCGGGGCATCGTTCCCCGGCCATCACGGGCTGCGTCTCGTCCGCGCTGCGGCGTCGGGCGCGGGTGGCACCTTCGAGGTGAGCAGCGACTCCTCCGGGACGCGGGTACGACTGCTCGTGCCGCATGGAACCGCCACAGTCCGGAACCGCCCCATTGGCGGCGGTCAGGTTCTTGGCAGGTTTCCTCACCCACACTGGTGAGGTTGCCCCGGCCGGCGGGGCCGGCGAGCCGGACGGGAGAACTCAGCGGTGGTGAAGATCGCGCTCTGCGAGGACGATCCTGCGATCCGGCGGATCGTGCTGGAAGGGCTGCGCCTCGCGGGGCACGAGGTGGTCTCCGCGCACGACGGGCGCGAGGCCCTGGCGCTGTTCGCCACCGATGACGCGCTCTCGGTGATCGTCCTGGACATCGGGCTGCCGGACGCCGACGGACGCGACGTGTGCCTCGCGCTGCGCTCCGCGGGGCAGGTCGCGCCCGTGCTGTTCCTGACCGCGCTGGGCGCGGTCCACGAGCGGCTCGCGGGCTTCAGCGCCGGCGCTGACGACTACCTCCCCAAACCGTTCGACCTGAAGGAGCTGATCGCACGGGTCGAGGCGCTGGCCCGTCGCGGGCGCCTCGTCACGGCGACGGCGCCCGGAGACCTCGTGCTGGACCCGGCCCGTCACGCGGTCGCGTGCGGCGGGCGCGAGGCGTCGCTGACCCCCACCGAGTTCCGCATGCTGGCCGCCATCACGTCCCGGCCCGGCGAGGTCGTCCGCCGTCGGGTGGTGGTCGCCGCGGCGTGGCCGGACGGGGCGATGGTCTCCGAGAACACCGTCGACTCCTACGTGCGGCGCATCCGGGCCAAGCTCGACGCCGTCGGTTCCCCGCTGCGTCTGCACACCGTGCGCGGCGTCGGGCTGAGCCTGCGATGAGGGCCTGAGATGGGCCTGGCCAGGCGCCTGGTCCCGACGTCGTTCCGTGGTCAGATCGTTGCCTCCACGGCGGGGCTCATGGCCGTGGTCATGGTGTGCGTCTCCCTGGTGCTCCAGGTGCTGCTGGCCTACACGGCGAGCAGGGACATCGACCGGGTCCTGCAGGACCGGGCGGACGCCGTCGCCTCCGTCCTGGAGGCCGGTACCGGTGGCGACACTCTGGAGGTGCCGGCCGAGCTCATCGAGCCCGGCGTGCGTGTCTACGACCAGGCCGGTGCCGCCGTCGCCGGCACGATCGAGCAGGAGGCGCTCGACGCCGCGGACCGTCTCGGTGTCGTGACCAGCCCACGGACGGTCGATGTCCAGGACGACGTCCGCCTGCGGGCCCTGCCGTTCGTCACGGCCGGCGGCCTGCGGGGTGTCGTGGTGGTCAGCCAGGCGACCGATCCGTACGAGCGGTCGGAGAACTATGCCTTCATCGCCACCTCGGTCATCGGGGTGCTGGTCGTCGCGGCCACGGCGGGTATCGCACATCGCGTCACCTCGCGGGCGCTGGCGCCGGTGGCTCAGATGGCGCGCCGGGCGACCGAGTGGAGCGAGCACGACCTCAGCCACCGGTTCGACCTCGGGCCCGGCGACAACGAGCTCGCCCAGCTCGGCGCGACCCTGGACCGGCTGCTGGACCGCGTCGCGACCGCCATCCGGTCGGAGCAGCGGCTGACGTCGGAGCTGGCGCACGAGCTGCGCACGCCCCTGACCTCGATCCAGGGATCGGCGGACCTGGCCCTGCTGCGCGGGGTCAGCGACCCGCAGGCGAGGACCGAGCTGGAGCAGATCGCCCGGTCCGCCCGGCGCATGTCCGAGGCGATCACCACCCTTCTGGACGCCGCCCACGACCCCGCGGCCGGAGCCGGTGAGACCTGCCTGGCCGCCGAGGTGGTTCAGGAGCTCGCCCACACCGTTCCTCGACGGGTCCGGTTCGTCGACGAGACGGGGACGTCCTCCGGCCGGATCGCCGCGCCGCAGGAGCTGGTGCTCCGGGCACTGGCCCCGCTCGTCGACAACGCCGTGGCCCACGCCCGGACCACCGTCACCGTGCAGGCGGCCGACCAGGCGCGAACGGTGACGCTGGCGGTCGTCGACGACGGACCAGGGATCGACGAGGAGGTGCGCGACCGGCTCTTCCAGCCCGGTGCCTCCGGCTCCGGGAGCACCGGCCTGGGCCTGGGCATCGCCCTGAGGATCGTGCGGTCCCTGGGCGGCAGGATCGACACCCGGAGCTCGAGCTCGGGTACACGGTTCGTCGTGACGCTGCCGCGAGGCTGAGGTCGAGGCGGCGTCCGGTGCGTGCCGGACCGGCGAGGCACCGGACGCCGCCTCGTGCGCTGCTCAGCTCAGCGTCGTCAGGAGCGCCTGGAGGTGGTGCTCCTGCACGTCCGGGGCGGGGCTGTCGGCCCGGACCGAGGTCAGGACCGCGTCGACCTCGCCGTCGAGATAGGTCCAGGTGGCGCAGTCCTGGCCGAACAGGACGTCCTGGTCCTGGTCCCACGCGGTCTCCAGGTCGGTGACCCGGCTGCTGGCCCCGGCCTGGTCACCGGTGTGCACCAGGTCCAGCGTGTCCTGGGCGATGCTCCGGTAGCCGGACAGGCTCTCCGCGGGGAAGTGCCGCACCGCGAGCTGGTGCGCCTGGTCGGCCGTCAGCTGTGCCGTGCTCGCGCACGTGGGTGCGGCTTCCTCGGCCAGGGTGCTGGTGTGCGGCTGCTGGTTGGCCCACTGCAGCAGCAGGACCGTCGCGGCCGCCGTCCCGGCCAGGACGGCGAGCGAGAGCCGGCGGCGCGCCGGGTTCGTCGTCGGCACCGGCCGGTCGGCCGGTTCGCCGGCTTCGACGACGTCCGCGCGCGTCACGGACAGGTAGACGACCGTCGCCAGGATCGCCCAGAGGAAGACCAGGCTCGTACCGAACGTACCGAGCCCCAGTCCCTGCTCGCTCGACGGGGTGGCCAGCCAGTCACCGATGTTGGCACCCAGGGGACGCGTGAGGATGTACGCCACCCAGAACGACAGGACCGGGTCGGCGCCGAACCGCCACAGCACGGTCACCACGGCGATCAGGGCCAGCGGCAACAGCACCGACCTTCCCGGGCCCCAGCCGGTCAGCTCCAGCGTCCAGTCACCGGTCGCCGTGCCGAGCGCGAACGTGACCAGCACCGTCAGCCAGTAGAACGCCTCGCGCGGCACCGTCACGATGCTGTGGATCGACAGGGTGCGCTCGCGGGCGAACCAGACGGCGAACACCACGACCAGCAGCGCGGAGAACACCGTCGTGCTCACCCACAACGGAACGCCGTACTGGTCGGTGAGGATGTCGGTGTAGAGGGTCCCGGTGACACTGACCACCACGACGGTCAGCCAGTAGGCGGCCGGGACGTAGCGTCGCAGCCGCATCTGGACGGCCAGGACGACGACGAAGACCGCGGTGAACAGGATCGCGGTGTTGACCAGCCCCACGCCTAGCTGCATGTTGATCCAGTCGGCGAAGCTCTCGCCGACCGTGGTGCACAGGATCTTGATCACCCAGAACCAGACGGTGACCTCGGGGACCTTGTTGAGCATCTGCCGGGTCGAGACACCGGCGCCTGTTGATCTGATCATGCCGCTCACAGTGCGATCGCGAACCTGCGCACAACCTGACTGCGTCCCCGGACACGGGTGGGGCCCGTCGCCACGGCGACGAGCCCCACGCTGTGGTGGTCCCTCCGGCTACTCCGTCTCGCCGCTCTCGTCGGCGTCCTGGTGGCCGGGCTCGTTCGGGTCGGCGTCCGGGCCCTTGTCGGGGCCGTCGTTCTCCTCGGTGGCCTCGGTGCCGTCCTCCTGCTCCGAGCCCTCGGCCTCGCCGGACTCGTCGGCGGCCTCCTTGGCCGGGTCGACCTCGCCGTCGCCGTCGGACTGCTCGGCGCCGGACTGCTGGGTGCTCGTCTGGTGGACGGCCGTGGGCTGGCTGGACTGGGCCTGCGCCACGACGGCGCCGCTGACGCCGAGCCCGGCGAGCAGCACCGCGGCCGTGCCGGCGGCTGCCTTGCGCGTGATGTTCTTCATGAGGTCTCCCTCGATCGGCGGTCGCCTGGTGCGACCGGTAGCCCGATCCTGCGAAACACGTGCTGTGAGGAGGCTGAGACGACCTGAGAGCCGCTCAGCCCGGCACCGTGGCGGCCGCGTTCTCAGGGTGCTCACAGCCGGTCGCGGTCACCATGAGGGTGACGAGGGAGGTTGCGGGTGAAGGTGCTGATGATCGAGGACGAGGCTCGTCTGGCCAGGACGGTGGCCCGCGGGCTCACCGCGGAGGGGTTCGTCGTGGACACCGTCCAGGACGGGCATCAGGGGCTGCTGGCCGCGATGGCGTCGCAGTACGACGTGATCGTCCTGGACATCATGCTGCCCTCGATGAACGGGTACGACGTGTGCCGCCGGCTGCGCGCGGCGGAGAACTGGACCCCGGTGCTGATGCTGACCGCGAAGGACGGTGAGTACGACCAGGTCGACGCGTTCGACCTGGGGGCCGACGACTACCTGACCAAGCCGTTCTCGTTCATGCTGCTGGTCGCCCGGCTGCGGGCCCTGATCCGGCGCGGGGCTCCGGAGCGGCCCGCCGTCCTGACCGCCGGTGACCTGAGCCTCGACCCCGCGGCCCGGCTCGTGCGCCGCGGCGAGAAGGAGATCGAGCTGACGCCGCGTGAGTTCGGCCTGCTGCAGTTCCTGATGCGCCATCCCGGCATGGTGCTGTCCAAGAGCGAGATCCTGCGCAGCGTCTGGGACCTGAACTACGACGGCGACGAGAACGTCGTCGAGGTCTACGTCGGCTACCTGCGGCGCAAGGTGGACCGTCCGTTCGGCCGCCACGCCATCCGGACCGTGCGGGGTGTGGGCTACCGCCTGATGGGCGACGGCGGATGACGCCCCGTCGAGGCGGGGTCCGGGCCCGCACCACGACCGCCGCCACCGCGGCCGTGGCGATCTTCCTGGCCGTGGCAGCGGTCGTCTTCGTGCTGGTGCAGCGCGAGCAGCTGGAGCGGTCCCTGACCGAGTCCGCCCAGGAACAGGCCGCCGACGTCGCCGCGCAGGTCGCGGCCAGCAGCACCGAGCCGGACCTGGGTTCCGGGGGTGGGGACCAGTCCCTGGTCCAGGTCGTCGCGGCCGACGGCACGGTGGCGGCGGCCAGCCCGCAGATCGACGGCCAGCGGCCGGTCATCACGGCGGACCCGGCTCTCGGCGAGACCCAGGTGGTCCGGTCGCAGGACCTGCCGATCGGGGAGGGCCAGGAGTTCGTCGTCGTCGCCCGGGGCGTGGCCGGCGCGGACGGGCCGATGGTCGTGCTGGTGGCGCAGAGCCTCGAGCTGGTCGAGCAGTCGACCGCGGTGGTCGTGCCCCTCGTGCTGATCGGCTACCCGATCGTGCTGATCGCCGTCGCGCTGACGTCGTACTGGCTCGTCGGCAGGGCGCTCGCGCCCGTGGAGGCGATCCGCTCCCAGGTCTCCGAGATCCAGGGCAACACCACTCTCGCCGCACGTGTGCCAGAGCCGCCCGGCGACGACGAGATCACTCGCCTCGCCGTCACCATGAACGCGATGCTCGGGCGGCTCCAGAAGGCCAGCGACGCGCAGCGCCGGTTCGTCGGCGACGCCTCGCACGAGCTGCGCAGCCCGCTGGCCAGCATCCGCGCCGCGCACGAGATCGCGGCGCGGCACCCGGACGACACCGACTGGACCTCGACCGGACCCGACGTTCTCGCCGACCTGGACCGGATCGACCGGCTGGTCGCCGACCTGCTGCTGCTCGCCCGGGTCGACGAGCACGGCCTGCCCCTGCGCGTGGTCGACGTCGATCTTGACGACCTCGTCCGCGCCGAAGCGCACCGCCTCGACCCGCCCACGGGCGTCCGGGTCGTGGTCAGCGGGCCACCGGCCCGGGTCCAGGGCGACCCGCACCACCTCGGCCGCGCCGTGCGCAACCTGCTGGAGAACGCCGTCCGGCATGCGTCCACGACGGTCACCGTGCGCCTGGTGCCCGACGAGCAGGACGTCCGGCTGGAGATCGAGGACGACGGCCCCGGCATCCCGGAGGCCGACCTCGAACGGGTCTTCGACCGCTTCGTCCGGCTGGACGAGAGCCGTGCGCGCACGGACGGCGGGACCGGACTGGGGCTGGCGATCGCCCGGGAGATCGCCGTGGCGCACGGCGGCACGCTCCGCGCGGAGTCCCGCGGCACGCTCCGCGCGGAGCCCCGCGACACGGGCGCGCTCCTGGTCCTGCGCCTGCCCGCCGACGCCGCTGCCAGGCAGCGATGATCGACCCGGTCGGAGCCGTTCAGGTTGTGTGCAGGTTCTGCCCGAGAGGATGGCCGGCGTGCTCGACCTGATCGCCCTGCCCGGGCCCTGGCTCTATCCGGCACTGTTCGCGCTGGCGGTGCTCGACGCGTTCGTGTTCCTGGTGCCCAGCGAGCTCCTGGTGCTGGCCGCCGGCTCGTTCGCCGTGGCGGGGCAGGCGCACCCGCTCGTCGTGGTCGCGAGCGCCGCGCTCGGTGCCATGGTCGGCGACCACCTCTCGTACCAGATCGGCCGGACCGGCGGCGTCCGTCTCGGCCGCTTCCTGCCGCCGTCCCTGAGATCGAGCGCCCTGTTCGTCAAGGCCGGCGACCTGCTCGCCCGTCGCGGGGGAGTGGTGCTGCTCGCGGCGCGGTATGTGCCCGGTGGCCGGACCGCGATCACGTTCGCGGCCGGGGCGAACCGCTATCCCTGGCGGCGGTTCTTCTTCTTCGACCTCGCCGCCGCCCTCCTGTGGGCCACCTACTACTGCGTGCTGGGTTACGTGGGCGCAGCGGCGTTCGGCGGCAACCCGTGGCTGGGTATCGCCGTCGGGGTCGGCCTCGCGGCGGTGACCGCCGCGGGGATCGGTCTGGTGGGCCGGCTGCGTCGCAGGTCAGTCCCGGTGCGCTCGCGCCGTGCCCGTCCCTGAGGACCTGCGCGTCCCTGTGCCTGCCTGGGAACCGTGCTTGATCGGTCCCTTGCCGGGTGTAGGCTCCAGCCCGGATTAGCCGAGGCTAACCTAATTGAAGTGTGCCTGGCTTATCCATGAACGGCTGCACAGAAGGGCTACGGAGTGTTCGCGAACTTCCTGATCGGGCTCCGCGAGGGCCTGGAGGCGTCGCTGGTGGTGACCATCCTGGTGGCGTACCTGGTCAAGAGCGGACGGCGTGACCTGCTGCCCCAGATCTGGCTCGGGATCGGCACCGCCGTCGTCGTGTCGCTGGGCTTCGGCGCCCTGCTCACGTTCGGCCCGCAGGGCCTCACGTTCGAGGCGCAGGAGGCCATCGGCGGCTCCCTGTCGATCGTCGCGGTCGGGCTGATCACCTGGATGATCCTGTGGATGGGCCGCACCGCCAAGAACATGAAGGCGGACCTGCACCACAAGCTCGACGACGCCATCGCCGCCGGCCGGTGGGCCGTGGCCGTGATGGCCCTGCTGGCCGTGGGACGTGAGGGCCTGGAGACCACCCTGTTCCTGTGGGCCGGCGCGCAGGCCACCGGACAGACCGTCCAGCCGCTGGTCGGCGCGCTGCTCGGGCTCGCGGTCGCGATCGTGCTGGCCCTGGCGGTCTACCGGGGCGCGCTGCGGCTGAACCTGAGGAGCTTCTTCGCCTGGACCGGCGCCTTCCTGGTCGTCGTGGCCGCCGGGGTGCTCTCCTACGGCGTCCACGACCTGCAGGAGGCGGGGATCCTGCCCGGCCTGCACAGCCTCGCCTTCGACGTCTCAGCGCAGATCCCGCCCACCTCCTGGTACGGGACCGTCCTGAAGGGCGTCTTCAACTTCTCGCCCGCCACGACCTGGCTCGAGCTCGTCGTCTGGTGGGCCTACCTGCTGCCGGTCGGATTCATCTTCGTCCGGGCCGCCTGGTTCGGCCCGTCCCGCGGCCGGGCACCTCAGCCCGCGACTCCCGCATCTCTGGAAGGAAACTGATGACCCGCAACCGGGCCTCTCGCACGGCCACCCGCACCGCCGCCCTCGCGCTCGGCGCCGTCGTCGCGGCACCGCTCCTGGCCGGCTGCGTCCCCAACGACCCCGCGAGCAGCGAGGCCGGCGGGGACGGGCCGGTGACGCTGTCCGTGAGCAGCACCGCCGACGCCTGCGACGTGTCGGCCGCCGAGGCGCCGTCGGGCAACGTCGTCTTCTCGGTGAAGAACGACGGCGACGAGGTCACCGAGTTCTACCTGCTGGCCGAGGACGGCCTGCGGATCGTCAGCGAGGTCGAGAACATCGGTCCGGGCCTGACCCGTGACCTGGTGGTCGTGGCCAAGCCGGGCTCCTACGTCACGGCCTGCAAGCCCGGCATGGTCGGCGACGGCATCCGCGCGGACTTCACCGTCACGGACTCCGGCGCGGACACCGCCCCCACCGGTGAGCTCGCCGACCAGGTCGACGCCGCGGCCGTCAACTACGTGGCCTACGTCAAGGACCAGACCGAGCAGCTCCTGACCGGCACCGAGGACTTCGTCGCCGCGTACACCGACGGCGACGACGACACGGCCCGCGACCTGTACGCGCCCGTGCGGCTGCACTGGGAGCGCATCGAGCCCGTCGCCGAGTCCTTCGGCGACCTCGACCCGAGCATGGACCTGCGCGAGGCCGACCTGGAGGCCGGCCAGGAGTGGACCGGCTGGCACCTCCTGGAGAAGGACCTGTGGGCCCCGGAGCCCGCCGACAACGGCGGCGAGAAGTACACCCCGCTGACCACCGCCGAGCGCGCCGACTACGCCGAGCGGCTGCTGTCCGACACCCAGGAGCTGTACGACCGCACCCACGCGGCCGAGTTCGCCGACACGATCGACGCCGCGGCGATCGGCAACGGCGCCAAGGGCCTGCTGGACGAGGTCGCCACCGGCAAGGTCACCGGCGAGGAGGAGATCTGGTCGCACACCGACCTGTGGGACTTCCAGGCCAACGTCGACGGCGCGAAGGTCGGCTACGACGGCCTGCGCGACGTCGTCCTGGCCAAGGACGAGGCGCTCGCGGGCGACCTGGACGAGCGGTTCGAGACCCTGCAGGGGCTGCTGGACCAGTACCAGGAGGGCGACGGCTTCGTGGCCTACACGGAGCTCACGCCCGACCAGGTCAAGGAGCTCGCCGCCGCCGTCGACGCCCTGTCCGAGCCGCTCTCGCAGCTGACCGCCGCCGTGGTGCTCTGAGAGATCCGATGAACCTGCCCGACGACGCCCCCGCCACCCCGCCCGATCAGCCGACCCCGCAGGGGGAAGGTCCGGTCGGGGGAGCGGGCGTGTCCCGTCGGGCGCTGCTCGGGGCGGCGGGCGCCGGCCTGGTCGGCGCCGCCGCGGGCGCGGTCGGCGGCTTCGTCGCGGGCCGGGCCGAGCAGCACCCCGCGCCGTCCGCCCCCGACGCGGTGCCGTTCGCCGGGGCCCACCAGGCCGGGATCGTCACCCCGGCGCAGGACCGCCTGCACTTCGCGACGTGGGACCTGACCACCACCTCGCGCGACGACGTCGTCGACCTGCTGCGGCGCTGGACCGTCGCGGCCGACCGGATGACCCGGGGCCTTCCGGCCGGCGAGCTCAGCCCGGTCGGCGGCCCGTACGACGCCCCGCCGGACGACACCGGCGAGGCGCAGGAGCTGACGTCGGCGAACCTGACCATCACGTTCGGCTTCGGCCCCTCGCTGTTCACGACGTCCGACGGCGTCGACCGGTTCGGGCTCGCCGACCGCCGTCCGGCCCTGCTGGAGGACCTGCCCCACTTCCCCGGGGACGTGCTGGAGGAGATGCGCACCGGGGGAGACCTGGCCGTGCAGGCGTGCGCCGACGACCCCCAGGTCGCCGTGCACGCGATCCGGAACCTGGCGCGACTGGCCTTCGGCACGGCGGCGGTGCGCTGGTCCCAGCTCGGGTACGGCCGCACCGCGCGTACGTCCCAGGCCCAGGCCACGCCCCGCAACCTGTTCGGGTTCAAGGACGGCACCGCCAACGTGGTCGCCGAGGACACCTCCGCCCTGGACGACCACGTGTGGGTGGCGCCGGGCGACGACGCCGCGGCGTCCTGGCTGGCCGGCGGCTCCTACCTGGTGGCCCGGCGCATCCGGATGACCATCGAGACCTGGGACCGCTCGCCGCTGCGCGAGCAGGAGCAGATCGTGGGCCGCACCAAGGGCAGCGGGGCGCCGCTGTCCGGCGGGGACGAGAACACCCGGCCCGACTTCGCGCTGGCCGGCCGCGACGACGTGCCGCTGATCGACCCGGCCTCGCACGTGGCGCTGGCCCACCCGAGCGCGAACGGCGGCGCCCGGATGCTGCGCCGTGGCTACAACTACACCGACGGGTCCGACGGCCTCGGCCGCCTGGACGCCGGGCTGTTCTTCCTCGCCTACGTGCGCGACCCCGCCACGCAGTACGTGCCGATGCAGACCCGGCTGTCCCGCGACGACCTGATGAGCGAGTACCTGCGGCACACCGGGTCGGGCCTGTGGGCGGTCCCGCCGGGCGTCACCGACCGCGGGGCCCTGGACGCCGGCGCGTACGTGGGCCAGGGCCTGTTCGAGGCCTGATCCTCAGGCGGTCAGGCGGTCAGGCGGTCAGGCGGTCAGACGCGCCCGCCGCCACCGGCGCAGGGCGCCGATCGCGATGGGCACCACCGAGACCAGCACGATCACGATCATCAGCACGTCGATGTGGTCGGCCACCAGCGGGATGCCGCCGAGCAGCACGCCGGCCAGGGTCAGGCCGGCGGCCCAGGCGACACCACCGAGCACGTTCCAGGTCAGGAACCGGGGGTAGTGCAGGGCCGCGGTGCCCGCGGCGAGCGGCACGTAGGTGCGCACGACCGGGACGAAACGCCCCAGGACCAGCGCGGGCGGCCCGTAGCGCGCGAAGAAGCGCTCGGCCTCCACCAGGCGGGAGGTCCGCAGGACCCGCGCCTCCGGCGTGAAGAGCCGCCGGCCGAACCGGCGTCCGATCATGTACCCGACCTGGTCCCCGGCGATCGCGGCCAGCGTCGCGACCCCGGCGACCGCCCACGGGGACACACCGAGCTGGGGCGCCAGGATCGCGGCGGTGACCAGCAGCGAGTCACCCGGCAGGAACGGGAACAGGACCCCGGACTCGATGAACACGATCACGGCGATCCCGGCGAGCACCCAGGGTCCCAGGGCGGGCAGCAGGGTGGACGGGTCGAGCGGGTTGGCGGTCAGTGCCGCGGCAGCAAGCATCGTTCGGTGTTCCCTTCGTCGCTCATCATTCTCGCGGGGCGACTCTGAGAAACGCCCAAGGATTGCTACGGCGGGATCGCTACGGCACCGTCGGCAGGCTCAGCACGAACGTCGTGCCGGCCCCCGAGGTGGAGGCGACCTCGGCCTGTCCGCCGTGCCGGACGACCAGGTCGCGCACCAGGGCCAGGCCGATGCCGAAGCCACCGCGTCTGCCGGCGCCGGGTGACGGGTCGGAGTGCGCGAACCGGTCGAAGACCCGGTCCGGTTCGATGCCCTGGATCCCGCTGCCCTGGTCGCGCACCTGGATCCGTACGTGCCGTCCGGCCGTCAGGACGCGGACGTCGACCTCCGAGCCGCTCGCGGAATGGTCGAGGGCGTTGTCGACCAGCGCGGTCACGCAGCGGCGCAGGGCGGTCGGCGGCATCCGGACGAGTGCCGGGCCGTCGACGGCCAGGGCGAGCGCGATGCCGCGCTCGTCGGCCAGCACGCGCAGCGCGTCGACCGCGGCGGTCACCGCGTCCGCGGCGTCGGTCGGCTCGGCGTCCGGGGCGGCGGGGCCGACGTCGGCGGCGAGGAGCAGGTCGTTGACGATGTCGATCAGGGCTCGGGAGTCGGTGCGCAGCTCGTCCAGCGCGTCGTGTGCCGGGTCGTCGGGGCCGGTGCGGTGCTGCAGGAGCTGGATGCGGGCGTCCAGGACCGCCAGGGGAGTGCGCAGCTCGTGGCTGGCGTCGGCGACGAACTCCCGCTGCATGCGCAGGGCCTGGCCGAGCGGCCGCACGGCCCTCGCGGCGATCAGGCGGCTGATGACGGCGGCGAAGACGATCGCGCCCAGACCGATCACGACCAGCGCGAGCAGGACGAGGTCCGTGTCGACGTAGAAGTTGTGCGAGCCCGGGTCCGGGGGCTCGAGCATCTCGCTGGGCCGGGACTGGTGCACGACGACCAGTGCGGACGCCGCGACGATGGCCACGACCAGCAGGCACGACGCCACCGTGATCTGACGGTTGACGACCCGGACCGCACGCCGCACCGCGCGGGTGTCGCCGGCGTCGTCGGGCTCCGGGCCGGTCACAGCGTGCCCAGGCGGTAGCCGAGCCCGCGCACGGTCACGATGATCTCGGGGTCGGTCTTGCGTCGCAGGTAGTGCACGTACGTGTCGACGGCGCCCGGCTGGTCGGCGTCGGCGAAGACCGAGCTGATGATCTGCGGCCGGGAGAACGTGCGGTGCGGCTGGCCGGCGAGCAGGGTCAGCAGCTCGTTCTCCTTCGGCGTGAGCACCACCGGGCTCCCGTAGGGCGAGTACAGGCAGCGGCTCCCCGGGTAGTAGTCCCACGACCCGATGGAGATCTGCGGCTCGGCCTGTTCGAAGGTGCGTCGTAGCGCCCGCAGCCGTGCCATGAGCTCGTCGAACTCGAACGGCTTGACCAGGTAGTCGTTCGCTCCCGCGTCCAGCCCGACGACCTTGTCCGGCACGGTGCCGAGAGCGGTGAGCAGCAGGATCGGGGTGGGGATCTTCGCCCGGCGCACCGAGGCCACCAGGTCGATGCCGTCGGTGCCCGGGAGCCGCCGGTCGACGATCATCACGTCGAATGACCCGTCGAGCGCCGCCCGCAGGCCGGCGGTCCCGTCGGCCAGGTGGGTGACCGCGTATTCGTCCGAGAGGTAGTCGGTCATGATCGGCGCCAGGCGGGCGTCGTCCTCCACGAGCAGCAGCCGCGGCAGGGGCTCGGCGTTCACGTCTCCCATCCGTCCATGATCACTGAACCGCTGCCGGGCCGAGCGCCGGGCGTGCTCGGCCGCGCTCGGCGTCGAGACGCGTCGCGAGCACGCCGAACACCAGGGCGGCCACGGCGGCGCCTAGCAGCGCGCCCGCGACGGTGTCCGAGATCCAGTGCGCGCCGAGGTACGTGCGGCTGAACATCATGGCCACCGTGTAGATCCCGCCCGCCACCCACACCCACGTGCGGTGGAAGAGCAGCCCGAGCGCCACCGCGATCACGGCTGCCGTCGCGCTGTGCCCGGAGGGATAGGAGGCGGAGTCGGTCACCACCAGGATGTGGGTCGGCCGCGGGCGGGCGACGACCAGCTTGACCAGGTGCACCAGCGTGGTGCACGCGATCAGGGAGAGCGCGAGATATCCCGCCGCCCACGGGCGGCGCCACACCACGAGGACCCCCGCCGCAGCGCCGCCGAGCAGCACCGTGATCCAGCCACCTCCGACGCCGTCGAGAAAGAGCATGACGACCGTCCAGAAGGAGGAGCGGTGCTCGACCAGCGTGTTCATCCACGCGCGCTCGAACCCGAACGGCTCGTTGTGCTCACGCGCCACGATGACCACGGCCAGGCCGACGACGACCGTGAGCGCCGCCACCGCCATGCCGACGAGTCGGTGGGTTCGGGTACGCGGCGGCTGCTCCGACGTGAGCGGTTGGACGTCCATCCGTCGAGTCTCACCACCGGTCTCCAAGAAACGGCACATCTGCGGCTCGCCGTGTCGGCCCGTGTCGACCGTCAATGCCCAGGGTTGCCGTCGTCGACAGTACGCAATCGCGCAACCCTGGGTCGTCCAGACGAGTGAACGTTCGGGACACATGCTCCGGAACGACCCGTATCGGCTGGCGTGGGGTCGTTGACGTCGACTTGGAGTGACTCGTCGACCCATCCGGGTTGACATACGGCCGCTCGATAAATCATAACTGTCGTCCGTCCCACTGACGGTTTGGCTTTCACTTTCTCTGCGGATTCGGATCCGCGAAGAAGTCGCGTGTGATGGGTCGGGGCATCGCGCATAGATGTCCCGAATCATTGCATGTGATCGGGCTGGCGACTCTTGGGCCCCGGAGAAGTTGCTTGCGCTGGCGCCGAGTTCACCATAGGCGGGCCGGTCGAGCGTCTTGGTCGTGCTGCGACCTATGCGGCCAATAGCTAATGCGTCACACCCAAGGGCTGTTCACCAGAACCCTGACGTCCTCGGGAAACGAAACATTCTCTCCTCTGGAAAGCTGGCGGCCCCATGTCACGACCTGGTCAAACTCTGGGTGTCCAGGCCTTCCCCCAACACCTCCGCCCTCAGGAGTCCATGTGCCGTGCCAGTTGGCACCAAGCATCAGGATCATCCCGTTGAGCGCTTCGACGATAGTCTCGTCGAGGCCCTTCACCAAGTTCGCCGAACCAAAATCGCATGCATCGCACCCGCAGTCGGGCACGCGCTCTATTTCTATGTCGGGTTCTGCCATGCTGACGCAGGCCATCGGGGCGTCCCCAGTGTCGGTTAGATCTCTCTCGAGAAGGAGCAGGGGCAGCGTGTCCGCTCTCCGGGAAGTTAAGCGCACCCCTCTGTTGAAATGCGAGCCGAGCAACTCAACTTCGAGAGGTTCTGCGTCGATATCGGGTAGCGACGCGAGCACCTGTACCCAAGCTCGCGCGCGGAGTACGGCAATGAAGAACTTCTCCGGATTGGTCACCCGCGCGAGTATTCCTCGGCAGTCGCCTCTCGATCCTGATGGGGGTCCGGCCACGACGTCGGATTGGAGCGCGCGTACACCGCGTTCACACGCTCGGTCAGCGTCGAAGGATTCACCTGGAAATCATAGCGGGACGTCTATCCTCGATCATTAACATGGGCTTGCTGCGACACACGTTGGTCGCCGGGATGTCATCGGGTGCTTGCCCGCCACAGCGGCGAACCTGTGCGAAGTCTCATCCCCGAGGGCGCCCGTCCACCGCGGACCATCAGGATCGGCGGCGAGGGTCAGGGATATGGACACCACCGGCCCCCGGCTCGACGTCGTCGTCCCCGTCTTCAACGAAGCGGCCACCCTTCGTGCCTCGATCCTCACCCTGCAGGCGGCGCTGCGAGCGTCGTTCGAGACGATCGGCTGGCAGATCACGATCGCCGACAACGCGAGCACGGACGAGTCCGGCTGGATCGCGGACACGCTCGCCAAGACCGTGCCCGGCGTCCGGGTCATCCACCTGACGGAGAAGGGGCGCGGACGGGCGCTCAAGACCGCGTGGCTGACCTCGGACGCCGAGGTCGTCGCCTACATGGACGTGGACCTGTCGACGGACCTGCGAGCGCTGGCACCTCTGGTCGCCCCGCTGCTGAGCGGGCACTCGGACGTCGCGATCGGCTCGCGCCTCGCGCGCGGCGCCCGGGTGGTGCGCGGGCCGCGGCGCGAGCTGCTCTCGCGCGGGTACAACGCGCTGCTGCGCACCGCGCTCGGGGTGACCTTCAGCGACGCGCAGTGCGGCTTCAAGGCCATGACCGCGCGGGCCGCGCGGGAGCTGCTGCCCCACGTCGAGGACACCGGGTGGTTCTTCGACACGGAGCTGCTCGTCCTGGCTGAGCGCATCGGGCTCCGGATTACGGAGGTGCCCGTGGACTGGCTCGACGACCCGTCGTCCTCGGTGGACGTCGGGGCGACCGTGCGTGGCGACCTGGCGGGGATCGTCCGGCTCGAGCGGTCGCTGGCGCGCGGCCGGGTCCCGCTCGCCGAGCTGAACACGAAGCTCGGCCGCCGTCCGCTGGACACCCGCGTGCCGCTGATGCTGCAGATCGTCCGGTTCGGGGTGATCGGCGTCGGGGCGACGATCCTGTACAGCCTGCTCTATCTCGCCCTGCAGGTGATCATGCCCGCGCAGTGGTCGAACTTCGTCGCGCTGGTGATCTCCGCCGTCGTCAACACGGCGGTCAACCGGCGGGTCACCTTCGGCGTGCGGGACCGGTCGACCGTCGCGCTCCACCTGACCGAGGGGCTCGTCGTGTTCGGCGTCACCTGGGCGTTCACCAGCACCGCGCTCGCGGTCGCGGGCACCCTCGACCCGAACGCCGGCCCGTGGCGGAATCTCGTCGTCCTCACCACGGCCAACGTGATCGCGACGGTGGCGAAGTTCGTCGCCTTCCACCTGCTGTTCCGGCCGACGCCCCCGGCCGAGGGCGCCGGCGCGGAGCACGTGACCCGGCAGGAGCTGCTGAAGGTATGAGCACCCCGGTGACGCTCGCGCCCGCGATCGCGCGGGCCTCCGCCCCGGCACCCCGGGGGCGGCTGCACGTGGTCGCCCTGGTCGTCCTGTTCGGCGCGACGGCGGCGCTCTACCTGACGGGGATCACGGTCAGCGGCTGGGGAAACGTGTTCTACGCGGCCGCCGCCCAGGCCGGCGCCCACAGCGGCCACGCCATGCTCTACGGGGCGTCGGACATGCCGGCGTCGATCACCGTGGACAAGCCGCCGGCGTCGATCTGGCTGATGGCGCTCTCGGTCCGCCTGCTGGGGCTCAGCCCGTTCGCCGTGCTGCTCCCGCAGGCGCTGCTGGGCGTCGTCACCGTGGCCCTCGTCTACGTCACCGTCCGGCGGGTGGCCGGCCCCGGGGCCGGGCTGCTCGCGGGCGCGATCGCCGCGACCACCCCGGTGAGCGCGCTCATCTTCCGGTACGACAACCCCGACGCCCTGCTCACCGCGCTCCTGGCCCTGGCCGCCTACGCGACGGTCCGCGCGATCGAGCACGCGCGCGTCCGCTGGGTCGTGCTCGTCGGAGCCGCGATCGGGTTCGCCTTCCTGACCAAACAGCTGCAGGCGTTCCTGGTCGTGCCCGGCCTGGTCCTGGGGTACCTCGTCGCGGCGCCGGTGCCGGTGCGCCGGCGGATCCTGCACCTGGGCATCGCCGCGGCGGCGGTCCTCGTCTCCGCGGGCTGGTGGGTGGCGATCGTCCAGCTCGTCCCCGCCGCGGACCGGCCGTACATCGGCGGGACCACGACGAACTCGTTCCTCGACCTGACCTTCGGCTACAACGGGCTGGGGCGGCTGGTGGGCGGGAGCGGCAACGGGACCCTCGGGTCCGGCGCGGGCCTCCTGCGGCTGCTGGCCGGGATCACCGGCCTGCGGATGTTCGTCGGCAACACCGGCCGCGGGGTGGCCTGGCTCCTGCCCGCGGCCTTCGTGCTGGGCGCCGCGGCGCTCGTGCTGCTGGCCCGCCGGCCGCGCACCGACGCGCGGCGCGCCCTCCTGCTCGTGTCGCTCGGCACCCTGGTGGTGTCCGCCGTCGCGTTCAGCGTGATGGCGGGCATCTACCACTCGTACTACACGATCGCGATGGTGCCCGCCCTCGCCGCCGTGATCGCCGTGTCCGCCGAGGTCGTCTGGAGCCGCCGCGCGGATCGCCGGGTCCGGGTGCTGCTCGCGGCCGTCGTCGCGGGCACCGCCGTGTGGACCTCGGTCCTTCTCCTGAGCACACCGGCCGCGCTCTTCCCTCTCGCCGTCGTCGTGCTCGTCGCCGGCGCGGTGGCGGCCGTCCTGCTGCTCGGGCCCGGGTGGGCCCCGGGCCGCAGCCGCCCGGTCATGGCGTCCGCGCTGGTCGTGGCGCTGCTCGTCCCGCTGGCCGCGTCGATCACGACGGCGGCGGTCCCGCACAGCGGGTCGGGGCCGACGACCTCCTACGCGTCGGCCCCCGACGTGACCCCGAGCCCGGCGGTCGTCGCCCTGCTCGAACGGAGCGGAGGGACCGACTGGGCGGCCGCCGTCGACGGGTCGGTCCCGGCAGCCGAGTACCAGCTCGCCAGCGGCCGGGCGGTGATGCCGATCGGCGGCTTCAAGGGCATCGATCCGACACCCACCCTGCAGCAGTTCCAGGCCCGGGTCGCCGCCGGACGCGTCCACTGGTTCATCGGCTCGGACGGTGAGATCGGGCGCTGGGTCGTCGCGAACTACCCGCAGACCCAGGTCGGCGGGACGACGCTCTACGACCTCACGGCCCCACCGGGGCAGCCGGCGCCGGGCCAGGTCCCGGGCGCGGTCACCCCCGGCGCACGACAATGACAGCACGGACCGTTCGGAGGAGGGGCAGATGCGAGTTCTCGTCGTCGACGACGAGGCCGAGATGGCCGCGCTCCTCGCGCGCGGCCTGCTGGACGAGGGCCATGACGTGACCACCGCACCCGACGGGATCGCGGCCCTGACCGACGCCGCGCGGCAACCGTTCGACGTCGCCGTGCTCGACGTCATGATGCCCGGCATGTCTGGCTTCGAGCTCTGCCGCCATCTCAAGCGGCAGGACGCGACGACCGCGATCATCCTCCTGACGGCGCGGGACGCGATCGACGACCGCGTCCGCGGCCTCGACGCGGGGGCCGACGACTACATGATCAAGCCGTTCGCCTTCGCGGAGCTCTCCGCGCGGATCCGGGCCGTACGCCGCCGGGACGCGCTCACCGCACAGTCTCGGCTGACCGTCGGCACCGTCGACGTCGACCTCCACCGGCACCGGGCGGAGGCCGGCGGACGACCCGTCCCGCTGAGCCGCACCGAGTTCGACGTGCTGCGCGTGCTCGCCGAGGCCGGCGGCGAGGTCGTGCGTCGCACCGCCCTGCTGGAGGAGGTCTGGGGTTCCAGCGAGAACATCGACCCCAACGTCCTGGACCAGTACGTCAGCTACCTGCGCCGCAAGCTCGCCGCGGCGGCGCCGGACGTCCAGATCGAGACGACGCGCCGCGTGGGCTACGCGCTCCGCACCGCGGGGGGACCGGGCGCATGATCTTCCGGCGGCTGGGTATCCGTGGCCGGATCGCGGGCGGCAGCTTTCTCGTCGCCGTCCTGATCTGCGCCGGCGCGGGACTCGTCCTCAACGAGCGCATCGCGCAGATCCTCCGGGAGAGCACCGAGTCGATCCTGGCGAGCGACGCCGCCCCCTACGTCGCCGCGATCAGCAACGATCCCGGCGAACAGCTCGACGCTCCCGGACCCGCCCAGCTCGTCGCGGTCACCCGCCCCGACGGCACGACGGCGCTCGACACGATCCCGTCCGCCCTCTCGGACCAGGTCCAGGACGGCCTGCCCAGGGACCGCACCGTCGAGCTCACCGCCGACGGCACGACCTACCTCGTCCGTACCGAGCCGGTTTCCTCGGCACAGGGCACCTGGGAGGTCGTCACCGCCCGGTCCTCCGAGGAGGAGACCGACGCGCTGAACCAGATGCGCACCCTGCTGATCACGACGCTCGGCGTGATCGCCGTCGGCGTCCTGCTCACGGCCTTCGCGCTCACCTCCGCGTCGCTCAGGCCGGTCGGGAACATCCGGCGCACGGCCGAACGCCTGATCGCCTCGCCCGGTTCCGAGCTGCTGCCCGTCGGGACCGTCGACGACGAGATCACCCGCCTCGCGCGGACGCTCAACGAGCTCATCGGCGAGCTTCGTGCGGCCGCCGACAGGGAGCGGCAGATGGTCTCCGACGCCAGCCACGAGCTGCGCACGCCCTTGGCGATCCTCCGCACCCAGCTCGAGCTCGCCCGGACCGGCCCGCACTCGGCCGAACGGCTCCTGGACGACGTCGTCGGGGCGGAGCGCAGCGCGGCCCGGCTCTCCGCGCTCGTCGAGTCCCTGCTCGAGCTCTCCTCCGTCAGCGCGGCCGAGCCCGGCCGCTCCACGGCCCGGGAGCTGGCCGACGAGGTGCGCGATGCCGTCGACCGGGCCCAGTTCCGGGCACGCGACCGCGCCGTCGACATCACCGAGACGATCACGTTGGCGGACCCCGACCTCGTGCTCGCCCTGCGCGCGGAAGATCTCGGCCGGATCATCGACAACCTCACCGGCAACGCGCTGCGAGCGGTCACCGACCCGGGGCGGATCGAGGTGGTCCTCAGCGCCGACGGCACCGCCGGCACGCTCACGGTCACCGATACCGGTGGTGGGATCTCACCCGAGTTCGTCGACCGTGCCCTCGACCGGTTCAGCCAGGGCGACGGTGCCCGGGCAGCAGGTTCCGGCGCCGGGCTCGGCCTCGCGATCGTCTCGGCGATCGTCGACCGTGCGGGCGGACGGATCATCCTCGACAACCGGCCGGGCACGGGGCTCGGCATCCACATCACCGTGCCCGCCGCGACAGACGGCGTCGGGTAGGCGGCGAGGGCGGGCTGACCCGACCCCACCTAGAGTCTGAGGGTGGGCAACGTTGTGTCCCGTCCGGCCGACGTGCTGCGCCTCGCCGTCGTCGTCGGGGCGCTCGGGGTCGTGTTCGGCGACATCGGGACCAGCCCGATCTACACCCTCCAGACGGTCTTCAGCCCCACGGACCCGCATCCCGTCCCCGCCACCAGCGAGAACGTCCTCGGCGTGGTGTCGCTGGTCTTCTGGTCGGTGATGCTGATCGTCACCGTCACCTACGTGCTGCTGGCGATGCGCGTGGACCACGACGGCGAGGGCGGCATCATGGCCCTGATCACGCTGCTGCGCCGCTGGGCGGCCCGCGGAAGCACCCGCATCACGATGACGCTGGCCGGTCTCGGGCTGTTCGGGGCGGCGCTCTTCCTGGGCGACAGCATGATCACCCCGGCCATCTCCGTGCTCTCGGCCGTGCAGGGCATCGAGGTGGTGAACCCGTCGTTCGCGGAGTGGGTCGTCCCGCTCACGGTCGTGATCATCGTGGGCCTCTTCGCCGCGCAACGGTTCGGCACGGCGGCCGTGGGGCGGCTGTTCGGCCCCGTCATGATCACCTGGTTCACCGCGATCGCGGCCTGCGGGGTCTGGGGCGTCGCGAACGAGCCCGGCATCCTGGCGGCGCTCTCACCCACCTACGCCATCAGCTTCCTGGCCGGGCGCTTCGAGCTGGCGTTCTTCACGCTCGGCGCCGTCGTGCTGGCGGTGACCGGGGCCGAGGCCCTGTACGCGGACATGGGCCACTTCGGCCGCAGGCCGATCTCCGTCGGCTGGATCTTCCTGGTGCTCCCCGCCTGCACCCTGAGCTACCTGGGCCAGGGCGCGCTGATCCTGCAGGACCGCGCCAACCTGTCGGCGCCCTTCTTCCTGCTGGCACCCGACTGGGCGCTGATCCCGATGGTGGTCCTGGCGACCGCCGCGACCGTGATCGCGTCCCAGGCCGTCATCACGGGCGCGTTCTCCGTGACCGCACAGGCCGCGCAGCTCGGCTACCTGCCCCGGCTCCGGATCGTGCACACCTCGCGCTCCACGTACGGGCAGATCTACGTGCCACGCATCAACTGGCTGCTCATGGTCGCCGTGCTGGCCCTCGTGCTCACCTTCCGCAGCCCGACCTCCCTGGCCTACGCGTACGGCATGGCCGTGACCGGCACCATCACCATCACGACGATCCTGTTCTTCTACGTGGCCTGGCACACCTGGCACGTGCCCCGATGGGCCCTCGCGGCGCTCGCGGCCGTGCTGCTGACGATCGACCTGCTGTTCGTCGCCGCCAACCTCACCAAGCTCGCGCACGGCGCCTGGATCCCGCTGGTGATCGCCGTCGTCGCGTACACGGTGATGACCACGTGGCAGCGCGGCCTGGAGGTGGTCGCCGCCCGGCGGGCGGCGATGGAGGGCTCGTTGCGCACCTTCGTCGAGGGGCTCTCGCCGCCCGACGCCGCCGTCGCGGTCGCGAGAGGCACGGCGATCTTCCTGAACCGGGGCAGGGACACCGCACCGCTGGCGCTGCGCACCCACGTGGAGCGCCACCACGTGCGGCACGAGCGGCTCGCGGTGGTCGCGGTGGAGATCGACGTCGCTCCTTGGCGCACGGACGAGGACCGTGTGACCGTGGTGCACCTGGGCCCGGGCGACGCGGGGGTCACCCACGTCACCGTGCGGTTCGGGTACGCCGAACGGCCGGACGTCCCCACCGCCCTCGCCCGGCACGTGCCGGAGCAGACCGGCAGGCACCTCGACCTGGAGCAGGCCACCTACTACCTCTCCCGGGTCGAGATCCGGCTCGGCGACGAGCCCGCCATGCCCGCCTGGCGCAGGCGGCTGTTCGTCGCGACGTCGTACCTCGCGGCGGACGCCGCCGAGCACTTCGGTCTGCCCCGGGACCGCACCGTGCTGCTCGGGGCGCGGATCGACATCTAGGTCGCACGGGCTGGCCCCCTCCATCTGTGGTGTGCGCACCCGGGCGGAGAGAAACTGGCCCGACAGCACCGGTCCTCCAGGCAGATCGATGAAGGCGGTCACCGATGAAGATCACCACGCCCCGTGGGGCGGTCGTCGTGGCGGTGGACGGGACCCGTCGCAGCGCGGGTGCCGTGCGGTACGCGATCGGTGAGGCTCGTGCGCGGGAGGGCGTGCTGCACGTGGTTCACGTCAGCTCCCTGCCCTATCCCGACGGAGACCTGTGGCCGGCGCAGGGGCACGACCTGGAGGACCTGATCGGGACGGGCAGAGCGATCACGAACGCGGCCGTGAGCCAGGTCGCCTCCGTCGCCACGGACCTCGAGGTGGTGCCCGTGCACAGGGCTGGATCGCGGGTGGGGGAGCTCGTCAAGGTGGCAGCCTCCGCATCGGTGCTGGTGCTCGGGTCGGAGACCCGCGAAGGCATCGGCCACCTCTTCGTCGGGGCGACGTCCCTGGAGACCGCCGCGCGCGCCGACGTACCGGTCGTGATCGTGCCCGCCGACTGGCAGGGCGCCGCGCTCGGTCACATCGTCGCCGGGGTCAAGGACGTGACGGGCTCCGGCGAGCTGCTCGGGTACGCCGTCGCCTCCGCCGTGGCCCGTCACGCGGAGCTCCGTGTGGTGCACGCCGTCGAGCACCAGGGCGGGCCCGGTGAGCCCGGACCCGCGCGCGGTCCCGTCGACGTGGCACGGGCCACCGGCGCGGGCCGGCTCCGGCAGGCCGTCGCCGATGCGTCCGGTGGGTCGGTGGACGTGGAGCTGACGGTCGACGAGGTCGCCGGGCGGCCCGCCGACGTGCTGGTCGCCGCGATGGCCGACGCGGACCTCCTGGTCGTCGCGCGGCACCACCGGAAGCATCCGCACCCCGCTCGCCTGGGGCACGTCGTGCGCGTGGTGCTCGGTGCGTCCGACATCCCGGTCGTGGTGGTGCCGCCGAACGGTCGCCGGGACCCCGCGTCGTCGTCGTGATGACTGCGGCCGCGACGAGCGCTGCCGGACTCACTGCGTGGTCGTCGGTCGCCACTCCGGAGGGGTCCGAGGAAGGTGCCGGGGCGTCCAGGCGCGGCTGACCCGGCCGACGAGCTGCGGGGGAGTGGACTTCCGTGCCCAGGCGCGGAACACGAGGTACATCGCCACCAGCAGGGACAGGCGCAGGAAGGCGGCGACGTTCGCCGCCGCGGGATCGGTGCAGAACGCGGTGGCCGAGCTGTCGTTGAGCGAGTGGATCACCATCACCAGGGCGATCGCACCGACGGCGCCGGGGGTGCCTCGTCTGCCGTAGAGGTGCCAGAGCCGCCAGGCGACGGCCGTCGCGGTGCCGGTCCACAACCAGTGCAGCGGCGCGACGAGGAAGATGCGGAAGACCTGGGCCTGGACGACGGTGGCAGGCGAGGTGTCAGGCGCGCCGGTACCGCAGAAGTCAGGACCTGATGCGGTGGCCAGCTCGAAGGCGTACAGCGTGGTCTCGGTGATCGCGAAGCCGAGCCCTGACGCCAGGCCCAGGGCGATGCCCGCGCGCGGGTCGCGATACCGGCCGACGGCGAAGAACAGGAGCGGCACGAGGAGCTTGGTGCCCTCCTCGACGATGCCGACCAGCGCCGTCGTGGCGGCGATCCCCGCGGTCCGTTCGACGAACGAGTTGACGTTCGCCGCGATCAGCAGCACGGCTCCGCTGGTACTGACGGCGACCGCGACGACCTCGACGTGCCTCGCGACGTGGTCCAGAGCGAGCTGGCGAGCCACGAAGCGGTAGAACGCCCAGCCGACGCCGGCCATGCTCACCAGGCTGGTGGCGCCCATCACCGCGATGTCGCCCGACGACTCGTAGATCTCCGACCCGGCCGCCAGGACCGCGGTCGCCGCGAGGAGGAACCAGATCCAGCCGCCGCGGAAACGGCCTCGGAACCGGTGCCCGACCCGCACCGCGGGAGCGTCGCCGCTCACATATCCGGTCCAGGCGCGACTGTCCCAGTAGCGTTGGCGCGCCGCCTGCGGGTCCGGGAACCAGCCCGCGGCGGGTACTCCGGCTCGCGGCCGTGACCCGACGAGCGCCACCATCACGCCGGCCGCCAGAAGAACGGCGCCGAGCACGCTGAGTGCCATGACACGAGAGAAGCAGCCCGCGTCCGACTCCGCATCCGCGCACTCCCGGCCGACGGGTCAGGTGGGGGACTCCGCGGTGCGGTCCCAGTCGCGAGGTGTGAGGTCGGGCCGACGCCGCTCGTAGTCGCTCGACAGGAGCGGGGACGAGATGATCATGTCCGCGGTGGAGACGTTGCAGGCCATCGGGACGTTCCAGACGGCGCTGATCCGGAGGAGCGCCTTGACGTCGGGGTCGTGGGGCTGGGCCTCCAGCGGGTCCCAGAAGAAGATCAGCATGTCGAGGGTGCCCTCGGCGATCCGTGCGCCGATCTGCTGGTCGCCGCCGACGGGGCCGGACAGGAAACGGTGCACGGGCAGGCCGAGCTCGTACTCCAGCATGGTCCCGGTGGTGCCCGTGGCGTACAGATGGTGCTCGGCGAGGGTGCCGCGGTTGTACTCCGCCCAGCGCAGCAGCTCGACCTTCATGTTGTCGTGGGCGACCAGCGCGATGTGGCGTTGCTTGCGGTCCGTGTTCATCGGGTGCCTCCGGGACATGTCGGGGCCGGGGCGGTCGCCCGCTCCGTGGCACGTGTCGTCTCTGCAGTATCGCGGCAGGGGTTCCGCGTGTCAGCGCGGGGCCGGGTCAGCGCAGGGCCGGGTCAGCGCACGGCGCCGCAGGAGCGCGCGTTCACCTCACGGTCGGTACGAGGGTCGCGAGCAGCGCGAACACGGCGCGCATGTCGGCCTGGCCCGGCGTGGGCAGCGCGGTCGCGCCGCCGATCATCAGGAGGTGCGGTACCAGCGCGGCGGTGCGCGCGGCGGCCGGGTCGGGCAGGACGTCGTGCCACAGGCGGGTGAGGGCCTCGAGCCGTGCCGTGTCGACCCGCTCCTGGACGGTGTGCGCGGCCGGGTCGGCGAACGCCCACCCGCGGATCGCGGCCTCGAGGCGCGGGTCGAAGGAGACGTGGTCCGGCAGCCGGGTCAGCGCGTCCCGGGGAGGTAGGCCGGCGACGGCCGCCAGGGCTCGTCCCATCGCGTCCAGGGCGTCCTGCTCGTAGCGGTCCAGGATCGCCTGCCGGTAACCCTCGATCCCGGCGAAGTGGTGATGGAAGGAGCCCTTCGTCAGCCCCAGCCGCCCGGCGATCTTGTCGATCCGTAGGCCCGCGGTGCCCTGCTCGGCGAGAACGACCAGGCCTTCGTCGATCCACTGCTCACGCGAAATCATCTATGTAACATACCATGCCGCATGGTATGTTCGGCGGATGGTGCTGCTTCCCGACCCCGTCTGGCCCGTCGTCGTGCTTGCCGTGATCTCGCTCGTGGACGGCGTCCTGTGCCTCAGGCCGGTCCCCTTCATCGCCCAGTGCTTCGAGGACGTCGGCTTTCCGCGCAGGTACTGGTGGGTGGCGTCGCCGATCAAGTTCGCGGCGGCCGCCGGCCTGGTCGCCGGTATCTGGGTCCCAGGACTGGGCGTGCTGACCGTCGCCTGCCTGGTGCTGTACTTCGTCGTCGCGATCGCCATGCACGTCCGGGCGCGCGACTTCGGCCGGAACCTGTTCCTCAACGCCACGGGGATGCTCGTCGTCTGCGTCGCGACGCTCGTGTTCAGCTTCCTCGTGTGACGGGGGCCGGCGGCGGCGAGCAGCCGGGGTGGCGCCCTCGGCGTCGTGGTCGAGCGGGATTTCACCTCAGGCCGCGTACGCTGATCCGGAGGTCTTTGTCCGGATCTGGAGGCGCGGATGGCAGCAGTGGAGGACAGGGTCGCGGTCGGTGCACCTGGGGTCGGAGCCGGTACGGAGCGGGTCCTGGTGGTCGCCTCCGACGAGGAGCTGCTCGATCTGCTCCGCACGACTCTCGGCCTTGCGGGTTACGACGTGGAGCATGCGAGCACCGGACCGGAGGCGGTCGACCGGGCACGAACGACGCCGTTCGACCTCCTGGTCGTCGACACCGGCCTGCCCGGCCTGCGGCACATTCCTCGGTGGGCACCCCAGGAGCGTGAGATGCCCGTCCTCTTCCTGGCCTCGGGCGGCCAGGTCGACATGGTGGCGTCCGAGGTGGGATTCAGCGGCGACGACTACCTGAGCAAGCCGCTGCGGGTCGGGGACCTGCTGGCCCGCGTGCGGCTGTTGTTGCGTGGTGCCCCTGGTGTGGGTCGGCACAAAGTTCTCGCACAGGGCGAGCTCCGGCTCGACGAGGCCACCTGCCGGGCGTGGCGTGGTGAGCGCGAGCTGGGTCTGGGCCCGGCGGAGTACCGCCTGCTGCGCGCGCTGCTGACCCGCGCCGGGACGGTCCTGTCGAAGGAGCAGATCGCGCACCGGGTGTGGGGCGAGGTCCGGGACGACAACGCGATCGAGCGGCTGGTCTCGCGTCTGCGCGGGAAGGTCGACCGCGAGTCGCCGGCGCTGATCCGTACCCAGCGCGGGTTCGGCTACTCGCTGGGCGTCGGGGACTGAGCAGGGGCTCGAGCGGTCGGCAGACATGGCCGTCGTGCGGGTGAGACGTGAAGGGTTGCGCCGGCACCGCAGCCGTCAGGTTGGTGTCAGGTTCGCGTCCGGTCGAGGTCAGTCCTGGTTGGTGGGATCGGTGTACCCGACACCCCCAGGAGGCCGACCATGACCGACACCACGCTCAGCGACGCGGACCGAGCACCTGACGTCGTCGACTACCCGACCCCGCGCGATCCCCGCTGCCCGTTCGCCCAGCCGGCGGACGTCCTCGCGACGACCGGGTCCGACCGGATGGCGCGGGCCCGGATCTGGGACGGTTCGACGCCGTGGCTGGTGACTAAGTACGCCGACCAGCACGCGCTGCTGACCGACCCGCGGCTCTCGATCGACGAGAAGCGCGAGGGCTACCCGCACATGACCCGCGGCCGCAGCGTGTCCGCCCAGCACACGCCACCGCTGATCACCAACACGGACGCTCCTGAGCACACCCGGATGCGCCGCACGGTGAACCTGCCGTTCACGGTGAAGCGGATCGAGGCCATGCGCCCCCGGATCCAGGAGCTCGTGGACGGCCTGCTCGACGAGATGCTGGCCGGTTCCGGGCCGGTCGACCTGGTGCAGGCGTTCGCGCTGCCGGTGCCGACGATCGTGATCACCGAGATGCTCGGCATGGACTACGGCAACCGGGAGGACTTCCAGCACGCCAGCCACACCCTGGTCAGCCACGACGCCACCGACGAGGAGCACGCGGCTGCCGGGGCCGTCCTGGGTGGCCACGTCGCGGCGGCGATGGAGGCCAAGATGGCGCAGCCCGCGGACGACGTCATGTCCGAGCTCGCCGCACGCGTGCAGGCGGGGGAGATGACGATGCGCGGGGCGCTGTCCATGTCCACCGCGATCCTGATCGCGGGGCACGAGACGTCGGCGAGCATGATCGCGCTGGGCACGCTGGCCCTGCTGGAGAACCCGGACCAGCTGGAGTACTTCCGCTCGATCGTGGACGACCCGAAGGCCGTGGCCGGCGCCGTCGAGGAGCTGCTGCGCTACCTCAGCATCGTGCACACCGGGGTGCGCCGGATCGCGAACGAGGACATCGAGGTGGGCGGCGACGTCATCCGCAAGGACGAGGGCGTGATCCTCGACGTGGCCGCCGCGAACTGGGACACCGCCCAGTACCCCGAGCCCGGCCGGTTGGACCTGACCCGTGCGGCCCGTTCGCACCACGCCTTCGGGTATGGCGCCCACCAGTGCCTGGGCCAGACCCTGGCACGCGTCGAGCTGCAGGAGGCCTTCCGGGCGCTGGTGCGCCGGGTCCCCACCCTGCGGCTCGCGATCCCCGCGCGGGACGTCGACTTCGCCTACGAGGGCGTGGCCTACGGGCTGCACTCCCTGCCGGTGACCTGGTGACCCACGGACCGGAGAGGAACGGAACCATGAGCGACGAGACCCTGCTCGACGAGACATCGCACGGGACCCACCGGATCGAGCTGGACGAACCGAAGTGCGTGGCCGCGGGCCAGTGCGTCATGGTCGCGCCGGACGTGTTCGACCAGCGCGACGAGGACGGCGTCGCCGTCATCCTCGACGAGACACCCGCGGCCGACCTGCTGGACGACGTGCGCGAGGCCGTGGCTGTCTGCCCGGCCGCCGCGCTGCGCCTGGTCGCGCTGTGAGCGACACGGTTTCGAGCGCACCGGTGCGTGACGTCGTCGTGGTCGGTGCCTCGGCGGGTGGCCTGGCCACCGCCGAGGGGCTGCGCCGGGGCGGGTTCACCGGGCGGATCACCCTGGTCGGCGCCGAGCCGCACCTGCCGTACGACCGGCCGCCGCTGTCCAAGCAGATCCTGGCAGGTGAGTGGGAGCCGGACCGGCTCCCGCTGCGCCCACAGTCGGACGTCGAGGCACTGGACCTGGACCTGCGCCTCGGCGTGACCGCCACCGGCGTGGACCCGCGTGCGCGGACGGTCGCGCTGGACACGGGGGAGGAGGTCCCCTACGACGTCCTGGTCGCCGCGACCGGGGTGAGCCCCCGCCGCCTGCCGGGCGGTGGCGGGCATGTACTGCGGGACCTGGAGGACGCCCTGGTGCTGCGCGACCGGTTGCGGCCGGGCCGGCGCCTGGCGGTGGTGGGCGCCGGGTTCCTGGGCGCCGAGGCCGCCGCGGTGGCCCGGGGCCTGGGCTGCGAGGTCACGATGGTCGAGCCCGCGCCGGTGCCTCTGGCGCACGCGGTAGGGCCCGCGGTGGGTGCGGTGCTGACCCAGGCCCACCGAGAGAACGGCGTGGACCTTCGCACCGGCGTCGGCGTCACCAAGGTGCACGACGGCGGGCTGGAGCTGGCCGACGGCACGACCGTCGAGGCCGACGACGTGCTGGTCGCCGTCGGCTCGGTGCCCAGCACCGAATGGCTGGAGCTCGGTGGTCTGCCCGTCGCGGACGGCCTGGTCTGCGACGAGTTCTGCGCGGCGGCGCCCGGCGTGTACGGCGTCGGCGACGTCGCCCGCTGGGACAACCCGCTGTTCGGCGTCTCGATGCGGATCGAGCACCGCACCCACGCCGCCGAGCAGGGCCTGGCCGTGGCCCGCAACCTGCTCGACCCCGAGGCCGCCCGGCCGTTCGCCCCGGTGCCGTACTTCTGGTCCGACCAGTACGACCTGAAGATCCAGGCGTACGGCTACCTTCGCGGGCACGACGAGGTCCGGGTCGTCGAGGGCGACCTCGCGGAGAGGCGATTCCTCGCCGCGTACTGCACCGGCGACAGCCTGGTCGGCGTGCTCGCGATCGGCATGCCGCCCCGGGCCCTGCGCCCCTGGCGTCGGCACATCGCGGCGGGCGCCGCCTGGCGCGCCGTCGTCGGCGAACCGGGCGACGGCGAGAGCGCGACCCACCGGGAGGGGGAACGGCAGAACCTCCCACCACGTATCGGGTCGACGTACGGTGAGCCCTCGTGACCACCGCGATCCGGTGCGGACCGTCCACCGTCAGCCCGCCGTGAGCGGAGCCCTGCCGCGGACGTCCGGACCGGGCGGATCGACGAGCAAGGAGCTCCACATGAAGGACCCGGCACCCGCGCCGGCGGACCCGGCCGCGTGCACGCTGGCCGGTCGTCTCTCGCCCGAGCCGGCATGACCCACCGGATCCTCGTGCCCTCCACGGCTCTGCTGTGGGGGTTGCAGATCGCCTTCCTCAATCCCGCACTCGCCCTGATCCTGACCGCACTGTTCGACGCCTCCACCACCGAGCTCGGCTGGGCCCTGGCGCTCTACAACACGAGTGGCCTGATCGCCTCGCTGGTGGTCCCCGCGCGCGCTGACCGGACCGGGGACTACCTGCGGCCGATGCTGGTCAGCGGCGGGCTGTCGATAGCCCTGGCCCTCGTGCTCGTGCTGACGAGCTCGCTCCAGGTCGCCGTCGCCGCGCTGATCGTGCTCGGCGGACCGGCAGGCCTGGGCAGCACCCTCCTGTTCGCCCACCTGCGTCACGCCGGCGCGACGCCGACCCAGATCGTCGACACCCGCGCCATCGTGTCCGTCGCCTGGGTAGGCGGGCCACCGTTGGCGGCCCTCGTGATCGGCTCGTTCGGGGAGAGCGGCGTCCTGTGGGTGATCGCCCTGGTCGCCGCCCTCGGCATGGGCGCCACCGCGCTGCTGGCCCGCAGCAGCCGTACCGCGACGCCGGTCAAGGACGCGGGCACGGAGGGCGACCATGCTGGTCTGTCACGTCGGGCGGTGGTGCTGATCATCGTGGCCTTCGTCCTGCTCCAGGCGACGAACGCCACCGCGACCGCGTACCTGACGGTGTACGTCACCCGACAGCTTGAGCTCGACGTCCTCTGGGCAGGTGTCGCACTCGGTGTCGCCGCCGGTCTGGAGGTTCCGGCCCTGCTGCTGATCGGCCGCCTCGGCAGCCGGTTCTCCGACCTCGGCCTCATCGTCAGCGGGTGCCTCGCCGGGATCGCCTACTACCTCCTCCTGGCCGGCGTCACGACCCCGGGGCCGCTGATCGCGATCCAGGTCCTCAACGCCTGGTCGTTCGCCGCGGTCGCCGGCACCGGGCTGTCCCTGTTCCAACGGATCATCGCCGGGCCGGGCCTGGCCACCGGGATGTACATGAACACCCGCCGCGTGGGAGCGATCCTGTCGGGCCCGGTCATCGCGATCGGCGCGAGCACACCGCTCGGCAGCCCCGGGATCTTCGTCGCCTGCGCCGCCCTCATGGTCCTCGGCCTCACCGCTACCGTCCTAGCCCACGTGATCGGCAGACGAGGCACGGAGCGCTGAGCCTCGTGCGGCCCAGGACCCGACGGGCAGCCGGGCCTGTCAGGTTGAGCTATGAGGGACCTTCGCGCTCCGCTGGTCGGTCGAGGCGGGAGCGCTCATCGACCCGAGGAGCGCGAGACGTTCCGCCGACTCGGTGCCCGGCTGGGCGTGGTAGACGACGAGCATGATGCCGTCGGTGCCGCTGACCGCGAGCTTCTCGCGGTCGAGGCGGAGGGCGCCGACGGCGGGGTGGTCGAAGGTGACGGTGGCGCCCGTGCGCTCGGCGACGTCGTGGCGTGCCCACAGGCGGCGGAACTCCGGGCTGGCGAGGGAGAGCTGGCCGACGAGCTCCACCACGCGGGGGTCGTCGATCCGGGTCCCGACGGTCCTGCGGAACGTGGCGAGCAGCGCGGCCGCGGCGCGTTCCCAGTCCTCGAAGAGGTCCTGCTCCGCGCCGTCGAGGAACACGTCCAGGAGTCTGTTGCCGCCGGGAACGAGCCGCGGCGAGACGGCCGCCGCGAGAGGGTTCGCGGCGAGGACGTCGAGGTAGCGTCCTTCGGCGAACGCGGGGAAGGGGAGCTGGGCGATGAACTGTTCGGTGCTGGCGGGGAGCACCTCGCGGCGAGGCCTGGCACGTCCTCGACGAGGCCGCTCGGCGGCCAGGCTCAGGAGATAGGTGTCGTCGTCGAGCTGGAGAACTCGCCCGATCGCCTCCAGCACCTGCGCGGACGGGCGGCGGTCACGCCCCTGCTCGAGACGCAGGTAGTACTCCGCGCTGATGCCCGAGAGCATCGCGACCTCTTCGCGGCGCAGCCCCGGCACCCGCCGGACGCCGAGGACCGGGATGCCGACCTGTTCCGGCGTGACGAGCTCGCGCCGCGCCCTGAGGTACTCACCAAGAGTGTTCGGCTCGTCGGTCATGACGTCCACGGTAAGCGGCCGTCGCCGACGCAGCGTATGCCCTGCGACTACCAGTGTCAGGAGGGATCTGGGTAGTGCTCGGCGGGCCGCGCAGGATCGGGGTACCACTGAGACGGACGCTACGGAGAGGCCTTCCATGTCACACGTTCTTGTCACCGGCGGTTCCGGGTTCATCGCCGGGCACGTCATCGTCCAGCTCCTGGACCAGGGGCACACGGTGCGCAGCACCCTTCGTTCCCTGCGCAAGGAGGGCGCCGTGCGCGACGTGCTCCGCGCCGCCGGCGTCACGCGTCACGAGGCGCTGACCTTCGTCGAGGCCGACCTGATGCAGGACGCCGGATGGGCGGAAGCGGTCGCCGGGACGGACTTCGTCCTGCATGTCGCGTCGCCCGTGCACACGGGCAAGGCGAAGGACGAGGAGGAGGTCATCGCCCCCGCGCGCGACGGCGCGCTCCGTGTGCTGCGCGCTGCCCGGGACGCGGGCGTCCGCCGGGTGGTCCTCACCTCCGCCTTCCACGCCGTCGGGTTCGGCCACGGACACATCGACCACGTCTTCACCGAGGCGGACTGGTCGCCGCTCTTCGGCCGGGGAGTCGACGCTTACGGGCGTAGCAAGATCCTCGCCGAACGCGCGGCCTGGGACTTCGTCGCGACGTCCGGCGGCCCGATGGAGCTGACGACGATCCTGCCGGTCGCCGTCATGGGTCCGGTCATGGGCGATGACGTGTCCGGCGCCAACCACATCGTGCAGAACAGCCTGAACGGGCGGATGCCGGGCTACCCGAACATGTTCGTCCCGATCGTCGACGTGCGGGACGTCGCCACGGTCCATGTCGCCGCGATGACCGCGCCCGGTGCGGCCGGCGAGCGATTCCTGGTCGGCACGGGGGAGCCTGCGGTCGCGATGAAGGAGATCGGCGCGGTCCTGAGGAGTGACCTCGGTGCGGCGGCGTCGAAGGTGCCGACCCGGACGATCCCGGACGTCGTGGTGAAGGCGACCGCCCTGTTCAACGACGAGTACAAGTCCGTCGCCGCCGACCTCGGCTACGTCAAGCGGGTGTCGAACGAGAAGACCCGTTCCGTCCTCGGCATCAGCCCCCGGCCGGCTCGTGAGGCGATCCTCGCCGCGGGTCGCAGCATGGTCGCCCGCGGACTCGCCGACTGACCCGGACGCAGGGCCGGGTGGTACTGGCAGAGCCATGACCAGCGGAGCCAGCCAGGCGCTACCGGAGGGCCGGGCCGCGGGATGGGATGGTCACGGGCCACACCACGTCGGCCCCACGACGTTCTTGAGGAGAGCTACATGGCGGTCTGGTTCATCACGGGTGCGGCCCGAGGCCTGGGTGCGGAGATCACCCGCGCCGCTCTGGCGAGCGGCCACAGCGTGGTCGCAGCGGCCCGCGACCCGCGCAGCGTGCGAGAGGCCTTTCCCGACGCGGGAGCGCAGCTCTTGCCGGTAGCGCTCGACGTGACCGACGCCGGCCAGGTCCAGGCCGCCGTCGACGCCGGTGTCGAAGCCTTCGGCCGCATCGACGTGCTGGTCAACAATGCCGGTCGCGGGCTGCTGGGTGCCGTCGAGGAGGCGAGCGACGCGGAGGTCCGCGCCGTGTATGAGACCAACGTCTTCGGGCTCCTGTCCGTGACCCGCGCGGTGCTGCCGCTCCTGCGCGCCCAGCGCTCCGGGCACGTCGTCAACCTGTCCTCCGTCGGGGGCTTCGTCAGCTCGCCCGGCTGGGGCATCTACACCTCGACGAAGTTCGCCGTCGAGGGCTTCTCCGAGTCGATGGCCCTGGAGCTGGCTCCGCTCGGGATCGGCGTCACGCTGGTCGAGCCCGGGTACTTCCGCACCGACTTCCTCGACTCTTCGAGCCTGCACGAGGCCGCCGTCGCGATCGAGGACTACGCCGGCGGCCCCGCAGGAGCCATGCGGACGACGGCGGAGCAGGTGAACCACCGTCAGCCCGGCGATCCCACCAAGGCCGGTCCGGCGATCGTGTCCGTGATCGACTCCGGGCGGGCCCCGCTCCGGCTCCAGCTCGGCTCGGACTGTGTCGCCTCGGTCGAGGCGAAGCTGGTGGCCGTGCGGACCGAGCTCGACGCCTGGCGCGAGGTCGCAGCCTCCACGGACCACGACGACGTCGGGGCCGTGGCGGGCTGACGCGAGAGCCCCCCGGCCGAGAGCGGTGTCAGACCAGGGTCCGCAGCGCCCACGTGCGGAAGTCCGTGGTGGGCAGGCCCAGGGCCCTGACGTGCTCCGGCCGGGCGGGCGTGCCGTTCGCGTTGATCCGCTCGACGCCGTTGACCATGGCGGGCAGCATGCCGCGCTCGACGGCCTCGTGCGGGGTGAGCACGGGGGCGCTGACCGGGCGACCCAGGACCTCGCTGAGGATCTCGGCGGTCTCGGTCATCGTCAGCATCTCGCCGGCGAGCTCGACGTCCATGTGGTCGAGCCTGCCGGGCTCGGTGAACGCGGTCGCCGCGGTCTCCCCGATGTCGTCGACGGCGATCCAGGGGATCCGGGTGTCCGCGGCGAACCCGGTGATGATCGTGCCGTCGGACCAGTCACCGAAGATGTAGGACCAGCCGGTCAGGTTCTCCATGAAGGTCGCCGGCTTGAGCACCGTCCAGTGCTCGAAGCCGCCGGTCCGTACCGCCTCGTCGACGGCGTCCTTGCTCTCCCAGTAGTGCCTGTCCCAGCGGCCCTCGGCCCAGCCGGGCTGGGTGCGGGCGAAGTCCCCGGCGCCGGAGACGCTGCTGTGCACGACGTGCGAGACGCCCGCCTTGCGCGCCGCCTCGACGACGTTCCGGCCCCGGGCCATCTCCGTGTCGCCCTCCAGGTTGCTGACGTCGGGGAACGGGATGGAGAACACGCCGTCCGCTCCCTCGGCGGCCGCGAGCAGCGACGCCGCGTCGTCCAGGTCGCCGACGACCAGGTCGGCTCCTCGTTCCTCCAGGGCCTTCGCCTTGTCGGAGCCGGTGTCACGGACCAGTGCGCGGACCGGGACACCGCGGTCGAGCAGGGCCCGGGCCGTGGCCCCGCCCTGGTTGCCCGTCGCGCCGATGACCAGAACCGTCATGCTGCCTCCAAAGCTAAGTGGGGTATCGCCCCGTTTGCTGGTTCGGCTAACATATGGGGGACCACCCCACTTTGGCAACGGCGGACCATGAGAGCTGACGCACAACGCAACTACAGCCGCATCGTGAGTGCGGCGTCCGAGGCGATCGCCCGCGACGGCGCCGACGCGTCGCTCGAGGCGATCGCACGGTCGGCGGGGGTGGGCTCGGCCACGCTGCACCGCCACTTCCCGTCGCGCTGGTCGCTGCTGGAAGCCGTCTTCCGCGACCGCATCGACGGCCTGTGCGCCCGCGCTGAGGAGCTGCGGACCGCGCCGGACGCCCTCGAGGCGCTGAGTACCTGGCTCCGGGACGTGGCCGCGTACTCGACGACGACCCGTGGTCTGGCGGCGTCGATCCTGAACGCGCCGGCAGAGGAGAGCGACTCCTGCGGGACGACGCTCGTCGCGGCGGGTGAGCCGTTGCGCCGCCGTGCGGTGGAGGAGGGCTCGGTGCGCCCCGACGTCGTGATGGCCGACCTGATGACCCTGGTCAACGCGATCTCGCTCGCCGCGCAGGACGCCGGCGCGGCGGAGGCGGAGCGGCTGGTCACGCTCGCCCTGGAGGGGGTCCGCCCGCGGGCGTCCGCACACCTCGCCGGGACCGCGACCGCCGGGAGCTAAGGATCGGTGGAAGGATCGGCCGGGTGAACCCGAGTGTTGAGCTGCCTCCCGCACCGGACCGTGCCCCGGACGTCGAGGACGACTTCACCGGAGGGCCGGACCCCAGGCTCTGGGTACCGCACTACCTGCCGCACTGGACCACGCCCGACCGGTCCGCGGCCCGGTACCGGGAGACGGCGGGCGGCCTGGAGCTGCTCGTCGAGGCCGATCAACCGGACTGGCGTCCCGAGGACACGCCGCTGCGCGTCTCCAACCTGCAGACCGGCACGTACTCCGGCCCGGCCGGCTCGCGCCGGGGGACGCACCGGCACCGGGCGGACGGCCTCGTCGTCCGCACCCCGACGCCGACGCGTCTGCTCTGGGCGCCGTCGGCGGGCAGGGTCGAGATCACCGTCAGCGCGACCCGCGACCTCGGATGCATGCTCGCCGCCTGGCTGGTCGGCACCGAGCACGACGACGAGACCGCGGCCGGCGAGATCTGCGTCTTCGAGATCGACGCCGCGGCCATCGGCGCCACCACCACGGCGCGCACGGGGATCAAGGCGCACCACGACCCCGGGCTGACGACCGACATGAGCGAGGTCCCGCTGCCCTTCGACGCGACGGCGCCGCACACCTGGACGGTCGTCTGGGGTCGGGGCGAGACCGTGATCGGATGCCAGGGCCGGGTGCTGCGGCGCATCGCGCAGAGCCCGGGCTACCCGCTCTTCCTGATGGTCGACCTCTTCGAGATCGGCGCGCCGGGCGGCACCTACCCGAAGGCCGCCGTCGTGCACCGCGTGCGCGGTTGGGAGTTCTCGCGGTGAGCAGCGGATGGCCGGCCATCATGACGTCGGTGCGGGAGGGGGCCGGCGGCCCCTGGTCGTGCCCGGAGTGCGACGAGTTCGCCGTCGAGCTGGGTCAGCGGTTCGTGCGTCGCGGGGTCGTCGAGTCCACGCTGCTCTGCCTCGCCTGCCAGGCCGGGGCCGACGTCGTTGACCCGTGATGTCCGTAGGCCCTAGCCTGACCGCCAGGCGTTCAGGACCTGTCCGAGTCAAAGGAGACCTCGCGAGGCTGGGTCCGGCCACCCCACCACCCACGGAACCGCAGATGATGCCGAGCTCACCGCCCGCGACGATGACAGCGCTGACATAGGCCGCCGTCGGACGGCGTCGGGGCCGCTCGGAGCACCACCGGACGAAACCACCGGACGAAGGAGCGAACGATGAGGTTCACCAGAGCTGCCGCCACGGTCGTCGCGCTGGCCTGCGCGCTGGGGGTCGCGGCCCCCGCCGACGCGGAACAGGGCGGCGCGGGGCAGGGCAGCACTCAGCAGAGTGCCGCGGAGCAGGGCGGCGCCCCCGCGGTGTCGCAGCGCACGCAGGTGCAGCGGGCGGTCGCGTCGTACGACGCGATGCGCGAGTACATGGCCGCGGACGACGGCTCCGGCCTCTACCGCGAGCGGTACCCGAGCGGGGCCGACGACCGCACCTACTCGTTCGAGTGGCCGCACTCCCAGGCGCACGTCGCGACGCTCGACCTCACCGGGCTGCCCGGAGCCGTGGGGCGGTCGTTCGAGGACGACCTCGCCGACGTCGCCCGCGGGCAGGAGCACTTCTGGAACGCCGACGGCGGCACCACCGGGCTGCCCGGCTACGACTCCTACCCGCGCGCCCCGTACGGCGGTGGCGGCGACATGTTCTACGACGACAACGAGTGGGTCGCGCTCGCCAAGGTGCAGCAGTACCTGGCGACCGGCGACGAGGCGGCGCTCGGACGTGCCGAGGAGATCTTCGAGCTCGTGGTCTCCGGGTGGGACACCGACCCGTCGCACCCGGCGCCCGGCGGCGTGTTCTGGACCCAGGCCACCTGGAGCACCGACCGCAACACCGTCTCCACGATGCCCGGCGCGCAGCTCGCCACCCGCCTCTACATGATCACCGGGGACCCGAGCTACCTCGACTGGGCGCAGCGGATGGTGGGGTGGACCGACGAGCACCTGCTCGCGCCGAACGGCCTCTACTGGGACAACATCAAGCTCGACGGGTCGATCGACCGCACGCAGTGGTCGTACAACCAGGGCGTGCCGCTCGGCACCTACACCCTGCTGTACGAGGCGACGGGCGACCAGCGCTACCTGAGGAAGGCGAAGGCGATCGCGGCGGCGTCGTACCGCTATTACGTCACCGAGGGGCGGCTGGACGGCCAGCCGATGTTCTTCAACTCCATCTGGTTCAAGAACCTCCTGCTGCTGGAGTCCGTGACCGGCGGCACGAAGTACCGGGGCGCCATGGCGGACTACGCCGACCAGCAGTGGCGCACCGAGCGCGAGCCCGCGACCGGCCTGTTCAACGCCGGGGACGAGCACACCGAGCTGCTGGAGCAGGCGGCGATGGTCCAGATCTACGCGACCCTGGCGTGGCCGCGCGGGCAGGCGTCGATCCTGTACTGAGCTCCTGTACTCACGCCTCGGCGGAGGCGTTGCGAACGGCCGGGCCGGGCCCCGAGAGGGATCCGGCCCGGCCTGCTCCTGCGCGCAGTGCCCGGGTCAGCGGGAGTGCGGCTCGACGGGGTGGTTCCCGCGGATCACGTCGGCGGCGTCGTACCGGTCCTTGACCCGGCGCAGCCGGTCGAGCGCCGCGTCGTCCGCGAAGGGAGCGCCGCCGCGGCGCTCGGCGAAGTTCAGGTACGAGACGGGCGCCGTCCACGGCCGCAGCGCGTCGCGCAGGCGGTCCAGGACGACGTGCGTCGCCTTGACGGTCTGCTCGTCGGGGGTCAGCGCGGCGCTGAAGAGCGCGTAGCGGGCCTCGAAGCCGTTCACGGCACCACCGGTCGACGCGTCCGGGGCGAGGGCTCCGCCGAGGTGGCGGAGCTCCGTGGAGAGCAAGGGGAAGTCGGCGTCCGGGCCGGCGACCGACAGGAAGGTGTCGAGCGCCTCGGCCGTCAGGTCCGTCAGGAGGAACCCGTCACCGACGGCGGGAGCGGGCCCGGGCGGGTCCATGTGGATGGTCTCCAGCTCGACCGGGGTGGTCGGGTGCACGGTGTCCATCACCGGACCGAGATCGCGCAGCGGCGCGAGCAGGTGGTCCGTCGCGGTCTGTCCGAGGAGGGAGACCACCTCGACCACGGCGAACGACTGGCCGCGGACCGGCTCGGGGATCTCCAGGACCGGCGGGAAGCGGAGCAGCCGCCCGAGCGACGTGACCTCCGGCGGGACGAGGGCGGTCCACTGCCGCCAGGCCTCCAGCACCTCGGCCGCGCGGCCGAGGGGGAAGAACAGGGTGCCGCCGTGCAGCTCGGGCACCCGCACCAGGCCGAGCTCCAGCGCGGTGACGACGGCGAAGCTGCCGCCGCCGCCCCTCAGGGCCCAGAACAGCTCGGGCTCGCTGGTGGCGTCGACGTGCCGCAGCACGCCGTCGGCGGTCACGACGTCGGCCGAGACGACGTGGTTGGCGGCCAGGCCGTGGGCGCGTCCCAGCCAGGACAGGCCTCCGCCGAGGGTGTAGCCGACGACGCCGACGTCGGCCGCGGTGCCCGCCAGCCCGGCCAGCCCGTGCGGTGCGACGGCGGCCGTCACGTCGCCCCAGAGCGCACCGGCGCCGACGCGGACGGTGGCAGCCGTGGGGTCCACGGAGATGTCGGTCAGGCCCGTGGTGCGCAGCAGCACCGTCCCGGCGAGCGGGCCGAGGGGCGCCGCGTTGTGGCCGGTCGACTGCGCCGCGACCCGCAGGCCGGCGGCGCGGGCGGCGTTCACGGTCGCGATCACGTCGGCGGTGGTGGCCGCGACGACGACGGCGTCGGGCCGCTGGTCGACCGCGAGCTGCCAGGCCTGGCGGGCGTCGTCCCAGCCGGAGTCGCCCGGCAGGACGAGGCTCCCGTCGAGCTCCGCCCGCAGCGTCGCTGCGTCGAGGGTGTTGGTGGACATAAGTGCTCCAGTTCGGGTCTTCGGGTCGGGTGGGGCGCCCCCGACGCTAGGGCGCCGAGCCCGTGAGCGGTGGAGTTATTACACTTCCGAAAGACTCTCTGACCTGGGCGTTCACCGCTCACGCACCATCACTGGCTGTCGAGGTCGGGGGATATCCCCCCTGCCGACGGCGGATCCCTCCCTACCGGGGCCCAGCGGCCGAAACCTACGTTCGTGGGCATGCAGATCAGACGAAGCCCCTACGTTTCCGCGTCCCGCGACCGGTCCGGGGAGGCGCCGGCATGACCGTCGTCGCCGACTCCCCGGCCCGCCCCGAGAGGGGGCATCCCGCACGCATCTGCAGGCCCGCGATCGGCGCCCTGGGCGTCCTCGCCCTCGCGCTCGGCACGCTGCAGACCGTGGTGGATCCGGCGCGACCGCTGCTGGAGCGCGAGCTGGGGGTCGACTCGGCCGCCGCGGCCCTGGTCGCGAGCACGCTGCTGATCACCGGCGCGATCGTCGCGCCCATCGCGGGCAAGCTCGGCGACCGCTACGGCGGCAAGCGGGTCCTGCTCGCGCTGATGGCGCTCGTCTCGGCGGGAGGTGTGCTCTCCAGCCTCGCGCCCGGCCTGCCGGTGCTCCTGATCGGCCAGACGCTCCAGGGCGCCATGGTCGGCGCCCTGCCGCTGTCGTTCATCCTGGTGCGCAAGAACTTCCCGGAGGGGCAGACGCAGGTCGCCGTCGGGGTGGTCAGCGCGCTGTTCACCGCCGGGGGCATCATCGGGACGCTGGTCGCCGGGCCGCTGGCGGAGGGCCTGTCCTGGCACTGGATCTTCGCGGTGCCGACGATCGTGATCGTCGCGGCCTCGCTCGGGGTGCTCCGGCTGATGCCGGACGACTCGCCGAGCCGGCAGGACACCGCGATCGACTGGCCGGGCGTGGCCCTGCTCAGCGCCACCCTCCTGGCGCTCATGCTCGGCCTCCTGGTGGTGACCGGTGGCGGCGTCCCGCCGCTGGCGGTCGGCGGCATCATCCTGGTCGTCGCTGCGCTGGCCGTGGCGTGGGTGGCCGTCGAACGCCGCGCGGTCTCGCCGATGGTCGAGCTGCGCATGCTCGCGGCGCCCGCCCTGTGGAGCGCGAGCGTGCTCACCGTCGCCGTCGCGGCCGTCTCCGCGATGCTGCAGACGTTCGTGCCCAAGCTGTTCGGGGTCTCGGGCGACGGCTACGGTCTGGGCCTGGACACCACCGAGATCGGCCTGTTCCTGATGCCCGCGTCCGTCGCCGGCGTGCTGGCGGGTTCGGTCGGCGGGCTCGCGGTGCGGAGGTACGGGGCGCGTGCGGTGGCGACGGCGGGCGCCGTCGCGACCGCGGGCGTGCTCGTCGCCGTCGCGGCGCTCCACGACACCGTGTGGCAGCTCGTCGTCGCGCGGACGCTGGTCGCCTTCGTCGGCGGCCTGATCACCACGGCCCTGCTGGCGAACACCGCCACCGCCGTGGCCGCCGAGGACACCGGGATCGCCACCAGCCTGCTCGTGGTGATCCGCCTGGTCGGCGCCGTCGCGGGCGGCCAGGTCGCCGGCTCGATCCTCGACGCGGGGCACGACCCGGCGACGGGAGCGCCCGCCGAGTCGGCCTTCGTCACGGGGTTCCTCGTCGCCGCCCTCGTGATCGCGCTCTCGCTGTTCGCCGCCCGCCACCTGACGAAGGAAGTCCGGTCATGACCTCACGTTCCCGCTCTGCCTCGCACTCCGCCCCGCACCCTGCCCCGCGCACGGTCCTCGTCGTCGGCGCCAGCATCGCCGGCCCGACGCTCGCGTACTGGCTGCACCGGTCCGGCTTCGCCGTGACCGTCGTCGAGAAGGCGCACGCCCCGCGCGGAGGCGGCTACCCGATCGACGTGCGTGGCACCGCGCTCGACGTGGTCCGCCGGATGGGTGTGTTGCCGCGGTTGCGGGCCGCGCACGTCGACACCGGGCGGTTCACCTTCCTCGACGCCGACGGCGGCGAGATCGTCTCCCTGCATCCCTCCGCGGTCGCGCGCAGCGTCGAGGGGCAGGGCCTCGAGGTGGCGCGCGGGGACCTGACGGCGGCGCTGTACGCCACGGTCCGGGACGACGTCGAGCTCCGGTTCGACGACCACGTCACCGCGCTCGACGAGCATCAGCACGGCGTCGACGTCACCTTCCGCAGCGGCGCGCGCCGCACCTTCGACCTGGTGGTCGGCGCGGACGGCGTGCACTCGGGCACCCGGGCGCTCGCCTTCGGGCCCGAGGACCGGTTCCACCGGTACCTCGGCTACGCGTTCGCGGTGTTCACCATGCCCAACACCCTGGGCCTGACGCACGAGCTCATGATGTGGAGCGCCCCGGGCAGGGCCGCGGCCCTGTACGCCACCGGAGGGGCCGACGACGCCGTGCACGCGTTCCTGAACTTCCACCGGCCGGCGCTGCCGTCCCACGCGCTGCGAGACCCGGACGCACAGCGCGACCTGGTCACGAGCGCCTACGCCGGTGCGGGCCGGCAGGTCGCAGGGATCGTCGATGCCATGCACGAGGCCGACGACCTGTTCTTCGACACGGCGGGCCAGATCCGCATGCCCCGATGGTCGAGCGGCCGCGTGGCGCTCGTCGGCGACGCCGCGTTCGCGCCGTCGTTCCTGACGGGACAGGGGTCGAGCCTCGCGCTCGTCGGGGCCTACATGCTCGCCAGGTCCCTGGCGGAGCACCGGAGCCACGTCGCGGCCTTCGCGGCCTACGAGCGCGACACTCGCGAGTTCGTGACGAAGAACCAGGCGCTGGTGGCCGACGGTGGCGCGCGGCTCTTCCCGACGACCGCCGAGGCGCTGGAGCGGCGCAACACCATGCTCCGCGCTCTCGTCGCCATGCCGGGGACGACGCCGGAGCCGGCCCACTCGGAGCTCGTGCTCCCGGAGCCGGCCGCGCCCTGGCCCGGTCGTGGAGGAAAACCGCACCTCACCCGGAGGTAAACCCCCTGTCCCGGGCGGGCCGCGCCACGGCACCCTGACAGGATGAAGTTCATGACCTCCGACTCGCCGGCACACAGGCCCGGACCGAGCTCCCGGACGAAGCGGCTGCTCGGTGCGCCCCGCGCCGCGGCCACATGGCGCTCGTACGGCTACCTGTGGCTCATGCTGCTCCTGGCTCCGTTCGCTCTCGCCTATGTGCTGGCCACGGTGTTGTTCAGCACCGTGGGCGCGGTGACGGTCGTGGGTCTGTTCGCAGCCGGCGCGCTCGTGGTGGGCGGCCGGTCGTGGGGCGGCGTCTACCGCGGCCTGGCCGAGCGCCTGCTCGGCGCCCCGGTGGCCGCGCCCCCGGCCCGCCGGCCACGCGACGGCTTCTGGGCGTGGCTCGGTGGTGCGCTCGGCGACGCGGCGGGCTGGCGGGCACTGCTGTTCATGCTCGCGGCCCTGCCTGTGACGCTCGTGGGGCTCGTCGCGAGCTCGGTGTTCCTCCTGCTCGGGCTCGGCGGGGTCACGTACTGGTCCTGGTTCTGGTCGCTGCCTGCCGAGCTGGCCATGGACGACCGGTGGCACAACCCCGCCGGTCTCGCGGTGGTCGCGGCGGGCGGGGTGGCCGTGCTCGTCCTGTGGCCGCTGGTCGTGTCGGCGTTCGTCGCCCTGCTGACGCTGCTGACCCGGGCGCTGCTCGGGCCGACGGCGGCGGGCCTGCGCGTCGCCGAGCTGGAGCGTTCGCGCGCGGGCGCCGTGGAGGACGCCGACGCCCGGCTGCGCCGGATCGAGCGCGACCTGCACGACGGTACCCAGGCGCGCCTGGTCGCCGTCGGCATGCAGCTCGGGGAGGCGCGCGAGCAGCTCGTCTCTGGTGACACGGGCGCGGTCGGCGAGCTCCTCGACATCGCGCACGCGTCCACCAAGGACGCCCTCACCGAGCTGCGGGAGCTGGCCCGCGGCATCCACCCGCCGGCCCTCGACAGCGGCCTCGCGGTCGCCGTCGAGACGCTCGCCGCGCGGGCGCCGCTGCCGGTCACTGCACACGTCGACCCGGCGTTGGAGGAGGGCGGCCGCCTGGCACCCGCCGTCGAGTCGATCGTCTACTTCTCGATCGTCGAACTGGTGACCAACGCGGCCAAGCACGCCGCCGCGTCCCGGGTCCACGTGCTGGTCGACGCCGACTCCGGCACCGGGGGAGCGGGCGGGACCGTGCGCATCCGGGTGCGCGACGACGGGCGCGGTGGCGCCGTCGTCGTCACGCCGGACGGGTCCGGGGTGCGCTCCGGACTGGCCGGGGTCTCCGAGCGGGTCCGCTCGGTCGACGGCACGTTCGACCTGTCCAGCCCGGCCGGCGGGCCCACCGTCATCAGCCTCGTCATCCCGGCCCTGCGTGCCGTGGCGCCGGGCGCGCGCCGCACGGCCGCGGGCGGCCGGGCATGACCGGGCCGGAGCCCGCACGGGCGGGCGGCCTGCGTGTCGTGCTCGCCGAGGACACGGGCATCCTGCGTGACGGGCTGGTCTCGCTGCTGGAGCGGCGCGGTCACGAGGTGACGGCGGTGGCGGACGGCGAGAGCCTCGAACGCGAGGTCGTGCTCCAGGCGGCCGAGTCCCTGCCCGACGTCGTCGTCGCGGACATCCGTATGCCGCCCACCTTCACCGACGAGGGCCTGCGCGCGGTCCTGGCGCTGCGCGAGAGGTTTCCCGGGCTGCCGGTGCTGCTCTTCTCGCAGTACGTGGAGACGCGGTACGCCGCGGCGCTGCTCCAGGGCGACCCGCGCGGCGTCGGGTACCTCCTCAAGGACCGCGTGGTCGACGTCGGCGAGTTCGCGCAGGCGCTGGTGCGGGTCGCCGGGGGCGAGACGGTGCTCGACCCGGAGGTCGTCTCGCAGCTCATGGGCGCCTCCGAGCAGGACGAAGGCCGGGCGCGCTTGTCCGCCAGGGAACGCGAGGTGCTCGACCTCCTGGCGCAGGGCCGTTCGAACAGCGCCGTCGCGGAGGCCTTGTTCCTCTCCCTGGGTGCGGTGGAGAAGAACGTCGCGGCGATCTTCCAGAAGCTGGACCTGCCGTACGACGCCGCGGACAACCGGAGGGTGCTGGCGGTGCTCCGCTACCTGGGGGTCTGAGCCGAGACCCGTGTCCGAGCCGGGCCGGGGCTCAGTGCTGCTTCGCCTTCTCCTCGCTCACGGAGCGGCGGTAGTGGCGTGCGGACTTGGTCCGCGCGCCGCACGTTTCCATCGAGTGCCAGCGCCGGCTGCCGTTGCGTGAGGTGTCGTAGAAGTACAGGACGCAGTCCGGATGGGCGCACTGCCGGATCCGGTCGGGGTGCGTCGCGAGCAGCTCGGTGAAGGCGCGGGCCGCACGCCAGGCCGCACCCCATCCGGGGTCCGTGGCCGACGTCGTCCCGGGCCGCCCGTCGCTCACCCGCGTGCTCTCGTACCCGTGGGACAGGACGTCGTTCATGCGGGCGTCCGCCTCGGGGCCCGGGGACTCCAGGAGCGACCGGATTGCGGCCCGCGCGGCCCGCAGGGCCTCGACGTCCTCCGTGGCCGGGTCGAACCCGTACTCGCGGAACCAGAGCTCGGCCGCACCGTCCGCGGCGAGGAAGTCGACCATCTCGCCGCGGTCGATCCATTCGGTGTTCACGAGGTCGAGCGAGATGGTCTCTCCGACCAGCAGACGTTCGAGCATCCCGAAATCCTACCAACAAAGCGTGATTGACCGGTTAGACGGCGGTCCCTGCGCCCCGGGCGGCAACGGTCTAGTAGTCGAAGCTGACGAGGCTCACCTGTTCGCCGTCCAGCCACTCCAGGAGCGCCCTCCGCAGTCCCGGCCCGGCGCACACGCCGTACCGCGCGTGTTCCGTCGCCCCGGCGCCCACGACGTCGTCCTTCCTGATCCTTCGCGTGCGGACGACGGCCCCCAACCGGGCCAGGGTCTCCAGGTCGTCCTGCCCGCTCGCGTCCAGGGTGCCGGTCACGAACAGGGTCACGTCCAGCTCTGCCTGGCCGGCTCGTTCGAGCAGGTCGACGGCGAGCGGCAGGTCGTCGGCGCGCAGGCTCCACAGGACCGGCAGGCGCCGCCCGGGCCCGGCCCCCTGCCCGACCTGCGCCATCAGCGGGGTGATCCCGACGCCGCCCGCCACCACGACGAGGTCCTGGTCCGACGCCCGGAGGCCCTCGTCTCCGCCGAGCTCGAGGACGGGCACCGTCAGCGCCGATCCGGGGTCCCGCCGCGCCAGGAAGCGCGTGACCGGCCCGTGCGTCCGGACCGTGACGTCGAGCTCGACGCCATCCAGGGCGCCCGCGTGCTCCGTGCCCGCACTGTCCTCGCGCCCGCGTGCCGGTCGCGGCTCGGGCGGTGCGCCCGAGATCGTGAACGACCTGATGTAGTCGTCGTTGAGCGACGTCGGGTCGTGGTCGCGCATGTGCGACCAGCCCCGGTCGAGGTGGGCCGAGAAGTCGAGCGTGACGTGCTGTCCCGCTCGCCACGGTCCGAGCGTTGCGAACCGCTCCGCCGCCCGCGGCGACAGGGCGTCGGGGGACAGGCGGAAGGTGTGCCGGTACACCGTGGGCGTGATGCGGGACGAGCGGACCAGGGTCGCGGTCGCGATGGCCTCGGGCCCGTCCGCGCCGTCGGCCGCGCCGGAACGGCCGTCCGCCCCGCGGGCCTCCCTGGCGAGCCGGCGGACGGGCGGGTTGTACGGCGAGGGGGCCAGCGGGCGTCCCCGGAACGGCAGTCCGTCGGCCACGAAGCGGGCCGCCTCGACCGTCACCTTGACCGCGACCCTACTGTGCGGCAGCAGAGCCGCTGCGTCGGCGCCGACCAGAATCTCCGCGCGCCCCGAGAGGTACAGGACGTCACCCGTCTCGAAGTCGGGGAAGGTGATGCCGACGGCCGGGTCGGTCCGGAGGTTGCCCAGGGTCTGGAAGAGCCGGTTGCCCGAGTACTCCGGGTACACCAGGACCACGCCCTCGTCGGCATCGTTGCTGAAGACCCGGACGAACCCCGGCGCGCCGCCGCGGTTGTTCGTGTCCATGCTCTCGGTGTCGCCGCCGTCGTCGCCATCTCCGCCGTCCCGGTGGCGGCTGGAGAGGAAGAAGATGTCGGACCGGCCGACGAGGTCCACGGCCGCCTGGGGCAGGGGGAGCGAGTCGCCGACCAGGCGGGGAAATGCCTCGTGGGTCCGGACGGCCTTGCTGTTCAGGTACTTCGGGCAGTTGCCGAGGGTTTCCTCGACGGCCAGGGCGAGCTGCACGTCCACCCGCGCCGGGTCCGCGGGCCGGGTCCCGGAGGGCCCTGCCCCGTCTCCCTCTGCGCCGTCTCCCGCGGCGCCCTCTCCCTCGGCCCGGTCGGGCAGGACGACGCCGCGGAACACCCGGCCCGCGAGCTTGACCCGCGTCCTCTCCTCCAGGTCGATGGCCAGGCCGGCGACGAGCTTTCCTCCGGGGTGGTCGACGACCCTTCCGTCCGAGGGGCCCGAGAACAGCGCCTCCAGCACGGGGTCGAGCCCGGTCCAGCCTGGCCCGTCGCCGTCACCCCGAGGGCCGAGGTGCGCGGCCGAGCTCAGGCCCAGCACTCCCTCGGCGAGCGGCCGGACCACGCCCGCCCTTCCGCCGAGCACCGTCGTCCAGATCCGGTCGTCGCGGTCGACGGTGCCCAGCGCGAGGAGCGGGCTCCGCGTCATCCAGAGCGCGTAGGCGCTGGGCAGGCCCGGGATCGTCGGGTTGTCCTGCGGGGGCACCCCGAGCCGGCGGTGCATCTCCGCCTCGCCCGGGTGCCACTGCTCGTGCCGGTGGAGTGTGTGCATGCCCTGCCCCTCGGGGTGACCCCCGCTGCTCGACGACGCGTCCCAGTTCTAACCGGTAATATTAGCATTGCTGGTTAGAACTGGGATGGGCGAGGAACTCCGTCCCCGGTCCTACGCCCGCCGAGGCACGGCCCGCGGCTCCGGGCCGTCGTATCCGGCCAGGAGCGGGCGGGGGAGCGGCCCCTTGATCCGGCTGCCGCTGGTCGTCTCCTCCCAGGCGTGGGCCAGGATGCCGACGCTGCGGGACAGCACGAACAGTCCGCGCCCGAGCTCGGGCGCGAATCCCAGCTCGCTGTAGATGATCGCCGTCGCGCCGTCGATGTTCATCGGTACGGGACGGCTCCGCCCCGCCGCGAGCGCGGCCTCCAGGGCCCGCCCCGCCCGCAGCGCCCACCCGGTCACCGCCCCGGCGTCGGCCGCTCGCTCGGTGAGCTCGAGGAGCGGGTCGCGGCGCGGGTCGCGGGGGTGGAACCGGTGCCCGAAGCCCGGGACGTGCTCGCCCCGGGCGCGGTACTCGGCCACGAGCTCGGCCGCCGCCGCGTCGACGTCCCCGCCGTCCCCGGCGCGCTCCTGGATCTCGCGGAGCACCTCCATGCACTGCTGGCCGGCCCCGCCGTGGACGTCACCCAGGAGGTTGGTGCCCGTCGCCACGGCGTTGTTGAGGCCGACGCCGCAGGTCGCGGCCATGCGGGCCGCCGCGATGGAGGGGGCCTGCGGCCCGTGGTCGACGGCGGCCACGAGGGCTGCCTCCAGGAGGCGGCTCTGGTCCGGCGTGGGCAGCTCGCCCCGCAGCATGAGCCAGATCTGGTCGACGAACGTGATGTTGCCGATCAGCTCCTCGACGGGGTAGCCGCGCAGCAGGATCTCACCGGGCCGGATGCGGGTGATGCCGGTGCGCCACCAGCCGGTGACCTGGGCCTCGTACTCCTCGACGGTGGGGAATGCCGCGCTGGTCATACGGTTCCTTCCTCGTGCAGGGTGGCGATCGTCGCGGCGTCGTAGCCGAGCTCGCGCAGGATCGTGTCGGTGTGTTCGCCGAGCAGGGGCGGCTCGTGCGCGGGCACGGGCGCCGCGCCGTCGACGTGGACCGGGCTGCCCAGCACCCGCAGGGGGCGGTCTCGTCCGCCGGGAAAGGGCAGGTCGTGCACGAACCGTCGTTCGGCCACCTGGTCCTGGGCCAGCGCCTCGGGCACGCCGAGCACGCGGGCGGCGGGAACGCCCGCCGCCGCCAGGACCGGCTCCCACTGCTCGGCCGTGCGGGCGGCGAGGGCCTTCTCCAGCTGTTCGGTGAGCTTGGTCCGGTGCGCCTTGCGGGCGGAGCGTTCCGCGAAGCGCGGGTCCGTGCACAGGTCGGGGCGGTCCAGCACCCGGCACAGCGCGACGAACTGCCGCTGCTCGTTGGCGGAGATGTTGAGCAGCCCGTGCCCGGTCGCGAAGGTGCCGGACGGCGCGGCCGTGAAGTTGTCGTTGCCCATGGGCACCGGGTCCTGGCCCGCGATGAGGTGGTTGGAGACCACCCAGCCCATCGCGGTCATGGCCGACTCCAGCATGGAGACGTCGAGGTGCGAGCCCGTGCCGGTGCGGTCCCGGTGCACCAGCGCCGAGGCGATCGCGAACGCCGCCGTCATGCCGCCGAGGGTGTCCGCCACCGGGTACCCGGCGCGCAGCGGCCCGGTGTGCTCGGTGCCGGTCGTGCTCATCATCCCGGAGACGCCCTGCACGATCTGGTCGTAGGCGGGGCGGTCCCGCAGCGGGCCGTCCTGGCCGAAGCCGGAGATCGCGCAGTAGACGAGCCCGGGGTTGGCCTCCCGGAGGCGGTCCCAGCCGAGGCCGAGGCGGTCCAGGACGCCGGGCCGGAAGTTCTCGACGAGCACGTCGGTCGACGCGACGGCCCGGAGCAGGACCTCCCTGCCCGCCGCGCTCTTCAGGTTCAGGGTCAGGGAACGCTTGGCGCTGTTCTGCGCGAGGAACGAGGCGCCGACCCCCGCCTCGTTCAGGTCGTGGTCCGCGCCGAGCCGGCGCGCGAGGTCCCCCGTGCCCGGGATCTCCACCTTGATCACGTCGGCCCCCAGCAGCGCGAGCTGATAGCTCGCGAACGGTCCGGCGAGCACGTTCGTGAGGTCGAGCACCCGGACGCCGTCGAGGAGCCGGGGTGCGGCGGGCGCCTCGGTCACGCGATACCTCCGAAGAACGGGATCCGGGCGAGCCGGGCGGCGGCCTCCAGCACGACGGGGCGCCAGGCGTCGAGGTGCTCCGGGGTGAACCTGCTGGTCGGGCCGCCGAGGCCGACGGCGGCCGCCACCCTGCCCTCCGGTGTGGTCACGGGCGCGGCGATGGCGGAGACTCCTGCCTCGCGCTCGCCGTGGCTGGCCGACCACCCGCGCGCGCGGGTCTCCTCGACGGTGCGGGCGAGCCGGGCGGCAGAGTCGGCCCCATGGCCCGCGGCGACGCCGATGCCCTCGACCTGGTCGGGCGGGAGCCCGGTCAGCAGCACGTGCCCGGTGGCGCCGAGCCAGATCGGCATGGCCTCGCCGACCTGCACGACGTGCCGCAGCTGCTGGGTCCCTTCCTGCTGGGCGATGCAGACGCGCGCGGTGCCCTGGCGCACGTAGACGCGGCTGGACTCCCCGCCGCAGTCCCGGCCCAGCTGCGTGAGCACCTCCGTGGCCTCGGGCGGCACGCTCCAGGTGGACTGCGCCAGCCGCGACCAGCGCATCAGCCCGACGCCCGCCGTGATGCGCCCGTCGCCGCGCGTCCAGAGCATCCCGGCGTGCTCCAGCGTGGTGACGAGCCGCACGACGGTGGACTTGGCGAGCCCGCTGGCCTCGACCAGGTCCCGGATGCTGTGCGAGCTGTGCTGCTCGTCGAAGTGCGCCAGCAGCTCGAGCGCGCGGTGCACGCTGCGCACCCCGTCGCCGCCGGTCGTCGTCTCTGTCACGTCGTCACCTCGTATGCCGTGGCCGCGCCCCGGTGTCCAGTTCCGGGGCAGCAGCGCCGTTCTTGCCAAGCGAAGTGCGCTGCCGTAGCCTCACCGTACCACCAGGCAGACCAACCGAACCGCCTGGTGGTACGCGATGCACGAGTCAACGATGACGACGCCAGCCGGTCCCGTACTCGACGTCGAGGTCACGACGCGGCCCGTGCATCGCTCCAGCCCCACGCCTGAGGAGGCACCGTGTCCGTACTTGTCGTAGCGAGCGCGACCACTGAAGGTCGTGCCGCCCTGCTCGAAGGGGTCGCCGAGGCGCGCCGTCGCGCGACGACGTTGCAGTGGTGCAACGTCGGATCCACCCCCGTCGACGGCGCCGCGGAGCTGCTGGCCGGGGTCGAGGCGAGCCAGGTGACCCGCGACCCCCACCAGGACCCGATCGACGCGGTCCTGGACGTCGTCGCCGCGGGCGACGTCGAGGTGCTCGTGGTCGGCGCCCGGCGGCGCAGCCCGCTCGGCAAGTTGGTGCTCGGGTCGATGGCGCAGCGGCTGATCCTCGACTCCCCGGTACCGGTGCTCACCGTCAAGCCGGCCGCGGGCGCGGGCGGCGGACGGGGGAGCGGCTCATGAGGCGCGGCGTGCGGACCACCATCGCCCTGCTGGTCTGTGTCCCGCTCGTCGTGGCGGCGGGCATCCAGGCCAACCGCTCGGGCAACGTGCACGGCGCGCGGACCGGGCTGACACTGCTCGTCCCGGCCGCCCCGGGCGGCGGCTGGGACACCGTGGCGCGCGAGATGCAGTCCGTCATGCGCGAGCGCGGCATCGTCACCAACCCGCGCGTAGTCAACGCGGGCGGCGCGGCGGGCACCATCGGCCTGGGACAGCTCATGGAGATGTCCGGCCAGGACGACGTCCTGATGGTCACCGGCACCGTCATGATCGGCGGCATCGAGGTGAACGACTCGGCGTACCGCCTCGAGGAGACGACGCCGATCGCGCACCTCGCCGACGACTACGAGGCGCTGGTGGTGCCGGCGGACTCGCCCTACGCCACCGTCGACGACTTCGTCGAGGCGTTCGAGAAGAACCCGGGCCAGGTGTCGATCGGCGGCGGCTCGATCGGCGGCACCGACCACCTGACCGCGGGCCTGCTCGCCGAGGAGGTCGGCGTGGACCCGGCGGACGTCAACTACATCCCGTTCGCGGGCGGCGGCGAGGCCGTCAACGCGCTGCTCTCGCACAGCGTCGCGGCCGGGATGAGCGGCTACAACGAGTTCGCCGACCAGATCGAGGCCGGCAAGCTGCGCATCCTGGCGCTCTCGGCCCCCGAGCCCGTCGCGGACATCGACGCGCCCACCTTCATCGAGGCGGGCTACGACCTCTACCTGCCCAACTTCCGCGGCGTCGTCGCGCCTCCCGGCATCGCGCCCGAGGACGCGGCGGAGCTCCAGGCGATCGTCGAGGAGACCGTCGCCACGCCCGAGTGGTCGGACGCCGTGGAGCGCAACAAGTGGGTCGCCAACCTGCAGACCGGCGAGGAGTTCGGCGACTTCCTCGACGGCGAGATCGGCCGCATCCAGGACGTCGTCAAGGAGCTCGGACTATGACCAGCAACGACCATCCCGTCTCGACGGCGCACACCCCGGCCGCGGCGGCCGCGCAGCAGAACCAGGGCTCCGTCCCGCTCGCCGTGGTCGTCCTGGTGGTCGCCGCGTACCTGGCCTACGGCACCGCGACCATGGAGGTCTCGGACAGCGCGGCCCCTCCCGGGCCCCAGTTCTTCCCCGTGATCGTCACGGTGGTGGCCTCCGTGGTGGGCCTCCTGCTCCTGGCGCAGGGAATCCGCGGCAGGCTGCGACCGGCGGCCCGGCAGGGTGCCGGTTCCGGCGGCAGCGGGCCCGACGCCGCGGCCGACACGGGCCCGGCGCCCGCGAGCGGCGATGCCGGCGAGCGGATCGACTGGCGCCAGGTCGCGATCGTGGCCGGCACGTTCGGCGCCTTCATCCTGATCCTCGAGCCGGTCGGCTGGCTCGTCAGCGGCGCGCTGCTGTTCGCGGGCGTGTCGTACGGGCTCGGCTCGGCCAAGCACCTCGTCAACATCGGCGCGGGGCTCGCGCTCTCCTCCGTCATCCAGCTGGCCTTCGCCGGGGGCCTCGGCCTCCCGCTGCCGTCCGGCATCCTGGCAGGGATCTGACCCATGGATACCTTCACTCATCTGCTCGAGGGCTTCTCGACCGCCCTGTCTCCCATCAACCTGCTCTGGGTCACGATCGGCGCCGTGCTCGGCACCGCCGTCGGCGTGCTGCCGGGCCTGGGCTCGGCCATGGCCGTGGCCCTGCTGCTGCCCATCACGTTCAGCCTCGACCCCACGGGCGCGTTCATCATGTTCGCCGGCGTCTACTACGGCGGGCTGTTCGGCGACTCGATCTCCGGCATCCTGCTCAACACCCCCGGCAACTCCTCGGCGATCGCCTCCACGTTCGAGGGCCACAAGATGGCGCTCGACGGGCGAGCGCCCCAGGCGCTGGCGACCGCGGCGATCGGCGCGGTCATCGGCGGGCTCATCGCCACCACCCTGGTGGCGTTCGGCGCGCCCTACATGGCGCAGCTCGCCACCAACTTCGGGTCGGCCGAGTTCTTCGCGCTGGCGGTGTTCGCCTTCGTGGCGACGTCGGCGGTCGTGGCCGACTCGGTGCTCAAGGGCCTGGCGGCCCTCGTCATCGGGCTGGCGGTCGCGATGATCGGCATCGAGCCGCAGTCGGGCGCCTCCCGGTTCACGATGGGCATCCCCGAGCTGTTCGACGGCGTCAGCATCATCACCGTGACCGTCGGCCTCCTCGCTCTGGGCGAGGTGCTCCGGGTCGCGTCGACCGCGCGCCGCAAGGGCCCGGAGACCAGCATCAACTCCAAGGGGCGGCCCTTCCTGTCCCGCGCCGAGTTCCGCAAGGCGCTGCCCGCCTGGCTGCGCGGCACGGGCTTCGGGCTCCCGTTCGGCGTGATCCCCGTGGGCGGCTCCGAGATCCCCACGTTCCTGGCCTACGGCAACGAGCGGCGTCTCGACCGCAAGCGGCGCAACCCCGAGTTCGGGCGCGGCGCCATCCGCGGCGTGGCGGCCCCGGAGGCGGCGGGCAACGCCACCTCCGGCACCGCGATGGGCGCCCTGCTCACGCTCGGCCTGCCCACCTCCGCGACGGCGGCCATCATGCTCGCGGCCTTCCAGCAGTACGGCATGCAGCCAGGCCCGCTCATGTTCGACCGCAACGGCGACCTGGCGTGGGCGCTCATCGCCTCGCTCTTCGTCGGGCTGGTCGTGCTGGTCATCCTGAACATGCCGTTCGCGTCCATCTGGGCCCGGCTGCTGCTCATCCCGCGCCCGTACCTGTACGCGGGGATCGCGACGTTCTGCGCGTTCGGCGTGTACGCCAACTCCACCAGCCTGGTGGACCTCGGCCTGCTGCTCGCGTTCGGCCTGCTCGGCCTGCTCATGCGGCGCTACGAGGTGCCGGTGGCGCCCGTCCTGATCGCGGCGATCCTCGGCCCGATGGCCGAGACCGAGCTGACCCGCACCCTTGCGGTGAGCGAGGGCAGCCTGACGGCGCTGGCCGCCAGCCCGATCACGATCACCATCTACCTCGCGTTGTTCGCCACGATCGGTGGTGTGCTGATCAGCCGCCTGCGGGCACGGCGCTCCGTCGACGTGTGACGCGTGTGTCCCGGCGGGTGCCTACCCGAGCGGGAAGTCGCTCCACGTGACGTCGTCGGACGGCCGGCCGGTGCGGACGAGGTCGATCACGATCTCGCGCGCTCCGGCCGGCGTCAGGGTCACCGTGTCCGGCGCCGCCCCAGCGCGAGGTCACGACCCGGAGACGGTGAACCCCTGCTCGTTGCCGTACTTGACGATCGACTCCTGCCAGGCGCCCAGCCCGTCGGACAGCGGCGTCGAGCCCGTGTAGGCCTGGCCGACGGTGTCGGGGAACTTGCTGTTCGCGTAGACCTGGTACGGCAGGTACTGCCAGCCGGGGAGCACACCGGTCGCGGACGCGGAGAGCACCTCGTTGATCTTCTGCCCGCCGAAGTACTCCGGCTCCCTGGCCAGGAACTCGGGGCTGGTGAGGTCCGCGGTCGTGGCCGGGAAGTTGCCGTGGTCGAGCCGCACCTGCACGCCGTCGCCGGCGTTCGCGTACTGGAGGAACCCGTAGGCCAGGGCCTTCTGGGTGCTGGCCTCGGTGATCGACAGCGCGGAGCCGCCGTTCTCGGCCGTCGCGGTGCCGCCCTTCGTCCACTGCGGCATCGGCGCCACGCGCCAGTCGCCCGCGGCCCCCGGAGCGCCCGACTCCAGGTTCGCGGGCATCCAGGCGCCCGTCACCAGCGCGGCGATCGTCCCGTCGCCGAGCCGCTGGAACCACTCGTCCGACCACTCCGGGACCTTCGCCACGAGGTCGTCGTCGAGCAGCTGCTGCCACATCTGGGCGAACCGGGCCGAGCCCTTGTCGGCGAGGTCGACGGTCACGGTGGTCCCGTCGACGGCGAACGGCGTCCCGCCGGCCTGCCAGATCATCGACGTCGCGAACCCGGCGTTGCCGTCGTCCGCGATGAGGTGGGTCCCGTCGTCGTGCGCGTGGATCTTGCGTGCGGCCTCGACGAACTCGTCCCACGTGGCCGGCACCTCGACGCCGGCCTCCTTGAACGTCCTCGCGTTGTAGAACAGGGCCATGGGGCCGGAGTCGATCGGCAGGCCGTACACCGCGTCGCCGTCGGTCACCGACCCCCAGGTCCCCGGGGAGTAGGTGCCGTCGAGCTCGCTCGCGCCCAGCGGCGCGAGGTCGGCGAGGGACCCCGCGATCGAGAACTGCGGCAGGGCGTAGTACTCGACCTGCGCGACGTCGGGCACGCCCGAGCCCGCGCGGATCGCGTTCTGCAGCACCACGTAGTGGTCGTTGCCCGTGCCGACGTTCGCCAGCTCCACGTCCACGTTCGGGTACTCGGCCTCGAAGTCCTCGACGACGTGCTCCAGCGTGGGCTCCCACGCCCAGACCAGCAGGTCGCCGCCCTCCTGGAGCGCGGAAGAGACGTCCTCGGGGGACAGGTCTGCCGCGACGCCGGCGCCGGGCGAGACCGCGCACCCGGCCAGTACTGCCATCGCGAGCCCCGTCACGGCGAGCACCGCTCCGGTGCGGCGGGGGATGCCGGTGCCTCGTGCCACAGCTGCTCCGTTCCATTCGTCGTCGACGCCTGCCGGGCAGGCACCCGTACCGTAGCGCCGCACGGGGCGATCCGGGGAGCGGCGCGCGAGGGTCGGACGCTCCCTGTCGAGGCGCCGGACAGGTGGAGCGGAGAGCGCGGTCGCGATCGATAGACAAGTCCTCTCGTCGAGCGTCCGGAGAAGTCTTGGACACTCTCGGAGCGGCCGCCATAGCGTCGTGGCTCGGCCTGCCCGCCCCGCCCGCGGCTTGAGTCTGTCCCTGGGACACGGTGTCTACTCGCAGCCGCGACGACCTGGGGTGTCGGCCGCACGGCAACCGAGAGAAGGAGACTGGATGAGCGCCGCGCGCGTGGGTGAGTGGCAGCTGCTGGACTACGACGACGACCCCGTGCCGGCCGAGCCGTCCGGGCTCGACGCGGTGATCCGGCACTACAAGAAGATCGCCGAGACCATGACCACGCAGGCGGCGCTCCTCAAGCGGATCGGCGACGGTGACGAGACCCTGCTCAAGGGCGAGGCCGCGGGCGCGATGCGCAAGCGTGCGCAGGAGAGCCACGAGGCGCTGGGCAAGGCGGCCGACCGCTACGAGGACGTGCACGCCGCGCTGGTCGAGTACCAGCCGGCGCTGGAGACGGCACGGTCGAAGACCGGTGAGGCGCTGGACGACGCCGAGAAGGCGGCGCGCGCCCTGGCGACCGCCGAGGACATGAGCGACCCGGTGAACGAGGACCGCGGCGAGGACGCCGAGCCGCTGACCGACACGGAGAAGCAGGCGTCCGAGGACCGCGCGACCGCGATCTCCGGGGCGAAGGGCACGATCGAGGCGGCCAAGACCGTGGCGCGCAACGCCATGACGGCGCTCGACGTCGCCGCCGAGGCCGCCGCGACCAAGATCAAGGAGAACTGGGGCGACGACGGGCTGAACCACAGCTGGCAGGACGCGCTCCGGGCCCGGTTCATGAAGTTCCTCAAGGGGCTCGTCGAGGTGCTCGGCTGGATCGGCATGGCCCTGGCGGTGCTGGCGATGATCATCCCCGGCCTCAACGCGCTCGCCTGGGTCGCGTTCGGCGTGGCGGTGGCCGGCCTGATCGGCTCCATCGTGCTGGCCGCCACCGGTGAGGAGAGCTGGATGGGCGTGATCTGGGGCGTCATCGGTGTGCTCACGGCCGGCATCGGTCTCAGGGTGGCCAGCAAGATCAGCAACGCCGTCAAGGCGTCGAGGGCCGCCTCGCAGTCGGCAGTCACCGTCCGGCTGGACGACCTCGGCCGGCTCGCGGAACGGATGGCCGTGTTCCGGAACAACATCGACGGCCCGTTCAGCGCCTTCGCGCTCAACCGGGTGCTGTCCGGCGGGCTCCGGATCAGCGAGAACCTGACGAGCCTCAGCAGGTTGCAGACGCTGCTCCGGATCAACCCGAACGCCTGGCGTATCCCGTCGTTCACCGGCGCCATCGGCATCGGCGGGATCAAGCAGCTCAACGCGCTCAACGCGGCCCTCGACGGCCTGAAGATCACCGGGATCACCGGCGGGTTCGTCAAGCCGTGGGTCTACGTCCTGGGCTCGGCCTCCTGGCTGACCGGCCTCGTCACCGGCGCGTGGAGCACGGCCGTGCCCGCGTCCTCGTTCGGTGACGACGGCCGTGAGGGCTACGACGGCACGACCGACTGGGAGCTCAACCACATCACCAAGGACGCCGGGGAGCCGATCTAGATGCGCACCAGAACTCTTGTCGCCGCGGGGATCGCCGGGGCGCTCGCCGTGTCGGTCGCGACGGGCGGAGCGGCGGCGACCCCGCCGGACGACCCGGCCGCGGCCCCGGTCCCGGCGGCCCCCGAGCCGGTCACGGTCACCCTGCTGACCGGCGACCGCGTCACCGTGACGACCACGGCCGACGGCCACCGGTCCACCGCGGTCCACCCCGCCGAGGGCCGGGAGGGCGTCGCCTTCCTGCGGCGCACCGACGGGGAGCGCACGTTCGTGATCCCGTCCGACGTCGCGCCGATGGTGGGGGAGCGGCTGGACGAGGCGCTGTTCGACGTCGCCGGGCTCGCCGCGACGGGCGTGGACCGGGAGACGGTCCCGGTGATCGTGCAGCAGCCTGAGGGGACGACGGCCCGTTCGACGGCGTCGTCGTCGGAGTGGCGGGCCGCAGGCCTGACGCCCGACCGCCGGCTGGATTCGGTCGGCGCCGTGGCCGACGACGTCGGCCCCGCGCAGGGCGCCCGGCTGCTCGACACGCTGCGCTCACAGGACGGGCGCGCGCAGGACGGCGACCCCGGCGCGAACGCGACGGGCACGCCCGCGATCGAGCGGGTCTGGCTGGACGCCCCCGCGGAGGCGCTCGACGCGGACTCCGCGCCGCAGATCGGGGCCCCGCAGGCGTGGGAGTCCGGCGCGACCGGCAAGGGGGTCACGATCGCCGTCCTGGACACGGGCGTCGACGCGACGCACCCCGACCTCGACGAGGCCGTCGTGGGCGCCAAGGACTTCTCCGGCACGGGCACGGTCGCCGACCGGAACGGCCACGGCACCCACGTGGCCTCCATCGCCGCGGGCTCGGGCCAGGCCTCCGGGGGCGAGAACCGGGGCATGGCGCCCGACGCCGACCTGCTGGTGGGCAAGGTGCTGGACGACGAGGGAGTCTCGACGATGTCGGTGGTCATCGAGGGCATGGAGTGGGCTGTCGACCAGGGCGCCGACGTCGTGAACCTGTCGCTCGGCTTCCCCAACGCCTCGGACGGCACCGACCCGGCGTCGGTCGCCGTGGACGAGCTGACGAAGCGGCACGGCGCGCTGTTCGTCGTCGCCTCGGGGAACGACGGCGGCGACGCGTCGATCGGCTCGCCCGCCGCGGCGTCGTCGGCCCTGACGGTCGGTGCCGTCGACGATTCCGACACCGTCACGGGCTTCTCCAACCGGGGGCCGCGGCTGGACGGCGCGATCAAGCCGGACATCGCGGCGCCGGGCGAGGGCATCGTCGCGGCCCGCGCGGAGGGGACGTCGTCCGGCGAGGTCGTGGACGCGGAGCACGTGGCGCTGACCGGTACCTCCATGGCGGCGCCGCACGTCGCCGGGGCCGCGGCCGCGCTGCTGCAGGCGCGGCCGAAGCTGACGTCGGCGCAGGTGCGCTCGGCGCTCATGGGCTCGGCCGACACCACGGGCGCCACCGTGTGGGAGGAGGGCGCCGGCCGCGTCTTCATCCCGAGCGCGCTGGGCCAGAAGGTGCTGGCGAGCCCGGCGTCGGTGTCGTTCGGGCAGTTCGAGCCGCCGTACACGAAGCCGCTGTCGAAGAAGGTCACCTACCGGAACACCGGCCGGTCCGCGGTCGTCCTCGACCTGGAGGTCTCCGCGACCGGTCCGGACGGCGAGCCGGTCGAGGCCGCCTCGCTCTCCAGGGACCGGCTCAAGGTCCCGGCGCGCGGGACGGCGGCGGTGACCGTCGCCGTGGACAAGGCCGCGGGCGACCTCGGTCGGTACAGCGGCACCGTGGTCGCGACCGGTCCCGGTGGTACGTCGGTGCGCACGCCGGTCGGCTGGGAGAAGCAGCCGGAGATGTTCGACCTGACGGTCCGGCAGACCGGGCGGGACGGCGAGGCGTTCGACGGGCTCTCGCAGCTCACCGTCGTGGACGCGGCGGACCACGCCCGGTTCCAGCAGTCCTTCGCCCTGGAGGGCACGGAGGCGGCCGGCCGGACCTTCGAGGTCCCCGCCGGCACCTACGTCGTGAGCTCCCTGATGATGCGGGGGGCGACCGACCTCGACGTCACGGAGCTGGTCGAGTCGGACGCCCCGCAGGTCGCGGTGACCGAGGACACGACCCTGACGCTCGACGCCCGGGACGCCGAGAAGGTCACGTTCGACGTGCCACGGGCGGCCGACCGGACCGCCCTCGTGCTGGACGGGATGCACGTCGACGAGCAGGGCAGCAGCTTCTCGACGGGCCTGTCCGTCGACGCCGGCGCGGACGCCTATGTCACGCCGACCGACCCGGTCACGGTCGGCGCGTTCGACCACGTCACCGGCGCGCAGCTCAGCGAGCCCGTGGCGGACGACGCGTCGCCGTCGTACACCTACGACCTCACCCTCCGGCAGTCGCCGGTGACGACGGGCGCGTTCGTGATCGGGGCCGAGGACCTCGCCACCGTCACCACGACGTACGCCGAGCCGGCGCGCGACGTGCGGACGTCGGTCTTCTGGTCGGGGGTGCCGGTGGGGCGCGACTGGATCTCCTCGCCCTCCCGGCCGGTCACGCCGGGGACCCGGACCGAGTACCTGAACGCCGAGGACGTGTCCTGGAGCAGGAGCGTGCTCTACGAGTCCCCGGACGCCACCGTGGGCCAGCTCGGCACCGGGCAGCTCGCCCTCGCCCCCGGGTCCGAGACCTCCGTGACGGTGGGCGGCGCCCCGTACTCGCCGGCGGGCTCCCGCGGGCTCTTCGAGGACCAGCTCGACGTCACCACCGACTGGTCGGACGCGGCGGGGAACCTCTTCTTCGAGTCCGGCGAGGACGACGTGCGCCTGGTGGTGCGGCAGGACGGCGAGGTCGTCGCGGACGAGCCCTCGGGCTGGGCCACGGTCACCGTCCCCGCGGGCGGGGCCGAGTACCAGGTGGCGTTCGACGGCGCCCGCGGCTCGGACCGCTGGTACACCGGGGCCGTGGTCTCCGGCGAGTGGACGTTCCGGGCCGAGCCCGGGGTGGAGCCGGCGACGCGCGGCCTGCTGGACGTGCGCTACGACGTGGCCGGGATCGGGCCGCGGGGACATGCCCCGCGCAGCACCGAGGTCGCGGTCTCGGCCGTGGGCGGCGACGGCGCGTCGGTGACCGGGCTGTCGTGGTCCGCCGACGGCGGTGAGACCTGGACGGAGGCCGAGCTGACCGGCGGCGTCGCCGTGGTCGAGGCCCCGGCGGGCACGTCGATGGTCTCCCTGCGTGCCGAGGCGTCCGACGCCGCCGGCGAGACCGTCGTCGAGACGGTGCTGGAGGCCTACCGGGTGGAGTAGTCCCAGGGTTCGGGCGGCCCGCCGCGGACGGTGACGCGGCGGGCGCCCTTCTGGCAGGCTGTGACCGCCCGGTCAGGAGCGGCCGCCCGGCCAGGAAAGGACTCGTCATGGCGTGGAGCACCCGTGAGCTCGCCGACCTGGCGGGCACCACGGTCAAGGCCATCCGGCTCTACCACGAGCGGGGGCTGCTCGATGAGCCCCTGCGACGGTCCAACGGGTACAAGCAGTACGAGGTCAGCCACCTCGTCAGCCTGCTGCGCATCCGGCGGCTCACGGAGCTGGGGTTCCCGCTCTCGGCGATCGACGCGGTCCGCGGCGGGGGCGACGCCTCGCCCGCCGCGCTCCGTGAGCTCGACGCCGAGCTCGCGGCGAGCATCGAGCGCCAGCTCAAGGCCCGGTCGGCCATCGCGGCCATCCTGCGCGACGGCACCGCCGCGGACGCGCCGGTGGGGTTCGAGTCCCTCGGGCCCCGGCTGTCGGACGCCGACAGCTCGCTCATCCACATCTACACCCAGCTCTACACGCAGGAGGCGATGACGGACCTGCGGAAGATGGTGGAGGCGGAGGACCCTGGGGCCGCCGGCGCCGAGTTCGACGCCCTGCCCGCCGACGCGGACGAGGAGACGCGGCAGCGGGTCGCGGAGCAGCTCGCGCCGGACATCGCGCGGCACCTGACGGACCACCCCTGGCTCACCAGCCCGGGTGACCGCCTCGCCCGCAGCGAGGAGGTCACCCGGCAGATGTTCTCGGACGCGATCGTCGAGCTCTACAACCCGGCCCAGCTCGACGTGATCCGGCGGGCGAGCCTGGCCGCGCTGGCGATGCTGGACCAGGCGCCCGCGGCTGACACCCCGGACTGACCCGTCGCTCAGGCGGTGGGGCCGGTCGTCCCGGTGATCAGCACGAGCAGCGGCAGGCCCACGTTGTTGACGGCGTGCACGATCACGGCGGGCCAGATGGACCCGCTGCGGCGCATGACCTCGGCCGCGATGAGGCCCACCACGAGGGCCGAGGGGAGCGCCATGTTGATCCCGTGCACGAGGGCGAAGAAGACCGAGCTGGACACGACACCGATCACCGGGCCGTACCGCAGCAGGGCGTTGGTCACGACGCCGCGGAAGAAGAACTCCTCGCCGATCGGGGTGAGGATCGACAGGAAGAGGAAGGTCAGGATCAGCGGCAGCACGCCACCGCCCGCGGCGTCGTAGTAGTCGCCCTGGGGGTCGGCGTCGAACCCGGTCACGGTGATGACGCCCAGGTTGACCAGCCCCTTGAGCAGGAGCGCGACGACGCCGGCGGCCACGCCGACGAGCACCCAGCGCCAGCTCGTGCGGCGCACGCTGAAGGCGCCCCAGGACCGGATCCGGATCAGCGCGGCGACGGCGAAGGCGATCAGGCCGATGACGCCGGACCACGCGGTCAGGATCAGCCCGTAGACCACGGGGTCCTCGTCCAGGCCGATGGCGCCGAACAGCCGGATCGCGAGCATGGCGACGAGCGCCGCGAGCGAGCCGACGACGATCTCGGGCCAGCCCGGCCGGTCCGGTGCCACGGTGCCGGTCGGGGCAGGCTTCGGGCGGGTGGCATCACTGGTCGACATAGCGGTTCGCTCCATGGTTCTGTTCGTCTGGCGGTGCAGTACGAGCATTGGATTCCGTGCCCATGGGGCAGGGTCAAAGAGCGGCCGACGGCGCGACCGTGGCGTTAGCCGGACCGGCTCTCGTGCCGGAGCTCCTCGGCGCGGGTGGTCGCCGCCCACGTGGCGAGCAGGGCGAGCGAGTCGGCGCTCGGCGAACCAGGGGCCGGTGAGTACGCGACCATCACCAGGCCGGGGTCGGCGGGGAGGTCGAAGCTCTCGAAGCTGAGCTCGAGCTCGCCCACGACGGGATGGTGCAGGCGCTTGACGCCCGTCCGGTGCAGGAGGACGTCGTGCGTGGCCCAGCGCACCCGGAAGTCCTCGCTCCGGGTGGACAGCTCGCCGATCAGGTTGATCAGGGCGGGGTCGTCCGGGTTGCGCCCGGCCTCCTGCCGTAGCGCCGCCGCGGTGTCCGCGGCGTTCTTCTCCCAGTCGAGCAGGAACTGCCGGGCCGCCGGGTCCAGGAACGTGAAGCGCGCCGCGTTGGCCGGGCGCTGCGGGGTCGCGAGCACCGGCTGGTACAGGGCCCGTCCGAGCTCGTTCATGGCGAGGATGTCCTGCCGGCCGTTGCGGATCCAGGCCGGTGCGTCGGTGATGGCCTCCAGGATCCGCTGGACGACCGGGCGGACCTGCTGCGGGGCGGGCCGCCGACGCCGGGGCTCGCGCCGGGGCGCCGCACGGGCGAGGTCGAAGAGGTGGGCGTGCTCCGCCTCGTCGAGCTGCAGCGCGCGAGCCACCGCCTCGAGCACCGCGTCCGAGACGTTGCTCAGGTTCCCACGCTCCATCCGGGCGTAGTACTCGACGCTCACCCCGGCGAGCAGGGCGACCTCCTCCCGGCGGAGCCCGGGGACACGCCGGGTCGACCCGAAGCTCGGCAGGCCGCTCTCCTCCGGGCGCACGCGCGCCCGGCGTGAGGTGAGGAAGTCCCGCACGTCCTGGCGCTGGTCGGTCATGGTCTCGATGGTAGGTCGGGGGCCGCGGCGCAGGGAGGAACTGCCAGTGCACCTCACGGCAGTTCCTTCCGGGGCGACCCGCGGACGCGTTCACTGGCCGCATGAACGAGATCACCCTGAACAACGGCGTCGTCATGCCCGCCCTGGGCTTCGGCGTCTTCCAGAGCGGACCGCGCGAGACCGCCGACGCCGTGGAGGTCGCGCTGGCGACCGGCTACCGGCTCGTCGACACCGCCGCCGTGTACTTCAACGAGGGGGAGGTGGGGGAGGGCATCCGGCGCTCGGGCCTCGCCCGGGACGAGGTGTTCGTCGAGACCAAGGTGTGGGTCTCGGACTACGGCTACGACGAGACCTTCCACGCGTTCGAGAAGTCGGCGGGCAAGCTCGGGTACGACACGATCGACCTGCTGCTCCTGCACCAGCCGGCGCCCGACCGGTTCGGCTCGACGGTGGCCGGGTACCGGGCGCTGGAGAAGCTGCTCGCGGACGGCCGCGTGCGTGCCATCGGCGTGAGCAACTTCCTGCCGGACCACCTGGACCGGCTGATCGCCGAGACGGACGTGGTCCCCGCGGTGAACCAGATCGAGCTGCATCCCTACAGCACGCAGCCGGCGGTGCAGCGGGCGAACGCGGCGCACGGCATCGTCAGCCAGGCGTGGTCACCGATCGGCGGGATCACCTTCTACCCGGGCTACGGCGGCGGGCGCAGCAGCGTGCTGGACGACCCCGGCCTCCAGGCGGTCGCGCGAGCCCACGGCAGGTCGGCCGCGCAGGTCATGCTCCGGTGGCACCTGCAGCGTGGCAGGTCGGCCATCCCCAAGTCGGTGACGCCCTCGCGCATCGCCGAGAACTTCGACGTCTTCGACTTCGACCTCACCGCGGACGAGCTCGCGCTGATCGAGACGCTGGACCGGGGCGTCCTGAACGGCCCCGACCCGGAGGACCCGGAGACGCCGCGCCGCTTCAACTTCGACCGACCCATCCCGGAGGCGTAGCCGGTGGGCGCGAGGCAGGGCTGAGATCGGGGCGCGAGCTAGTCGCCGCGACCCGCGCCGTGGCCGGCCTGCACGCCGGCGACGACCCCGCCGTCGACCAGCAGGTCCGTGCCGGTGACGTACCCCGCACCCGGCCCGGTGAGGAACTCGACGGCCGCGGCGACGTCGCTCGCGGTGCCCGGTGCGCCCGCCGCGGAGCCGGCCAGCAGCGCGCGGATCTGGGCGCCCGCCTCGGTCGCGAGCTCCTGCTGGCCCATCGGCGTGGAGATCAGTCCCGGGCTCACGCTGTTGATCCGCGCACCCCGCTCGCCCCAGACCCGTGCGGCGGCCTGCACCCGCACCTGGTTGGCGCGCTTGGCCAGCCCGTAGGCCGCCCCGGGGCTCGCGAAGGCGGGGTCCGTCAGGAACGGGAGCGCGAGCAGGTGCTCCGTCGGCGTGGTCGCCAGGGCGGCCTCGACCTCGGCCGGAAGCCGCGCCGCCGTCATCGTCCCGGCCATGCTCGCGATGACGACGCCGGAGCCGCCCGGCGCGACGACCGTCGAGAACGCCTCGAGGAAGTGCGCGACGCCGAGCAGGTCCACCCGCAGGATCGCCTCGGAGGTGGCTTGCGCGGGGGACAGGCCGGCGGTGTGCACCGCGGTGAGCACCTCGCCCAGATCCGCGGCGGCTTCCGCCGTCGCGGTCATCGAGGCCTGGTCGGACACGTCCACCCGCCGGGTGCTGACGTCGAAGCCGTCGCCGGAGAGCTGACCGTGCAGGCGGTCGAGCAACGCCTCGTCGATGTCCGCCAGGAGCACCCGGCGTCCGGAGCCGATCCGGCGGACGACCGCCTCGCCCATGCCGCCGGCCCCGATCACGACCAGTACCTTCTTCATGCTCTGCTCCTCGTTCGTCCAGGTGGTCAGGTGTGCAGGTACGAGGCGCCGTTGACGTCGAGCACGGCCCCGGAGGACCAGCGGGCCTCGGGCGACGCCAGGTACACGACGGCGGCGGCGACCTCCTCGGCGGTGCCCACCCGCCCGAACGGGCTCTGCGCGCGCAGACCGTCGCCCTGCTCGCCCGCGAGCTTGGCGGCCTGCCGGTCGGTCGCCACGAAGCCGGGCGCCACCGAGGCCACGGCGATGTCGTGCGGAGCCAGCGCCAGGGCCAGCGACTGGCCGAGCGCGTGCACCCCGGCCTTCGTCGCGCCGTACGCCGGGTAGTCGGGCTCCCCGCGGAGCGCCCCACGGGAGCCGACGTTGACGATCGCACCGCCCGTTCCTGACGCGACCAGGTGCCGGGCCGCCGCCCAGCTCACGTGGGCCGTGCCGAGCAGGTTGACGCGCACCATCGTGTCCCACGCGGCGGCCCAGTCCTCGAAGGAGGTGTCCTGGACCCGGTGGACGTTGCCCGGGTCGGGCGCCGCCCCGGCGTTGTTGACCAGCACGGAGATCCCGCCCAGCCCCGCGACCGCCTCGTCCACCAGTGCGGTCGCCGCCGCCGGGTCGCCCAGGTCGCCCTGCACCAGGACGTGGCCGGAGCCGGGCAGCGCGGCGAGGGTCTGCGCGGCGTCGTCCCGGCCGTGGGCGTAGTGCACGGCGACGCGGTCGCCTCGTTCGGCGAAGGCCAGCGCCGTGGCGCGGCCGATGCCCCGGGACGCCCCCGTGACCAGGACGCCGCGGGACCCGGCGGCCGTCACCGGACCGCCCCCGGCAGGACTGTTCGCGGCAGGGCTGTCCCCGGCAGGACGGGGTGGCTGGACGCGCTGGTCGTGTGCACGAGTTTCTCCTGACGATCCGGGCGGCTGCTCGTGGTGCTCAGTGTGCCGCACGCCCAGGACGCCTGAGACGGGCCGCTGCGCCGGGCGCGGGCCGTCCCGTCATGGTGAGGTGTTCCGCAGGGACGACGCAGAGATGACGTGGTGTCACTGACGGGCGGGCAGGACCGATGTCAAAATATCCATCTGGATATTTTGGCTGTCCTGGACGTCGAGAGGAAAGACAGATCGTGGAGATCACTGAGCAGGCGACCTCGCGCCGGGCTCGGGGCGCCGGCTCCCGGCGCTCCGCCTGGTTCTGGGTGCCCCTCGCGCTGCTGGTCGTGCTCGTGGCGGTGCTCGGCTGGTTGAACCAGACGCCTTGGTGGGGCTGGGGCCTGGTCGCGCTGCTGCTGGTCGGGCTGGTGCTGTCCGCCAGATGGTGGCTGCGGCGCGGCGTGCTGCTCCGGGTGGGGGCGTGGCTGGTCGCGACCGCCGTCGTCGCCGGGACCGTGGTGCTCGCCCATCCCGGGCCGCAGTACCGGGTCGCCGGCGGCGCGGAGCGCGCGGCGACGGAGCCGGTCGAGACGCGCGAGGGCCCCGTGACGGGCGTCCGCAATGACAGCGGCACGGTCGAGATCTTCGCCGGCGTCCCGTACGCCGCGCCCCCGGTCGGCGAGCTGCGCTGGCAGGCGCCGCGGCCGCCCGAGCCGCGTTCCGAGGTGCTGGTGGCCGACCGCTTCTCGGCGGCGCCCGTCCAGGGCACCACGACGTTCACGACCAGGGCGCTGGCACGGTCCCTGGAGATCCCCCTGGAGGACACGTTCCTCAACCCGTACCCGGTCAGCGAGGACAGCCTCTACCTGAACATCTGGCGGCCCACCGGGGCGGCGTCGGCCGACCTGCCGGTGATCGTCTACGTGCCCGGCGGCGGCTTCGCCACCGGCTCGGGCGCGCTGCCGCTGTACGACGGCGAGGCGCTCGCCGCCACCGGCGAGGCGGTCGTGGTCACGATCAACTACCGGCTCGGCGTGCTCGGCTTCCTGTCGCACCCGGAGCTGGCGGCGGAGTCCGGGTACGACGCGTCCGGCAACTACGGGATCCTGGACCAGGTCGCCGCCCTGGACTGGGTGCGGCAGAACGTCGCGGCCTTCGGCGGCGACCCGGACCGGGTCACCGTGGCGGGGGAGTCGGCCGGCGGGGAGAGCGTGTGCATCCTGGGTGCCACGCCCCTGACCGAGGGTCTCGTGGACGGCATCATCGGCAGCAGCGGGGCCTGCATGGGCACCGAGGGCGACACCGAGGACGGCGACCAGAGCGACTCCCGGGCCGTCGCGGAGGACGCCGGCGAGCGCCTCGCCCAGGAGCTGGGCGTGGCGACGGTGGCGGAGCTGCGGGACCTGCCCGTGGACCGGATCACCGAGGCCGCGGCGGCCGTCGGCCCGCACTGGCGGCCGTCCGTCGACGGCCACGTGCTCGACCGCAGCCCGGCGGAGATCTACGCGGCGGGCGACCAGCTCGACGTGCCGACCATGGTGGGCAGCAACGCGGACGAGCTCTCCATCGCCGCGGCCTTCCCGTCCGAGCCGATGACGCCCGCGGAGTACCGCGCGACGGTCCAGGAGGCACACGGCGACGACACCGCGGCGTTCCTCGACCTGTACCCCGGGGAGACCGAGGAGCAGGTGGCCGACTCGATGCTGGCGGCGCCGGCCGACCGGGTCTTCACCCGCGCGATGTACCGGTGGGCGCACCTGCAGTCGCGGAGCGGCGAGGCGCCCGCCTACCTCTACTTCTTCACGCACACCCCGCCCGACGAGGCCCTCCTGGAGTACGGGGCGTACCACGGCGCGGAGGTGATGTACGCCTTCCGCAACCTCGGTGCGGACGACGACGCGGACTACGGCGAGGCCGACCACCTGCTGCGCGACCAGCTCAGCGGCTACTGGCTGAGCTTCGCGGCGACCGGCGACCCGAACGGGACCGGGCTGCCCGCCTGGCCGACGTTCGCCGAGGCGCCGGAGCAGGTCATGGAGCTCGGTACGCCGAGCGGCATGACGGACCGGCCCCGGCCCGAGGCCGTCGACTTCTGGATGAGCTACCAGGGACCGGTCGCATGAGGCCCGCCGAGACGTCCCGCGCCCTGACGCGGCTGGCCGCCGTACTCGCCTTCCTGGGCCCGGTCGCCTTCCTGGTGGCCGAGGCGGTGTCCGCGGTGGCCTGGACGGCGGGTGCCTACGACTACGGCGTGAACTTCATCAGCGACCTCGGCACCACCGTCTGCGGCGCGGAGTACGGCGGGCGGGTGATGTGCTCCCCGCTGCACGCCGTGATGAACGCCGGGTTCGTGACGATGGGGCTGAGCATGGGCGGGCTGTTCACGGTGCTGGCGCTGCGCAGGCGTGGTGCCGTGGGCGTCCTGGTCGCCGTCGCGGGCTGGTCCGTCACGCTCGACATGTTCCTGGTCGCACTCTTCCCCGGAGGTGCCGAGTCCGTCGGTGACGGGACGATCGCCCTGCACGTGCTCGGGGCCGCGGTCGCGATCCTGTTCGCCAACGCGCTGTTCGTGGTGGTCGGGGCGGGGGCCCGCCGCTTCGGCCTGCCCGCCTGGTCGGCGGCGACCGTCGTCCTCGGCGTCGTCGGGCTGGTCGGTCTGGTGCTGACCCTCGCGCCGCAGGAGCTGGCCGAGCCCGCCGTCTTCGAACGGGTCGCGGTCTACTCGATCTTCGCCGCGTGCGGCGTCACCGGCGCCGCGCTCCTCGCCGCGTCGCGGCGGAGCCTCGGGGAGGCGCGGCCGACCAGGTGAGGTGACCGTCCCCGAGGGGTGTCACCCCTCGGGGACGTCGCCCTCGCCGTCGCCGTCGTCCCCAGCCCCGGCCTGGGCCGACGGCGCGGCCGGTCGTCCGCCGTCGACGGCGTCGGCGACGGCCGTGCCGATGCGCTGCAGGGCCTTCAGGTCCGCCGGCTCGAGGTTGTCGATCAGGTACTCGCGCACCGCCGCGACATGCCCGGGCGCGGCCGCCACGACGACGTCGTTCCCGGCGTCGGTCAGGGTCGTGTTGGTGCGCCGTCCGGCCCCGGGTATCCGGGACCGGGTGACCAGCCCGCGCTTCTCCAGCCGGGCGACCACGTGCGACAGCCGGGACAGCGACGCCGCCGTCCGCGCGGCCAGCCGGCTCATCTGCATGGTCCGGTCCGGCTCCTCGGAGAGCACGGAGAGCACCATGTACTCGAAGAAGGTCATCTGGGACTCGCGCTGCATCCGGGCGTCCAGGGCGGCCGGCAGGCTGATCATGATCGCGGAGTTGGCCAGCCACGCCGCCATCTCGTCCTCGTTCAGCCAGAGCGGCCGGTCCTGTCGTCGCGCGTCCACCGTCTTCGCCATGCGGCCACCCTAGGCCCCGGGTTCTTGACGCATCAAGTTTTGGCGTGTAGATATTGACGCCTCAAGTTCAACTTGTGACGTCAAGTTCGGTCCCGGGTGCGGCTCGGGAGGCGGCGGGCGTCCGGACGGGGAGAGGGAACTTCCATGCAGAACACGTCGCTCGGCGGCCTCGAGGTCTCGCGCATCGGCCTGGGCGTCATGGGCATGTCCGACTTCTACACCGGCAAGGGGGAGTCCGAGGAGAGCTCGGTCGCCACCATCCGGCACGCCCTGGACCTCGGTGTCACGCACCTGGACACGGCCGAGGTGTACGGGGGCTTCGCCAACGAGACCCTGCTGGGCCGGGCCCTGAAGGGGCGCCGGGACGAGGTGGTGGTCGCCACCAAGTTCGGGCTGGTGTCCCACACGGGCAGGGGCGGGCTGGACAGCACGCCGGCGAACGTCCGGCTCGCGGTCGAGGGGTCGCTGCGCCGCCTGGGCACGGACCACATCGACCTGTACTACCAGCACCGCGTCGACCCCGACACCCCGATCGAGGACACCGTCGGCGCCCTGTCCGAGCTGGTCGCCGAGGGCAAGGTCCTGCACATCGGGCTGTCCGAGGCCGGTCCCGCGACGATCCGCCGCGCGCACGCGGTCCACCCCGTGGCCGCGGTCCAGAGCGAGTACTCGCTCTGGACCCGGGACCCCGAGGCGGAGGTGCTCCCGGTGCTGCGTGAGCTGGGGATCGGTCTGGTGCCCTACTCGCCCCTGGGCCACGGCTTCCTGACCGGGAACATCCGCTCGCTCGACGGGCTCGACGCCGACGACTGGCGTCGCACCAACCCGCGGTTCACCGGCGGCAACCTGGAGCGCAACCTGCGCATCGTCGACGAGGTCCGGGAGGTGGCGGCCGAGGCCGGCGCCAGCCCCGCGCAGGTCGCTCTGGCCTGGCTCCTGGCCCAGGGGGAGGGCATCGCGCCCATCCCCGGGACCCGGCGCGCCGAGCGGCTGGAGGAGAACGTCGCCGCCGTCGGCATCGCGCTGACCGCGGACCAGATCGGTCGGCTGAACAGCCTGACCCCCGCGTCGGGCGACCGCCACGACCGGGGCGGCATGGCCGTCGTCGGCCTGTAGCGCCCAGGCTCGGTCGCACCCGCCGGCCGGGCTTGACCGTGTCGCGAGAACACAGTTCAGCATCGGGGGCATGAACTTGTCAGACGTCACGTCGCGGGCGCCGCGCGTCCGCCCCCGCATCTGGATCGGTGTCGCCGTCTACCTGGCCTATCTCGCCGTGTTCTACGCGATCTGGATCGTCAACGGCATCGACTACGCCCGCGTCGGCGAGAGCGCGGAGACGCTGCTGAAGTGGTACGTCGCCCCGCTCGCCGGCGGCCTCGTCGTCATCACCGTCCTGGTGACGGTGCTCGGGTGGTGGCGCCCCTCGACGACCGGGCGGCGGAGCGCGCCCCGCTGGGTCTGGGCGGTCCCCGTCGTGATGGCCGTGGTGGCGGTCGTCAATATGATCTTCGGCGACTTCACCACCGTCACGCCGACTATGTGGCTCTACCTCGTGGCCGGCAGCCTCCTGGTCGGGTTCAACGAGGAGCTGGTGACCCGAGGTCAGCTCATGGTCGCCGTCGGCAGCCGCTTCGGTGAGACGGGCGTCTGGCTGCTCACCACGGTGCTGTTCGCGCTGCTGCACCTGCCGAACTACTTCTTCGGGATCGGCTCGCTCGCGTTCCTCCAGGTGTTCATCCAGTTCGGCCTGGGCTCCGTGTACTACCTGGCCCGCCGGATGACCGGGTCGATCGTGCCCGCCATGCTGCTGCACGGGCTGTGGGACTTCTCGACGTTCTCCGCCAACGTGCCGTGGGCCGGACTCATGGCGCCGTTCCTCGGCATCGCCGGCGTGATCGTCGTCGTGGTGCTCCTGAGGCGCCGGCGGGGAGTTGTGCAAGCCTGAACGCGTGGCCGTCAGATATGTGAGCGACCTTGCGCGGGCGAACTGGAGCTCGCTGGCTTCCAGCGTCGCGGGGTTCGCCGCCATCTGGTTCTTCCTGACCAGTCGCGAGGAGCCGGGCCAGCGCGAGGTGCTGATGGCGTTCTACCTCGCCGCCTGGCCCGCGTTCGTGCTGATGTACCTGGTGTGGACCCATGTCGTCTACACCGACCGGGACGCGCAGTCCCTCGTCAGGGCCGCCGTCCGGGAGGCCCGGTCCCTGCAGCGCCCGCTGGTGAAGATCCTCGGGTACGGCGGGGCCTCCAACTGGACCCTGATCGGCGCCGTGGTCGCCGTCGTGCTCACCATCGTCGTCGCGCAGAACCCCGCCTTCCGCGACGACTGGACCTTCATCGCCCTCGGGCTGCTCTCCGTGGCGAGCTCGTGGGCGCTGATGGTCTACTCCTTCGCCCTCGCGTACCTGCGGCTCGCGTCGGTGCACGACGAGGGCGAGGCGCCCATCGACGTTCACGTCGACGGCGACCCGATCTTCTCCGACTACCTGACGCTCGCCGTCCTGCTCTCCACGATGGCGGCCACCGTGTCGGCGACCATCCGTACGCGCCGCGCCTGGACCCTCGTCCGGGTCAACATCCTGTTCGCGTTCACGTTCAACACCGTGATCGTCGCGATGATGGTGTCCCTGCTGTTCGGCGGCCTGCTCACCTGATCAGGCGTCGCCTGGTCGGTCCTCGGTGCCCTCGTCCCCGGCGCTCTCGCCCATGCGGGCACGGGCGAGCCTCGTGGCACGCTCCAGGACGTCGAGCTGCGCGGGGTTGTAGATCGCGCGCATGGTCTCGGCCATGGCGACGGCCGTCGACCGCACCGACTGCCGCAGATGCGTCTCCGGCGCGTCGATCCACGGGTAGCTCCGCAGGGCCTTCGCGATCGTCCCCGAGAACTCCTCGGCCAGGCGCTCGCGGGCCGGCTCGTCGGCGTCGGCGGGGAGCGACTCGAACTTCGCCGTCGCGGGGTCCGGGTCGGTGTCGAGCATCTGGCGGACGTCGTCCATCACGCCCGGCTCGTAGAGCTGCGCGTAGATGAGCGTGAGGGACCGCTCGGACGCGGACAGCCGCGGGGCGACACCGGCGAACCCGGTCGCCACGTCCGTGACCGAGCCGTGCTCCATCATGTCGGCGATCTCGGCGCGGGCCCGCTCGCTGCGCTCGATCGTCTCGGCGAGGTCGGCGTCGATGGCGGACAGCACCTCCGGGGAGGTCCCGACCCCGGAGTCCAGCCGCACGATCTCCGCGATCGGCACGCCGATGTCGCGCAGGCGCCGGATCTGCAGCAGGCGGACGAGATGGGGCACGCCGTACTGCTTGTACCCGTTCGACCGGCGGTCGGGCTGGTCGAGCAGCCCACGCTGGTGGTAGTGGCGGACCGCGTTGACGGTCGTGCCCGCAAGATCGGCCAGCTCGCGGGTGCTCCACGCCATGGTCCTGCCTCCGGTCGAGTCCGTGCCCGGAGCTCGTTCCCGGACGAAGCAGAAGTGTTCCGGAAGATCCAGGGGCGGGCTAGTCGTGGCCGGCCGGATCAAGCGGTATCCAGCACTTGACCCTGTTCCAGGAACATGGTCTCCACTGGGAGCGAGCCGAGACGTCTCGGCAGCACAGCCAGCACTCACAAGGAACTCATCATGAACCCCGTCGAGCAGCTCGTCTCGAACTTCCAAGAATTCGTGGGCCAGGTCCCCGAGATCATCCGGCCTCTCGTCGTGATGCTCGCCGGCGCCGTCCCGTTCCTCGAGGGCGAGGTGGCCTCGATGATCGGCGTCCTCGGCGGTCTGAACCCCGTGGTGGCGGGCCTCGCGGCGGCCGCGGGCAACTTCCTGTGCGTGTTCGTGGTCGTGGTTCTCACGTCGAGGGCGCGCGTCGCCGTCACCGGCTACCGCGCCAGGACCGCCGAAGCGGGTGCCGAGACGCAGGAGCCCGCGCCGGCCAAGCCCGAGTCGAAGGGCCGCCTGCGCTTCAAGAAGTGGCTCGTCCGGTTCGGTGTTCCCGGTGCGAGCATCCTCGGCCCGCTGGCCATCCCGACCCAGTTCACGTCCGCGATCCTCGTCGCGGGCGGGACGCCGCGGGCGTGGGTGCTGCTCTGGCAGGCGGTGGCGATCGTCCTGTGGACGACCCTGGCGACCGTCTCGACCACGCTCGCACTCCACTTCGTCATCCCCGGCTGAGCCATCCCCGGCTGAACGGCTCAGCCGCTCGCGCGGGGCACGAGCCGGGGCCTGAGCACCTCGTGCCGGTCCTCGGCACGCCCGCCCAGCCGCTCGCGCAGCAGCTCCGCCGCGAGCTCGCCCATGCGCTCGCGCGGCTGGTGCACGCTGGTCAGCCGCGGGCGGGCGCGCAGGGCCAGCGCCGAGTCGTCGTAGCCGACCACCGCGAGGTCGTCCGGGACGTCGAGCCCGTGGTCCCACGCGTGGTCGAGCACGTCGAACGCCTCGACGTCGTTGCGGGCGAAGACGGCGGTGGAGCCTTCCGCCGTCGCCTCGCGGAGCAGGCCGGTGGCCGCCTCGCCGGGGTGGCGCCGCAGCACGCGGGTGTACGCCTCCAGGCCGTGCTCGGCCATCGCCGTGCGGTAGCCGCGCTCGCGGGCCAGCCCGGCGGGCCGCCGCGACGACGTCAGGTGGGCGATGCGCTCGTGCCCGGCGGCGACGAGGTGGCGCACCACGAGCGCCGCGCCCAGCTCGTCGTCGTTGTTCACCGAGTCGATCCCCGCCACGGGTTCGAGCGAGCGGCCCACCATGATGACCGGGGCCCGCCGGGCGGCGGACTGCAGGGTGCCGGGGTCGGCCCACGAGGACACGACGATGAGTCCCGCGACGTTCAGGTCGAGCAGCGAGTTCATGCGGTCGGCCAGGCGGCCCTGGTCCCGGGCCCCGTGGGCCAGGAGCACCGACAGGCCGTCGGCCTGGGCGGCCTGCTCCACCGACTCCACGACCTGCGTGTGGTACGGGTTGTCGAGGCTGGAGACCACGACGCCGAGCAGGGTGCTGCGGCGCTGGCGCAGCCCCTGGGCCAGGGTGTTGGACCGGTAGCCCAGCTCGTCGGCGACCCGCAGGATGCGCTCGCGGGTCGCGGCCCCGACCCCGGGGGCGTCGCGCAGGGCGAGCGAGACGAGGGACTTCGAGACGCCGGCGTGCGTCGCCACGTCGATGATGGTCGGCCTCGGGGCCATGCGCTCTCCTCTCGCGGGCCACCCGGGTCGGGCTGGTCACCCGGGTGCCGCGTCGTCCTGGTGCTCCCACGCCCGTTTCTACCCGATGCCGGGAGGGTCGCGCGCCGGGTGCGGCGGGGGTGAACTGGAACGTTCCAGAAATTGGACGTCCGTTCACCTTCGGTCCAGGTGCCCGACGCCGGGGCGTCGCCGCCCGTACCTAGCGTCACCGACCGTGACCGACACCTCCGCCGCCGGCGCCCCGAGCGCCCCCAGTGCCCTTGCCGCCAGCTCCCTTGCCGTGAGCGCCCTCGCCGTCCGACCCGAAGCCCTGCTGCTCGACTTCGGCGGCGTGATCTTCCAGACGCGCAAGCGGCCCGAGGAGTGGCCCGGGGTGGCCGCGTACGTCGCGGAGCACCTGGCCCGCGCGGGCCACCGCATCGCGACGGAGGACCTGGAGTCGGTGCTGCGCGGCGGCAACACGGCCCTGAAGAGCTGGAAGAACGCACAGTCCCGGCGCCTGGAGCCCACCGAGCTGACGCACCGCGAGATCTGGCGGGACTTCTACGGCTCACCGCTGCCCGCGGCGGCGCGCGAGGTGCTGGCCGGGAGCGCCGGCCTGCTCCAGCACCACCTCACGGCGACGCTCGCCGAGCACACCGTGCGCCCCGGCATCCCCGAGCTGCTGGACCTCGCCCGCGACCTGGGCGTCCCGCTCGGCATCGTCTCCAACGCCCACTCGGGCCGGGCGCACCGCGCTCTGCTCGACGAGCACGGGCTCGGCGACGCCTTCGCCGTGCAGGTGTACTCGGACGAGGTGGGCATCCGCAAGCCGCACCCCGGCATGATCGAGCTCGCCGCCGCGGCCCTCGGGACCGCGCCCGAGCGCTGCTGGTACGTGGGGGACACCTACGACCGGGACGTCGTGGCCGGACGGCGCGCGGGCGTCGGCGCCGTGGTGCTCACCCGGCACCACCACACCGACAACCCGCCGTTCCCCGTGGCGGAGCGGGCGGACGCCGTGCTCGACACCCCGAAGGGCCTGGTCGAGCTGCTCCGCGCGGCGGAACCGGTGGCGCCGTCGTCGGCCCCGCCCATGGCGCCGTCGGCGACCCCCTCCCTGGCCGTGCCCGAAAACGGGCCGGCTCCCACCTCTCCTTCGAGCCCGAAGTTTCTTGGCTCCGGGCCCGCCCAAAGCGAAGAAACTTCGGGCTCGAAGGAGAGGCTCCCCAGCGCCCTGCTGCTCGACCACGGCGGCGTGCTGCACGTGTCGGTGCCCGACGACGCCGTCCGGCTCGCGTTCGCGGCCGGGCTGGCGGACCGGCTCACCCGCGCGGGCTACCCGCTGACGGCGGACCAGGTGTCCGACGCCATGCCCGAGGTCCGCGCGGCGCACAAGGACTGGAAGAACCGCTCCGAGGCCGACGCCGCCGGGGCGGACGTGCCCGAGATCGACGCCCGGACCTTCTGGACCCAGCTCGCGCTCGACCCGCTCGCCCGCCGGGTCGGCGGCGCCGTCGCCGAGGATCCGAGCGGCCTGCGCGCTTGGCTGCGCGCCGAGGCCCACGACCTCATGGCGCGGTACGCCCGCGCCAAGTCGGTCCCCACGCTGCGCCCCGGCGTGCGCGACCTGCTGGAGGCGGCGCACGCGCACGGCGTCCCGGTCGCCGTCGTCTCGAACACGGTGAACGGCCGCGCCGTCCGCGAGGAGCTGGACGCCGACGGCATCGGGCACCTCGTGGGCGCCCACGTCTACTCCGACGAGCTCGGCCACCGCAAGCCCGACCGGCTCATGCCGGCCACGGCGCTGCGCGCGCTCGGCGCCGACCCTGCCACCGCCGTCTTCGTCGGGGACAAGCCGCAGCGCGACGTGCTCGCCGCCCGCGCCGCGGGCGTCGGCGTCACGGTGCTCGTCCGGGGCGGCTCCACGCCCGACGACGTCCTCGACGCCCTGCACGCCGACGTCGGGCACCCCGCCCGCCCCGACCACGTGATCGACGAGATGGGCGACCTGCTCGGCCTGCTGCTGCCGGCCGCGCCGTCCGCCGTCCCCTGACCCGACCGTTCCGACCTACCCGACACCCCCCCCAGAGAGAGGCCCACCATGTCCGTGCCCGAGCTGGTCGACGACTTCCGCGACCGGATGCGCACCACCGACACCCTGTCGGGTGCGCAGAAGCTGATGATCCTCGTGCTGTCCATGACCCTGTACGGCGTGGGCGACATCGTCGCCAACATCGTGCCCGACCTCCAGGCCGGTCCCGTCGAGATCGGCGTCTCCTACTTCTCCTTCATCGCCGTGGTGCTGGCCGCCCTGCTCAACCCGCTCTGGGTCGCCCTGGGCGCGCCGCTCGGCGAGCTGGTCTTCTCCGACATGCTGCTGGGTGACTTCGGCGGCTTCAGCGAGGTCGAGGGCTGGCTGGAGACGGCGCTCGCGATCTACATCGCCGGCTGCCTCGTGCGCAACCCGCGCAGCGTGCGCCAGCTCTTCTGGGCGCCGATCGTCATGGTGCTCGTCGACAAGGTCACCGGCGGCATCATCGACATCGCCAAGGTCGCCGTCGGCATCGACCCCGAGGCGCTGGAGGAGAACGACGGCCTGTTCTCTGCGTTCCTGGTCGCCGAGGGCATCGACCTCACCCTCACCATCGTGATCTCCGGCATCCTGTTCGGCGCCCTGCCGGCCATGTGGCTCGCCCCACGCCTGTACGGGAAGATCGAGCCGATCATGGGCCTGCGCCCACGCGACCCCGCCCACCCGCCGCGCATGCGCGGTCCGTGGGGCACCTCCATCTGGGCCGTCGGCGGGCTCGCCTTCGTCGCGGCGGCCGCCGTGGCGCTCGTCGCCGCGTGGGAGGAGACCGCCGGCCGCGACGGCATCTCGACCTTCGCGGCCTTCGACCCTGACTACGTGGACCGGTTCGGCGACGCCTACCTCTGGATCGCCGCCTCGGTCGCCCTCGTGCTCGGCTTCGGCGTCTTCTTCCTGATCCGCGCCCTGCGGGCCCGGACGGCGAAGGCTGTTGACACGTCGAGCGAGGCCGCACCGAGCCCGGCCGCGCCGAGCGAGGCCGCAACGGAGCCCACGGACACCACCAGCACCGGCACGGACGCCTGATGGCCGCCCCGACCACGGCCGCGCGGCCGCTTCCGGACGGTTCGCCCGAGGGCTCGGCAGTCGGCAGCGCCGACGGCGGCACCCCGGCGATCGAGGTCCGCGGGCTCACGTTCCGCTACCCCGGCGCCGAGCGCGACTCCCTGCGCGGCGTCGACCTGCGGATCGAGCGCGGCGACTTCGTGGCCGTGGTCGGGGGCAACGGCTCCGGCAAGACCACGCTCTGCAAGGCGTTCAACGGGCTGGTGCCGCACTTCTGGAACGGCGACATCTCCGGTGCGGTCCGCGTCAACGGCCGCACCACCGCCGACCGCACCGTGGGCGAGATCGCCCACGAGGTCGGGTACGTCTTCCAGGACTTCGGCAACCAGCTCGTCCGCCCCACCGTGCGCGACGACGTCTCCTTCGCCCCCCTCAACTTCGGCCACGCCGACTGGGCCACCCGCACCGACGGGGCCCTGGCCGCCCTCGGCCTGGAGCCCATCGCCGACACCTACACCTGGCAGCTCTCCGGCGGCCAGCAGCACCTGACGGCGCTCGCGGGCGCCCTGGCCCTCGCCCCGGACGTGCTCGTGGTCGACGAGCCCGCCGCCGAGGTGGACCCCGAGCGGGCCGGCGCCGTCTACGAGCACCTCGCGCGGCTCAACCGCGACCTCGGCGTCACCGTCGTCGTGATCGAGCACCACGCCGAGCTCGTGGCCCGCTACGCGCGGTCGGTGGTGCTCATGGCCGACGGCGTCGTGCGCTGGCACCTGCCCGTGGCCGAGGCGCTGTCGCGCACCGCTGACCTGGAGGAGGCGCAGATCCCGGCGCCCCAGATCGTGGCGGCCGCGCGGGCGCTGGTCCCCGAGGTGGCCTCGGGGGAGCGCCGTGTGCCGCTCACGGTCGAGGACGCCGCGGACCTGCTCCGGCCGCTCGCGGACGCGGCCACGGCGGTGCCTCGCACCCCGACCGAGCCGGCGTCGTCCGAGGACGGGCCCGACGAGCCCGTCGCCACCATGTCCGGCGTCCGCTTCGGGTACCAGCGCATCGGCGGCTCCGGCCGCAGCACCGTGCTCGACGGCCTGGACGTCGAGCTGCGTGCGGGGGAGCGGGTCGCGCTGGTGGGCTCCAACGGCGCGGGCAAGTCCACGCTGCTCAGCGTCCTGTCGGGCCTGGCGATACCGCAGGAGGGCACGGTCGTGGTCGACGGGCGCGACACCCGCGCCGTCAGCGCCGCCGACCTCGCCGGGACGGTCTGCTACCTGGTGCAGCGCCCCGAGGAGATGTTCCTGCAGGACTCGGTCCGGGCCGACGTCGCGATGTACCCGCGGGGCCGCGCCCTGCCCGACGCCGACGAGCTGGTCGAACGCGTGCTGGACCGCACGGCGCTGACCGCGCTGTCCGACCGCGACGGCCGGCTCCTGTCGGGCGGGCAGCAGCGCCGCGCGACCATCGCCATCGGCCTGGCCATGCGGCCCCGCCTGCTGCTGCTCGACGAGCCCACCTCCAGCCTCGACCTGCGCTCGCGCGACGACGTGATCTCCATGCTGGCCTCCCTGGCCGAGCACATCCGCTGCTCGGTGATCGCCACGCACGACATGCACCTGGTGGCCGAGTGGGCCACCCGGGTGCTGGTCCTCGACCAGGGCCGGGTGCTCGCCGACGTCGATCCCGCCACCCTGTTCGCCTCCCCGGACGTGCTGCGGCAGGCCCGGCTGGTGCCGCCGCAGGTCGCGCAGCTCGGCACCGCGCTGGGCCTGGACCCCGTGCCGCTCGACGTCGGCTCCCTGATCGCCCGGCTCGGAAAGGCCCCGTCATGAGCACCCCCGCCACCACCGCGCCCGGCCCCGCCAGCCCTGCCGCCGCCGGCTCCGCCACCGCCAGCCCCAGCACCGCGAAAGCCCGCAGCGGCCTCGACCGGGCCTCGGTCGAGTGGGTCAAGCTGGAGCTGATGCGCGTGGCCTACGCGACGCGCGGCGGCTTCCTGGCCCGCCGCGACCCGCGCGCGGTGATCTTCTGGTACGTCCTGTGCGCGCTCGCGCCCTGGTTCACCTACGACACGACCGTGCTCGCGATCCTGTTCGCCGGCGCCCTGGCCTGCGCGCTCGCGGCCCGCATCGGCCCGCTCCTGCTGGTCCTGTTCACGGTCGGGCTGGTGGGGCAGGGGCTCTACCTGCTGGTCATCGCCCTGGTGCTCGGCGGCGATCCCGGCGCGGTCGACGGCCTGCTGCAGATCACGCTCAAGCTGGGCACGCTGTCCCTGGCGAGCATGGCGGCGTTCGTGTCGCTGGACCCCGAGAAGCTCTCCGACGGCCTGCTGGCCCTGCGCGCGCCGGCCGTCGTCGGGTTCGGCGTCTCGTACGGGTACCGGATGGTTCCGCTCCTGGTCGACGAGTTCCAGACGATCGTGGACGGCCACCGGCTGCGCGGTGCGCCCCACCAGGGGCACGGGTTCCTCGGCTACCGCACCGCCGCGCGGATCGGCACCATCGCCGTCCAGTCCTTCTACCCGCTCATGCTCAACACGGCCAAGCGCACCCGCACCACCGTGGAGGCGCTGGAGACGCGCGGCTTCACCGTGACGGGCAGCGCCAGCACGGCGGGGCGCAGCCTCCGGCTCGCCCACCTGCGCCTGACCTGGGCCGACGGCGCGCTGCTGCTCGTCACGGCGGTGGTGATCGTGGCGGCCTACTGGGCGGGCGCCCTTCTCTGACGGTCACACCGACCACGTCAGGGTGTTCGATCTCATGCTCGATCATGGGATCTCACCCGCCGGTTCTTCCTGCGCGCCTTGGTTTTCCCAGGCTGGCGGTGCACAGTTCTGCTGAACCACGCAGCGCGCACCGCTGCCTGATCGATAGGAACGCCTTGAACGACTCCCAGCCGTCGCCGAACACCGTCGAGGCCGCCCTGGCCCCGGGCCAGGAAGCCCCTGTCGGCCGGTACCGGCTCGAACTGAGCACGGGCCGGTGGGCCTGGTCGGACGAGGTCTTCGTGATGCACGGCTTCCAGCCCGGTGAGGTGGTGCCGACCACCGAGCTGGTGCTCGCCCACAAGCACCCGGAGGACCGGGAACGGGTGGACCACGTGATGCGCAAGGCCAACGCGACGGGCCGCCCGTTCAGCTCCGTGCACCGCATCCAGGACGCCCAGGGCACGACCCGCACGCTCACGGTCACCGGTCAGGCCACGCGTGACCCGAAGACCGGCGAGGTCACCGAGATCCGTGGGTACTTCATCGACGTCACCGAGGCCAGCCGGGAGGACGCCGCGCAGCAGGCGACCTCCTTCATCAAGGCGTCGTCGGAGAGCAGGGCGTCGATCGAGCAGGCCAAGGGCGTCCTCATGGTGGCGTTCGGCATCGAGGACTCCGCGGCGTTCGACCGCCTGCGGACGGCGTCCAACGACCTCAACATCCCGGTCCGGGACCTCGCCGGCTGGCTGATGAGCTGGTTCACCGACTCGTCGAACACCGAGATGCCGACGGCGGACGAGGTGGCCGACTTCCTCACCGCGCCGGTGCCGTCCGCGGGCGACTGAGCGCCGGCGGGGTGGCGTCCGGCGCCGTCCGGGGCGCGGATGACAATTGTCATGGCCGGACGGACGCCATCGACGGGTAGCCGGTGACACTTCGGCACTTCTGGCGCACCTACCGTGGCGCGCATGCTCACTGCATGAACCAGATCAGGGAACGTCCAGGTCAGGACGCAGTTCAGCGCCCAGGTCAGCACCCGGGGGGCGACGCCCCGGGCGGCGTCCCGTACCACCTGGTGCTCAGGGGGAAGGAGCGCCGGATCTGGCGCGGCATCCTCGCCATCGTCCTGCTCAACGCGGGCCTCGTGGGGTTCGGTGCCCTGTTCGCCCAGATCGGCGGTCAGATCGACCTCCTGCTCGGGCGGAACAGCATCGTGACCGGGGGTACCGAGTTCACCACGGTCACGCTGGCCAGCACCTTCGCTTCCAGCGCTCTGCTCATCCCGTGGAGCACGCTGATCCAGCGCTGGCTGTACGGGGTCAAGGGACGCACGCTGCACTCCGTGGCCGGCGTGTTCCGCATGGCCGTGCTCGGCCGGGCGGCCCTCGTGCTGGTGCCGGTCTGGGCGGTCTACCTGGCGGTGCTCACCGCCCTGGAGCCCTCCGCGGCGGTCGAGTGGTCGCTCGGCGACATGCTCTTCATGTTCGTGGTGACGCTCGTGGTGGTCCCGCTGCAGACCGCGGGTGAGGAGTACGGGTACCGCGGGCTGATCTTCCGGGTCACCGCGGGCTGGGCGCGCGGTGCGCGCTCCGCGCTGGTTCTCGGCGTCGGCGTCTCCGCCGTGCTGTTCACCGTGATCCACGTGTCCACCGACCTGTGGCTGAACATCCAGTTCCTGGCGGTGGGCATCGCCTTCGCGCTCATCACGTGGCGGACCGGCGGCATCGAGACGACGGTCGTGCTGCACGCCGCGAACAACGTGCTCGGGCTGATGCTGGCGCTGGTCCTGCACGCCGATCTCTCCGCGGCGCCGGACCGTTCCTCGGGTGTCGGCTCGGTGGCCTACCTGATCCCCGTGGTGCTGCTGGCGATCATCACCGCGGTGATCTGGTACCGCACCCGGCGGACCGGCCCCCCGCTCACCCCGGTCGGCGAGAGCCCGGACGAGAGCCCGGTGGAGAGCGTGGACGAGAAGGCGCAGACGGCCTGACCCGTACGCACTCCCTCGGCAGCGGTCAGGCGGCGTCCGCGCCGAGGGAGGCGCCCCGCCGGACGACGACGGGCGAGCCGTCCGCGACGAAGGCGGAGAACGGCTCCCCGGCCAGGCTCTCGACGAAGGGCCGGCCGTACACCTGCTCGACGTCGCACTCCAGGGCAGGGTCTCGGGCCTGCCGGACCTGCCAGCTCGGGTGCTCCACGCGGTACTCGACGGTGCCGCCGCCGCGCTGCGCCGCGTAGCCCCAGTAGTGCTCGGTGACGAACTCCTCCTGGGAGCCCGGCACGAGCGGCTGCGCAGGGCCCTCGGTCGTGGCGCGCAGGTGGTGCCAGGCCCTGGCGTCGTGCCAGGAGTACTCGACCAGGCCGCCCGGCGTGACCTCGCCGTCGTGCAGGTCGATCCGGTGCCGCATGGGCCGCGCGACGTAGTTCTCGCCGTAGACGACGCGCGCGACCGTAGCCAGGGCCCACCGGGGCACGATCTCCCGGACGAAGACGACGCCGCGCCGCCAGCCGTCGTCGGCCCGGCGGCGGACGTAGAACCGCAGGTTGATCTCGTCGAAGTCGCGGTGGAACGGGACGGGGACGCCGAGCAGGCGGGTGTCGAGGAACTGGAAGCCGACCATGCTCACGAGGTGCCGGCCGTCCCAGGTGTCGAGCTCGACCCCTGGCGGCACGAGCGGCCGCAGCACGTCGGGGTCGATCTCGTAGCTGAGCATCACCAGCCGCCGCCACTCGGCCGAGAGGAACAGGCCGGTCTGCCCCGCCGGGCGCGCATCTGCCGTGGTCACGCCCACGAACGTACCAACCACTCGCGCCCCTCGCGGCTGGTGGGCTGCCGCGGCTGGTGCGGGTGGTCGGTAGAAGGTCAGGTGGTCGGCAGCTCGAACAACCGATCACCTGACCTTCTACCGACCATCTGACGTACTGCCGATCACGCGCGCTCAGCCTCTCCTGTCCTGGTCGCTCCTGGGCGGGCGAAATTCATGGGGAGGTATACGCTCGGTAAGCCGGGGTCATGAAGTGGCTCCAGGTCCGGTTGGATCTGGAGGTCAGCATGCGTCCAGGCAGTAAATCCCCCCTCGCCCTCGCCGAGAAGGCCGCGGACGGTTCACGGTTGCCGTCGCTCTCGCTGGCCGAGGTGGCCGGTTCCCTCGGTCTCGGCACCAGCCTGCTGGTCGGCCGTTTCCGCGTGGGCGTCGCCTCGGGGTGCTGGTGGTGGTCCGACGAGGTCTACGCCATGCACGACTGGAAGCCGCACGAGGTGCAGCCGAGCCTGGACGCGCTCCGGTCCCGCAAGCACCCCGACGACCGGGCCCGCGTGGTCCGGACCGTGACCGACGCCCTGCGCGCCGGGCGGCCCTTCGCGTGCGCGCACCGCATCGTCGACACGAGCTCCCGCACCCGTTCGGTCGTGGTGATCGGTCAGGGGCGGCGGTGCGTCGAGGACGGCTCCCTGGAGGTGGCCGGCTACGTGCTGGACGTGACTCCGGTCCAAGAGGAGGCCCTGCACCGCCGGACCCAGGGGAGCGTGGACCGGGCGTTCGTCAGCCAGGCCGTCATCGAGCAGGCCAAGGGGATCGTCGTCGCCGTCCGCGGTGTGGCGGACGACGTCGCCGAGCGCGCCCTGCGCGACGTCGCGACCGCGACGGGGATCTCGCTGCAGGCCGCGGCCGAGCAGGTGGTGGAGGCGCTCCGGACGGACACCGGGACGCCGGGCGTCTCGGGCGCCGCCCTGACGCGGGTGCTCGACGCCGTCGTGCCGGTCGGGCGGCCCCGCCGGCACGACGCGCTCCTGACCCGGCGCACGATGGCGAGCTGAGTCGCCGCCGGCGCCGGGTCAGGTCAGCCGATGCCGATCGAGCCGACCGCGATCCCGACCACGAGCATGACCAGCGACACCACGACGGCCCGCCACAGGACCTTCTTGTGGTGGTCGCCCAGGTTCACGCCAGCGAGCGAGATGAGCAGCAGGATCGCGGGCACCAGCGGGCTCTGCATGTGCACGACCTGACCGGTGATCGACGCGCGCGCCATGTCGACCGGGTCGATGCCGAAGGCCGCCGCGCTCTCCGCGAGCACCGGGAGGATGCCGAAGTAGAAGGCGTCGTTCGACAGGAAGAACGTCATCGGGATGCTCAGCAGCCCCGTGATCACCGCCGAGAACGCGCCGAGCTGGTCGGGGATGCTGCCCGACACCCACGCGGCCATGGCGTCGACCATGCCCGTGCCCTCCAGGACGCCGATCAGCACGCCCGCCGTGAGCACCATCGACACCACGCCGACGATCGAGGGGGCGTGGGCCACGATGCGCTGCGCCTGGTCGGAGACCCGGGGGAAGTTCGCGATGACCGCGACGGCGCTGCCGGCCATGAAGACGTACGCCAGCGGCAGCACGTCCGCGACGAGCAGCACCATCACGACGGTCGTCAGCGCGAGGTTGAACCAGAACATCTTCGGGCGCAGGGTCGAGCGCTGCGGGTCGAGCATGCTGTCCGCCATGGCGGTGTCGTCCGGCTTCACGAGCGTCTGGATGGCGACGGTCGAGATGCGCTCCACCTGGGTGACGGTCCCGCCGCCGTGCCCGCCGTCGTGCGCGCCGCCCGAACCCGAACCCGAACCCGAACCCGAACCGAGGCCGGAACCGCCGGCCTCGCCTGCGCGCATGCCCTCCCCGGGCAGGTCGATCGTGCCGAGACGGCGCCGCTCCAGCAGGCCGAGGTGCCACGAGAACGCGAAGATGACGACCAGCCCGGCCAGCAACGAGGGCACCATCGGCACGAACACGTCGCTCGGCGACAGGTCGAGGGCCGCGGCGGCGCGGGCGGTCGGACCGCCCCAGGGCAGGATGTTCATGGCGCCGTTCGCCAGGCCCGCGACGCAGGTGAGCACCACGGGGCTCAGGCCGAGGCGCAGGTAGATCGGCAGCATGGCGCTGGTGACCACGATGAAGGTCGTGGAGCCGTCGCCGTCGAGCGAGATCACCGCCGCCAGGAGGGCGGTACCCACGACGACCTTGACCGGGTCGTGGCCCACCAGGCGCAGGATGACGCGCACGAGCGGGTCGAACAGCCCGACGTCGATCATCAGGCCGAAGTAGATGATGGCGAACATCAGCAGGGCGGCGGTGGGGGCGAGGCCCCCGATGGCGTCCAGCGCCATGTCACCGATCCCGAGGCCGGCGCCGGCGAACAGGCCGAAGACCGTGGGGACGATGATGAGCGCGAGGACCGGGGTCATGCGCTTGGTCATGATCAGCACCATGAAGGTGGCGACCATTCCGAATCCGAGCAGAACAAGCACGGGAGACTCCTTCGTCTGGCCGGCTGGGGGGCGGCGGGTGCGATAACCCGGTCACCCTAGGAACGGGTCGCCCGTCGCCGCGCGCTACTGCGCGTTCTGGCGGAATACCGCACAGAACTCGTTGTGCGCGTTCTGCTCACGGGTGGTCGCGGCCGTCCGCGTGGTTAGCATGCGAGCATGCCGACGACGCACCCCCGGGGAACGCCGCCCGGGGGACGCCCGGCCACCCCGCGCACCACCTCGCTCGCCACTCCGCCAACCATCCCGTTCACCACCCAGGTCAACCGGTCGATCGTGGCCGCGATGATCGTGGTGTCCCTCATCACGCTCGGCCTGTTCGCGGTCACCGGGTTCAACCGGCTCGTGCAGCAGACCCAGGAGTCCGCGCTGCGCATCGCCCAGACCGTGGCGCAGACCCCCGAGGTTCGGGCCGGCGCCGAGGACGAGTCGGAGCGGCAGCCGCCGTCGACCGACGCCGAGCTCGTCGCCGGCACCCTCGACGACTACGCCCGAGAGGTCGAGGGCCGCACCGGCGCCCTGTTCGTGGTGATCACCGACGACACCGGGCGGCGCCTCGCGCATCCCGTCCCCGGCGAGATCGGCGACCCCGTCTCCACCAGCCCCGACGCCGCGCTGCGCGGCGAGGAGACGGTGAGCTGGGAGCGCGGCACCCTCGGCGTCTCGGCGCGGGCCAAGGTCCCCGTCTACGGGCTCGACAGCCCCGACACGGTGGTGGGAGAGGTGAGCGTCGGGCTGCCGCCCACCGAGGTGTGGTCCACCGTGCTGGCCGACGCCGTCCCGGTGGTGCTCTCGACGGCGCTCGCGCTCGGGGTCGGCGGGCTGCTCGCCCGGTTCATCACGCGCCGGCTGCGCGAGAAGACCCTCGGCCTCCAGCCCGAGGAGCTGCTCGCGCTGGTCCACGACCAGCAGGCCGTGCTGCAGGGGGTCGACGACGGCGTGGTCGGGCTCTCGGCCGACGACGTCGTCACCGTGTGCAACGACCGCGCCGCGGCCCTCCTGGGCCTGGACGACCCGGTGGGGCGCCGGGTCGAGGAGGCGGTCGGGCACGCGGGCGTCGTCGAGCGGATCAAGGGTGCCCGGTCGTTAGGGCCGACGACGGCGGACGATCCCGACGTCGGACACGACGCCCCGCCGGCCCCGCCGCTCGTCGTGTACGGGCGACTCGTCTACGTCGACGTGCACGACGTGCGGCGCGAGGGCCGGCTGCTCGGGCGCGTGGTGATCGTGCGCGACGTGACGGCGGTCGAGGACCTGACCCGCCGCCTGACCGCCGTCGGCACGCTGGCCGGAGCGCTCCGGGAGCAGCGGCACGAGTTCGCCAACCGCATCCACGTGGTGACCGGCCTGGTGCGCGCCGGGGACACGACCGAGGCCCTCGACTACCTGGACCGCATCGGCGAGCACGGCCCGGTGCGCTTCCCCGTCGCCAACGCGGGCCTCGTCCGGGAGCCCTACCTGCAGGCGTTCCTCGGCGCGAAGGCGCTGGAGGCAGAGCGCCAGGGGGTGACGCTCCGCATCGGCCCCGACGCCGACGTGAGCGGTTCGCTGCTGCACCCCGAGGACGTCACCACCGTGCTCGGCAACCTCGTGGACAACGGCATCGCGGCGGCCGTGGCCTCGGAGCGCGCTCCCCGCTGGGTCGAGGTGGAGGCCCTCCGGCACGGCGACGAGCTGCATCTGTCGGTCATGGACTCCGGCGACGGCGCGGCGGCCGACCCGTTCGCGCCGGAGCCCCGACCTGCGGAGCCAGAGCCGGGGGAGCCAGGCCCGGGGGAGGCCGGCGCCGCCGGCCCGGCGCACGGCCACGGCATCGGGCTGCGCCTCTCGGCCGACGTCGCGCGACGGCACGGCGGCGAGCTGCGGCTCGCGATGGGCCGCACCGAGCGGCACGGCGCGGTCTTCGTGGCTCGCCTGGACCACCAGTTCGAACAGGAGGACGGCCGATGAGCACGTCGAAGGACACCGGTCCCGCGGTGCGGTTCCGCGTCGTCGTGGTCGACGACGACTTCCACGTCGCCCGGCTGCACACCCGCATCGTCGAGTCGGTCGAGGGCTTCGGGGTGGTCGCGACCGCGGGTACGGCGGCGCAGGCCGCCGCGGCGATCGAGGCCGAGCGCCCCGACCTCGTGCTGGCCGACATCTACCTGCCCGACGGTTCCGGGCTCGACCTCATCGCCGGGCGCGACGTCGACGCCATCGTGCTCTCGGCCGCCGTCGCCACCGCCGCCGTGCGCAAGGCCCTGCAGCGCGGGGCGTTCGGCTACCTCATCAAACCCTTCGCCGACGACGACCTCACCGAGCTGCTGCGCGCCTACGGCCGCTACCGCAACCTGGTCGACTCCCAGGCCGAGCTCGACCAGGAGGCCGTCGACCGCGCGCGCCGGGTGCTGCACGGCGCGGGTGCCCGCGACGGCGCCTCGCGCCGGTCGCCCACCGAGACCGCGGTGCTGGGCGCGCTCGCCGAGGCCGGGGCCGCGCTCTCGGCCCCGATGGTCGCCGACCGGGTCGGGGTCTCGCGGGCGACGGCCCAGCGCTACCTCTCGGCGCTCGCCCACCAGGGCCACCTCGTGGTCGAGCTCCGGTACGGCTCGACGGGCCGCCCCGAGCACCGGTACCGCACGGCCGGGCGCACCTAGGTCGGGGGTCGCGCACACCCGCCCGCGCCCAGCCGCCTGCGCGCGGCACGGCAAGGGGGCCGCGCGCCTCGTCGCGCGCGACCCCCGGTCAGTGCCCGGTGCCGGTCACCGGGTCTGGGCCCACCAGGTGTCGAAGTCGACGCCCCTCTCCTTCGCGAGCCGTTCCAGCCGGGCCTTGGTCGGGGGCTGGAAGAGCTTCGGCTCGATCGAGCGGTCCGCGGCGGCGTACTTCTGCTGGAGCTTCGCCTGCGCCGCCGCGCCGTCCCGGGCCTCGGCGAGCACAGCGGGGGTCGCCGCGACGCTCGCGCCGGTCAGCACGCCGCTGACCAGCGGCAGGTAGCCGTTGGAGTGGCCGAGGCGGTTGGGGTGGTAGGACTCCTGGACGGGGCTCGAGAAGCCGTTGATCCACTCGGTCGAGTCGCACACGGCGTGGCCGGTGAACCGGCTGACCGGGTCGACGAACGTGAACCCCCGGGCGGAGGCGGCGCTCCGGGTGACCGAGTTGATGAGCACGACGGCGTCGTTGAGCGCCGCCTCGTCCTCCGGGCTGAAGAAGGTCGCCACGTTGCAGTCCTCGCCCATGAAGATCTTCGGGTAGCCGACGACGACCACCTTCGCGTTCGGCGCCCTCGTCCGGATGGACGCGTAGAGGGTGCTGAGCCGGCCGGGAAGGGCGCTGGAGATGAACGACCGTGCCCCGGCGACCGCCCCGGCGCAGTCGCTGGCCCATGCCGGGAGGGCGCACTCGGTCAGCACGTCGGCGAACCCGGCGTCGTTGCCGCCCACCGAGATCGTGACGTACGTCGTGGTCGAGGTCAGGGCGCTGAGCTGGCTGCTCGTCACGTCGGACACGACCGCACCCGAGCAGGCCCGGAAGTTGAGGCTGTAGCCCTTGGCGGCCGCCGTCAGGCTGGCGTAGGCGTAGGTCGAGCGCAGGCACTCGGTGCCGTCGGCGATGTAGCTCCGGGTGCCGGTGCCCGAGGAGTAGGAGTCGCCCAGGGCGACGTAGGACCCGGCGGCGGCGGACTGGGCGGCGGACGAGGGCGGGGCCGGCGTCGTGACCAGCCCGACGGTGACGAGGCTCGTCGCCGCGACGGCGGCGAGGACGCGGAACAGGCGTTGCTTCATGAGGCAGCTCCCTGATGGTCCGTCGGGCCACGGCAGTTGTGTCCCGATCGCTCCATTTATAGGATATTTCACCCTCGCTACACAATGGCTGGCGCATGAATAATTCAAGACTTCGTCAGTTGTGCGCCATTTCTTGGTGGGCGCCCGGTCCGCTGTCCGTCCCCCGGGGGCTAGGGCCTCGGGGGGCGAGCGAACGGTCCGTCCAGCACCGCCCACTGCAGGAGCAGGATGGTCTTGCCGTCGACGATGCGGCCGTCGCGAACCATGGCGAGGGCCTCCGCGAACGGGACCTCCAGCACCTCGATGTCCTCGCCGTCCTTCTCGAGGCCGCCGCCGGCCCCCGTCCGGTCGGCCGGCGTGTAGGGGGCGGCGTAGAAATGGAGGCGCTCGGTCACGGAGCCCGGGCTCATGTACGCGTCGAGGACGTGGGTGAGCTCCCCGAGCGTGACGCCCAGCTCCTCGGTGCTCTCGCGGCGGATCGCCGTAATCGGGTCGTCGGCGTCGAGCAGCCCGGCGGCGGCCTCGACGAGCATGCCGTCGGGGTGCTCGTTGACGTAGGCCGGATAGCGGAACTGGCGGGTCAGTAGCACGCGGCCGCGGCCGACGTCGTAGGGCAGCACGACGGCGCCGTCGCCCCGGTCGTAGGTCTCGCGCTGCTGCGTCTCCCACCGCCCGTCGCGCCGCCGGTGGTCGAACGTCGTGCGCCGCAGAACATGCCAGCCCTGCGAGGTGAGCTCGACGTCGCGCACCACGACGGCGGGGTTGCGGTCCAGACCCCGCCCCGCTTGGTCGAGGCCCGTGCGTCCGCGGTGGTCCGGCACGTCGATACCGGGGCGGCCCGTCATGCGATCCCCTGCGGGGTGAGGCGGGGGATCTCGGCCACGTCGTGGTAGACGGGCAGGCCGCGCCGCCGGGCGATCGCGACGTCCTGGTCGGCCCCGGCGGACTCGCCGGGCAGCCGCAGCACCGCGTCGCAGCGGGCGAGCAGGCGTTCGGCGGCCGGGTACAGGACGTCGTCGGCCAGGGGGTCGGTGGCGCCGGCGCCGGCGGAGCGCAGCACGGGCAGGGCCACCCACTCGCCGATCATCGGGAGGTGGCCGGCGGCGAACACCGGCCACGCGGCGGCCTCCAGCCGGGCGAGGTTGGACGCCATGGCCCGGGGGTCGTTGCCGGTGCCGGAGCGGTAGGGGCCGGCGATGAGGATGAGCAGGGGCTTGTCGGTCACGGGTGCTACCGTACATGCAGAAACGTGCAACAACGAGAAAGAGTGTGGACATGCTGGCTGCTGAACGACGGGAGCACCTGCTCGGGCTGCTGGCCCGCGAGGGCAAGATCGTCGCCAAGGACGTGGCCGCCGACCTGGGCATATCCGAGGACAGCGTGCGGCGCGACCTGCGCGACCTCGCCGCCGACGGGCTGGTCCAGCGCGTCTACGGCGGCGCACTCCCGGTCTCGCCGGCGGTGGTCGACTACGCGGCGCGGCAGACCGTGGCCCCCGACGGCAAGCGTGCGGTCGCCTCGGTCGCCGCCGGGCTGGTACGTCCCGGCGGGGCGGTGATCCTCGACGGCGGCACCACCGCCCTCGCGGTCGCCCGGGCACTCCCGCCGGACCTGGGGTGCACCGTGATCACGCACAGCCCGACCATCGCCGTCGCGCTGCTCGACCACCCGGCCGCGGAGGTCTTCCTGCTGGGCGGCCGGGTCTTCAAGCACTCGGCGGTCGCCTACGGCGCCGCCGCGGTCGAGGCGGCGCAGAACGTCTCCGCCGACCTCTGCCTGCTCGGCGTCACCGGCGTGCACCCCGAGGCCGGCCTGACCACCGGCGACGCGGAGGAGGCCGCGATGAAGCGGGCCCTGTCGGCACGGGCCGCCGAGACCTACGTCCTCGCGTCGTCGGAGAAGATCGGGACGGCGTCGCGGTTCCGGGTGCTGCCCTGGGAGAAGGTCAGCGGGGTGATCACCGACGCCGACCCGAGCGACCCCGTCGTCAAGGAGATCCGGGCGTTGGGCGTGGAGGTCCTTGCCGCGGGCTGATGTCGTGGGTCGTCAGAGCCGGGCGGCCCGTCGTGGGGGCGTCGTCGTCCGATCGTGGGCGTTCGGCGCCGAGACGCTCGCCAGGAGGGCGAGCGCGTCCGCGGACGGCTCGTCGGCGGGCGTGTAGACCTCGAGCCGGTGGTCGGGGCTGTCGGCCTGGAGCCAGATCTGGTAGTCGACGCGCAGCTCACCGACCAGGGGGTGCCGCATGCGCTTCGTCCCGGACGTGCACTCCCCGACGTGCCCGCCGGCCCAGAGCGCGGCGAAGTCGGCGTCCCGCATGCACAGCTCGCCCACGAGCTCCGCGAGCCGCTTGTCGCCCGGGTACTTGCCGCTGATGAGACGCAGGTAGGCGATGTAGGTCCGGGCCTCTGCCCGCCAGTCGGGGTAGAGGCCCCTGACCTGTGGGTCGAGGAACAGCAGCCGCGGCAGTGACGGGTACGTGCCCGGGTTCTCGGTGCTGTCGAACGGTACGTGCGAGGCCAGCAGAGCGTGTCCCAGGGGCGTCCACGCCAGCACGTCGTTGCGGCGTCCCAGGAGGACGGCGGGGTGGTCCGACAGCGCGTCGAGCATGGCGAGGGAGCGCGGGTCCGGCCGCTCCGGGCGGCTGCGCGGGGCGGCCCGGCCGGGCCGGGGCTGCGCCAGGTCCATCAGGTGCTCGGTCTCGACGTCGTTCAGCGCCAGCGCCCTGGCCAACGCCAGGAGCACCTCGTTCGAGGCGTTCCGCGCCGCGCCCTGCTCCAGCCGCACGTAGTAGGCGGCGCTCACCCCGGCGAGCTGGGCCACCTCCTCGCGGCGGAGCCCGGGGACACGACGCCGCTTGCCCCAGCTCCGCACTCCCGCGGCCTCGGGGTCCAGCGCGGCGCGGCGGGACCGCAGGAACTCGCCCAGGCTCCCGGAGCCGTGCGCATCGTTCGTGCCTGCGGCGGATACACCCCCGGCGGCCATACCCCCGGCAGTCACGTCTCCGACAGTCATGCCGTCGACAGTAGGCCACCACGCCCCGGCGCAGCCTGTCCCTGTCGGTGGTAGGACCCCGGTGCGCACGACCGACAGGCATCTGGCTGCACCACCAGGGTGCGCCGCACGGTGGGGCCATGTCAGTCTCGCGTCCGCACCAGGACCCACCAGCCCGCTCCTACCCGCCCGCGCTCGTGCTGCTCACCCTCGCCGCCGGGGCGTTCGGCATCGGCACCACCGAGTTCGCCGTCTCCGGCCTGCTGCCGGGCATCGCCGCCGAGTTCGACGTGTCGTTCTCGACCGCCGGATGGGCGGCGACCCTCTATGCCCTCGGGGTGTTCGTGGGCGCCCCGCTGCTCATCGTCGTGGGCAGGCGGTTCGAGCAGAGACGGTTCCTCCTCGTGCTGATGGCCCTCTTCGTCGTCGGCAACCTCGCCACCGCCCTCGGGTCCACGTTCGGCCTGGTCCTGGCCGGGCGGGTCGTGACCGCGCTGGCGCACGGGGCGTTCCTGGGGACCGGCTCGATCCTGGCCTCCCGCGTGGTGCCGGCCCACCGGAGGACCCGGGCGATCGCCTTCATGTTCACGGGCCTGACGCTGGCGACGCTCGTCGGCGCGCCGATCGCCACCTGGGTGTCGACCACCTGGTCCTGGCGCGTCTCGTTCCTCGGCATCGGCGCGATCGGAGTCGTCACCCTCGCCTGCATCCTGCTCTGCATCCCCCGCGGCACGGCCGGCGAGCCGCTCCGCCTCGGCGCCGAGCTGCGCGCGCTGCGGAACCCGCAGCTCCTGCTCGCCATGCTCGTCACGATCCTCGGCCCGGCCGGGTTCTTCACGTCGATCACCTACATCGCCCCGATCACGCTCGACGTGACCGGCACCCCCGAGAGCTGGATCACGCTCTACCTGACGGTGTTCGGGCTCGGGCTGTTCATCGGCAACATCGTCGGCGGCAGGCTCGCGGACATCAACCTCATGGGCCTCCTGACGGGAAGCCTGGCGATGCTCACGGCGGTGCTGCTCCTGTTCTGGCTCGCCGCGGGCAGCGTGGTGGTCACCCTGGTCGCCGTCTTCCTGATGGCCGCCACCGGGTTCGCCACCGTCTCGCCCATCCAGCGGCTCGTGATGGAGCGTGCCGAACGCGCCGGGGCGCCCAACCTCGCGGCCTCGATGAACATCGGCATGTTCAACCTCGGCAACGCGATCGGCGCGTGGCTGGGTGGCGTCGTCATCGACGCGGGCCTCGGCAGCGCGAGCCCCAACCTCGCGGGAGCCGCGCTCGCCGGCGCCGCCCTCGTCGTCGCCCTGCTCATCGCACGCCGGGCTCGGAACGACAGCGCCCGCGACATCACGCACGACGACCCGGCGGCCGCGACGACCGTGTGACGGGTGCGGGCCTCCGGCGCCGGGACGGTAGGTTAGGTTCGCCTTACTCACTACCGCCGTCGGAGGTCATCATTCGTACCAGGGCCCGCAGGGAACCGCTCCGGCGCCGGACCCTCCGCCGGCAGCGCGGCCGTGTCGCCGGGTCGGCGCTCTTCCTCATGGGGCACCAGTCGTGCGAGGCCCTCGTGCCCGTGGCCGTCGGCATCGCCATCGACGCCGCCGTGGTCAGCGGCAGCGTGCCACGCCTGCTCCTGAGCCTGGCCGGCCTCACCCTGCTGTTCACGCTGCTCTTCACCTGCTACCGCTGGTTCTCGCGGCTCGGCGACGGGGCCGTGATCGACGAGAGCCACGCGCTGCGGGCCGAGCTCGCCACCCGCGTCCTGACGCCCGGCGCCGCCCGCCGGCGCCAGCACGGCGAGCTGCTCACGATCGCCTCCTCCGACGCCGACCAGGCCGCGCGCAGCATCATCTGGTTCGCCGGGCTGTTCGGCGCGGGCGCGGCGCTCGCGGTCAGCTGCGCGGTGCTGCTGAGCATCGACCTGCTGCTGGGCGCGGTGCTGATCGGCACCGCCGTCGTCGTCACCCTCGGGCTCAACGCGCTCTCCCCGCTGATCTCGCGCCGGATCACCGACCAGCAGCAGACGCTCGCCGGTGCCTCCGCCCTGGCGACCGACCTCGTCGCGGGCCTGCGGGTGCTGCACGGCCTGGGCGCGCAGGAGCCCGCCGCCGCCCGCTACCGCACCGCCAGCCGTGCCGCCGAGGAGGCGGGCGTCCGCGCGGGGTCGGCCAAGGCGCTCCAGCAGGGCGCGACGGTGCTGGCCGCGACCGTCGTGCTCGCCGTCTCCGTGGGGTTCGCCGGGCTGCTGGCGCTCGACGGCACGATCACCGTCGGCGCCTTCGTCTCCGCGGTGGGCGTCGCGCAGTTCATCGCCGAGCCGCTGACCGGCGTCGGCTTCTACCTGCAGGTCGGCGCCGCCGCCAAGGCCAGCGCGCGCCGGGTGCGGTCCGCGCTGGGCGACGCGCTCGCCGGGCCGCAACCCGCCGAGGAGAAGCCCGCCGCGACCGTGCACCCGCTCGATGTTTCCGCCGGCGAGTTCGTCGGCATCGTGGCCGGGCCCGACGACGTCGAGCGAGTTACCAGCGCTCTCCGGCTGCCGGCCGGGGCCACGGTGCACGTCGAGCCGCACCACCCCGACCTGTTCGCCGGCTCGATCGGCGAGAACCTCGCGCTGGGCCGCGCGGGCGACGGGGCCGGACTGGCCGCCGATACCAGCCCGGCCGGGAAGATCAACGCCCAGCCCACCGCGTCCATCGATACGGCGATCAACGCGGCGATCGACGCCGCCGGCGCCCGCGACTTCGTCGACGCCCAGCCCGGCGGCCTCGACGCGAGGGTGTACGACCGCGGGCTCTCCCTGTCGGGCGGCCAGCGCCAGCGGCTCGTCCTCGCGCGGGCGCTGCACACCGACGCGGACGTCCTGGTGCTCGTCGAGCCCACGACCGCCGTCGACTCGGTGACCGAGGAGGCCGTCGCCGACGGCATCCGCTCGCTGCGCCACCACCGCGACGGCCCCGTCCGCACCACGGTCGTGGTCACGAGCAGCCCGGTGCTGCTCGCCCGCGCCGACCGGGTGGTCCTCGTCGACGACGGGACGCCCCACACCGTCGGCACCCACCGGGAGCTGCTCGACGGCAACACCATCTACCGCGAGCGGGTGCTGCGATGACGGGAAACTCGATGTCGGAAACCTCGATGACGGACAGTTCCCCGGGCGTCGAGCGCCTTCCCCTGGCCTCCGCGCGCGGCGTCTGGGGGTCCGTGCGCCGCTACGTCCGTCCGCACCGGACACTGACCGCCACCACGATCTTCCTGGCGGCCCTCGCCGCGCTGTCGGGTCTCGTCGCCCCCTGGGCCATCGGCGTCCTGGTCGACACCGTCCTGGCGGGCGGCGAGGTGCGCGACGTCGTCGTGGTCGCGGCCTCGGTCGCCGCGGCCGGCGTGCTCGCCGCCGGGCTCACCGCGGCGAGCGGCGCGCTGGTCTCCCGGATCGGCCAGCGGGTCCTCGCGCGCATGCGTGAGGACGTCGTCGCCACCGCGCTGCGGCTCCCGTCCGGGCGGGTCGAGCGGACCGGGCGCGGGGACCTCCTCAGCCGGGTCGGGGACGACGTCGCCGTCGTCAGCGAGCTGGTCGCCGGGCTGCTGGCGCCCTGGGTCGGCGCGGTGCTCACGGTCGCGCTGACGCTCGTGGGCCTGTTCGCGCTGGACCCGTGGCTCGCCGTCGCCGGCCTCACCGCGATCCCGGTCTACGTGCTGGCGCTGCGCTGGTACCTGCCGCGGGCGGCGCCGCGCTACGCCGCGGAGCGCGCCGCTTTCGGCGACCGGGCGGAGGCGCTCGTCTCCTCGCTGGAGGGGCTGCCCACGGTGCACGCCTACCACGTGGAGGAGGTGCACGCCGCCGGCATCACGCGGTCCTCGGACCGGGCGCGGAAGATCTCCCGGGACGTGCTGTGGTTCAGCACGGGCTGGGGCAAGTGGCTCAACATCGCCGAGCTCGTCGGGGTCGCGTCGATCATCACCGTGGGGTTCGTCCTCGTGTCGCGCGAGGCGGCGACGATCGGCGCGGTGACCGCGGCCGCGCTGTACTTCCTGCGGCTCTTCAACCCGGTCGGCCTCATCATCTTCACGTTCGACGGCGTCCTGTCGGCGGTCGCGAGCCTGCAGCGGATCGTCGGCGTGATCGAGGCCGGCGCGGACCTCGACGCGGCCTCCCCGGCGCCCGGCCGCCCGGCCGGTGCGGTCTCCGGACAGGGGATCACCCACCGGTACGGCGAGCACGAGGTGCTCCACGACGTGTCCGTCGACCTGGCTCCCGGCGAGCAGGTCGCGCTGGTCGGGGCCAGCGGCGCGGGCAAGTCCACGCTCGCGGTGGTCCTGGCCGGGCTGACGGAGCCGACCGAGGGCACCGTGCGCGTCGACGGCGACCCGGTGTCGGACCTGGCCCGCAGGCACCCCCGCCCCGTCGTCCTCGTGACCCAGGAGGCGCACGTCTTCGCCGGTTCGCTCGCCGACGACCTGCGCCTGGCCCGGGCCGACGCGACCGACGACGACGTCAGCGCCGCGCTGGCGCTCGTCGGCGCCACGGGCTGGGTGACGGGCCTGCCCGAGGGCATCGACACCGTCGTCGGGGAGCTCGGCCACAAGCTCGCCCCCGACCAGGTCGCGCAGGTCGCCCTGGCCCGGGCGGCGCTGGCCGACCCCGCGGTCGTGATCCTGGACGAGGCCACGGCGGAGTCGGGCAGCCGCAGCGCGCGACGGCTCGAGGACGCCGCGTCCGCGGTGCTCGCCGGACGGACCGGACTGGTCGTGGCCCATCGCCTGAGGCAGGCGCAGTCCGCGGACCGGGTGCTCGTGATGGCGGACGGGCGCGTCGTCGAGCAGGGCACCCACGAGGAGCTGATGACCGCCGACGGGCTCTACGCGCGGCTGTGGGCGGCGTACGACGGCGGCGGGGGAGCCCACGGCGACCGTCCCTCGAACCTGTCGGCCTCGCCGACGTACGCCACGTAGCCGTCAGGGCGGACCAGGACGAGGGCGGGGCCGGTGACCCCGATCCTGGCCGCGTCCCGACCGGGGACGGCAACCGTCCGCAGCGGGGCGCCGACGTCCGGCCAGGCGATCTCGGGCAGATCGCCGACTGCTGGCTCGCCGACTGCTGGCCCGCCGACGGCCAGCAGCGTGAAGTGCGGCCCGCGGAGGTGGTCGAAGAGGCGCTGCGGCCCGTCCTGGGGGTCGGTCCACCGCAGGTCGGGCACGCGGTCCCCGGCGGCGAGCCCGCTGGTGCCGACAGCGCCGGCAGCGGCGGCGTCGGCGGCGGGAGCAGCGTCGGCGAGCGGCCCGCCGCGGTAGCTGAGAGTGAGCTGTCGCTCCTCGTCGCCCCGGGCGGTGGCGGCGAGCGGCCGGCCCTTGGTATCGGCGTAGAGCTTGCCGGCCAGGCCGAGCACCCGTGCGGCGACGGGGCGGCGTTCCGCCTCGTAGGTGTCGAGCAGGCTGTCGGGAGCGCCGGCGAGCACCTGGCCCAGCTTCCAGCCGAGGTTGTAGGCGTCCTGCACGCCGGTGTTCAGGCCCTGCGCGCCGGTGGGCGGGTGGACGTGCGCGGCGTCGCCGACGAGGAGCACCCGTCCCTCCCGGTAGCGCTCGGCGAGCCGGGTGTTGGGGCGCCAGACCGAGTGCCAGCGCACGGCGTCCACGCTGATGCGGCGCGTGCCGGGGTAGGCGTGGATGCGGCGCTCGACGGCGTCCCGGCCGGTGTCGGCGTCGCCGTCCGGGGTCAGCTTGACCATGAGCTGGAAGAGGCGCTCGTCGGCGCCGGGCAGGGGGCACAGCGCGAGGAAGCGCCGGGCCGGCCAGATGTGCCAGCGGTCCCTGGAGAGCCCTCGGATCAGCAGGTCGGCGACGATCATGCGGTCACTGTCGTCGGTCGTGCCCTCGAACGCGATGCCGCAGGCCCGCCGGACCGCGCTTCCGCCGCCGTCCGCGCCGACGAGGTAGCGGGCACGGATGTGCCCGGTGCCCGTCGGGGTGTCGACCGTTGCCGTCACCCCGTCGTCGTCCTGGTCCAAAGCGGTCAGCCGGGTGCTGAGCTCGACCCGGCCGCCGAGCGCCTCGACCCGTCGTCGCAGGGCGGCGTCGGTGTCGTGCTGCGCGACCAGCAGCGTGTTCGGGTAGGGCACCGCCTCGCCGGGTTCGTGCAGCGCGAACATGGTGCGGGGCAGCACGACCGGCCCGAGGTGGACGCCGAGCCTCGGGTAGGTGGTGCCGTGGCGGGCGACGTCGTCCAGGACGCCGAGGTCGTCGAGGACCTCCAGGGTCCGTGGCTGGACCCCCTTGGCCCGGGAGCCCGCGAAGGCGTCGTCGGCGGCGCTGATGACGCGAACGCTCACGCCGCGGCGCAGCAGGTCCGCGGCCAGGGTGAGCCCGGCGGGGCCTGCTCCGACGACCAGGACGTCGGCCGGCCCGGTCACGCCGCGCCGCCCTTGGCGTCGTCGCCGAGCACGCGGGCCTGGAGCCCGTCGAGGACGACGTCGAGCCCGTCGTCGAAGCGGTCGGCGATGAGCTGCTCCCGCAGGCCGGCCATCGAACGGATGCCGTCGAGCCCGTTGCTCACCACCATGTCGCGCAGGTACCGGTCGGCGTCGGGGTACCGGGCGTACGGGGTCAGCACGCCGTGCGCCGGATTCAGGGCGTAGCCGAGCACGAAGTTCTTCACGGTGCCGACGGCAAGCGTCACGCGTTCCGGCGCGAGCGGCGGCGCGAGGCCCGGGTCGGTCAGGGCGCGCACGTGCTCGTCCCAGTGGCCGAGCTGGCCCGGCCCGGGCAGCGTTCCCGGCCGTCCCAGGGCGTGGGGGAACCAGGGGTGGGCGCGGTAGCACTCCAGCGTGCCGGTGCCGATCGAGCGCAGCAGGGCCCGCCAGGTGTCGCCGACCGGAGCGTCCTGCTCCGCGAAGACCCGGTCGACCATGAGCTCGACGAGCTGTTCCTTCGTGTCGACGTACCAGTAGAGCGACATCGCCGTGATGCCCAGCTCGCGCGCGACCCGGCGCATCGAGACGTCGTCCAACCCGTCCTGGTCGGCGACCGCGATCGCGGTGCTCGCCAGATCCTCCCTGGAGAACGCCTGCCCCCGTGCGGCCCGTGGCGTGCGCGCGGGCCGTAGCCACACGGACTCGGGGGTGTGGTCACCGGACATCGTCCCAGTTCCTCGGTTCTTCGATCGGTTGTACTCGTACGGGGTTCTCATACGGTGTATGACTAATCTACCGCGCAACGCTACAGTTAGCCATACGCTGTATAGGAAGTATTTCCACCGAGCCGAGGACGTGTCCATGAGCGAGTCCGCCCCGCCGCTTCGCGCCGACCGCGTGAAGCTGTTCAGCGACGCCGTCGCGGCGATCGCGCTGACGCTGCTGATCCTGCCGCTGGTCGACCTGGTCCCCGAGGCCGTCGAGAGCGGCGAGTCCGCGGGTGAGGTGATCGGCAACAACCTGGTGCCGTTCGGCAGCTTCCTGCTCAGCTTCTTCGTGATCTGGCGGATCTGGACGGTGCACCACCGGCTGTTCGACCGGGTCGAGGTGGTCGACGCGGCCGTGCTCCGGATCAACTCGCTCTGGCTGCTGTGCGTGGTCGTCCTGCCGTTCCCGGCCGAGCTCGTCGGCGCCTACGGCGAGGACCGGGTGGTCATCGCGCTCTACATCGGCGTCCTCCTGGCCTGCAGCCTGACGCTCACGGCGATGGCGATCAGGCTGCGCCGGACGAACCCGCCGGGTGCCGCACCGGACCGGGCGGCGCTGGAGCAGCTGCTCGGCAACGCCGTGTGCCTGGCGCTGGCCCTGCTGCTCGCGGTCACCGTCACCGGGGCGGGCTACTGGCCGTTGCTGCTGCTCCTGGTCGACGGTCCGGTGCTGGCGCTGGTCCGCCGGAGGGCGCGGTCGCGGTCGCGAAGCGCTGCCGGCTCCGGCGGCGCTGCCCGCTGACGACAGGTCCTACCCGCTAACGACAGCCAGCGCCAGGGCGGCCAGGCCCACCGTGGGGACCGCGGCGACCAGGCCCCAGGCGGCGAAGCGCCCCCAGGGGACGTCGACGCCGAGCGCGACCACCCGCTGGTGCCACAGCAGCGTCGCCAGCGACGCCCACGGCGTGACCAGCGGGCCCAGGTTCACGCCGATCAGGAGCGCCATCAGCACGACGGGGTCGCCCGCGGCGATCGGCTCCAGCACCAGGTAGGCGGGCAGGTTGTTGATGCCGTTGGCGGTCAGGGCGCCGAGCCCCGCGACGCGCAGCAGCTCGCCCGCGCCCTGGCCGCTGCCGGTCACCGCGCCGAGCAGGCTGGTGAGGCCGTGGGCGTGCGCCGTCTCGACCAGGACGAACAGCGACCCGGCGATCCCGAGGGCCTGCCACGGCACCAGCGCGGGCCGCAGCGCCTCGCGCCGTCGGGCGAGGAACAGGGCGGTGAGCACGACGGCGGCGGCTGTCGCCGGGATCCACACGTGCGGCGTGAGCGCGAGCAGCGGCAGCAGCACGAGGAGCACCAGGCCCGCGCCCCAGAACAGCACGGGGTCCGCGGGCACGCGCTGCGGCGGGACCTCGTAGGTCGAGAACAGCACGCGCCGGTACCGGACCGTCAGGATCGCGACGGGCACCACGACGCCGACCACGGCCGGCGCCCAGCTCAGCGCGAGGAACGCGGACGGGTGGTCGCCCATCGCCGGTGCGGCGAGCAGGTTGGTCAGGTTGGAGACCGGCAGCAGCAGCGAGGCCGTGTTCGCCAGCCAGATGGTGGCCAGCGCGAACGGCAGGGGCGGGACCCGGATGCTCTGCGCGAGCAGCACGACGAGCGGCGTCAGGATGACGGCGGTGGTGTCGAGCGAGAGGAAGACGGTGCTGACCACCGCCAGGAGCACCACCCACACCCACAGCACGATCATCCGGCGGCGGCCCCAGCGGCCGAGGAGCTGCGCGAGCACCTCGAACACCGAGGCGTCGCGCGCGAGCTCGGCGACGATCGTGATGGCGACCACGAAACCGAGCACGGGGACGGTGCGCTCCGCGACGGCGCGGGCGTCCGGGGCGGGCAGCAGTCCGCTCAGCACGCAGGCGGCCGCGAGGACCACCATCGCCAGGACGACCCACGTGCTCGGTCGCACTCTGTCGCGGATGCCGTTCACGCGCTGAGCATACGGACCGCGCCGGGGCGCTGGCGCCGCACCGGGCGTACCGCATCGGGCACAGCGCTCGCGGGGTCCTACCGCGCGCCGGGCCCGTCGAACCCGGTGCGCGCGGCCTCGATGTGGTCCATGTTCTGCCGCGTCCACTCGCACATCAGGTCCACGGTCGCCCGGAGCCCGCGGCCGGGCCCGGTGAGCCGGTACTCGACGCGGGGCGGGACCACGGGGTGCACGGTGCGTTCGACGAGGCCGTTGCGCTCCATCATCCGGAGGTTCTGCGTCAGCATCTTGTGGCTGATCCCCTCCAGCGCGTCGCGCAGCTCGCTGAACCGCCGGGTCTCGTCCCCGAGGGTCTCGATGATCAGCAGCGCCCACTTGTTGGCGACGTCGGAGAAGATCTCCCGCGCCAGGGTGCCGGCGCGCATGATGTCGTCCTGGGTGGCCGGGCTGTCTGCCTGTGCGGTCACCATCTGGTGCCTCCGTTTCGAAGAAGTGCGTTCTTCCGCGCCCAGGCTAACTCTCTTATGGTTCCTGAGTCACTAGAAGTGACTTAGTAGACCGGCCGCCGGCCGGCCGGGACCGCCCGACACGAGGGAGCCGCACCATGACCGTCACGCTCAGCAACCCGCAGGACCTGCCCCAGGTCGACGTCTACCACCAGGTCGCGGTCGCGACCGGCTCCCGCCAGGTCTTCGTCGCCGGCCAGGTGTCCTGGGACGCCGACGGCGCCACGGTCGGCGTCGGCGACCTCGCGGCCCAGGTCGAGCAGAGCTACGCCAACGTCGCCACGGCGCTCCGGCACGCCGGCGCGAGCACGGACGACGTCGTCCGCCTGACCGTCTACGCCGTGGACTGGACGCCGGACAAGATGCCCGCGCTCCTGGACGGCCTGGCCCGCGCCGCGCGGCGTACCGGGTCGACGGCGACGCCGCCCGCCACGCTGATCGGGGTCGCGGCCCTGGACGTCCCCGAGCACCTGGTCGAGATCGAGGCGACCGCCGTCGTCGGGCAGCCGGCTTCGGCGCCGGCTGCCGCCCTCCCGGAAACGCGCCCGGAGTCCCGCCCGGAGTTCTTCGCGACGCCCGGGTACGGCGACCGGCAGCTGGAGCGGATGGGCTACAGCCAGGCCGTCCGCATCGGGGACCGCGTCGAGATCTCCGGCCAGGGCGGGTGGGACGACGACTTCGTCTTCCCGGCCGACCTGGAGGACGAGATCGTGCGGGCGTTCGACAACGTGGAGCGAACGCTGGCGACCGCCGGCGCGACGTGGGCCGACGTCGTGCACGTGAACTCGTACCACGTGCCCGAGACGCCCGGCTTCATCGGCGAGACCCACAACCGGGTCATGGTCGAGCAGATGCGGGCGCGGATGGACGGTCGCGCGCCGGTCTGGACCGAGACCGGCGTCCCGGCGCTCGGGGCACCGGGGATGCGCGTGGAGATCCGGGTGACCGCGATCGTGTGATCCGCGGGGAGGGTCAGTCGACGAGCGGGTACGCGGCGCGGAGCCGGGCCACGGTCGCCGTCGCGATGGCGCGGACCTCGGCCTCGCTCAGGGGTGTCGCGCGCAGCGCGGAGCTGAACGACAGGCCCTCGATCAGCGTGAAGAGCTGGTTCGCGTCCTGGTCGAACGTCTCCTCGTCGATCCGGCGTCCGGCGAGGGCGTCGCGCAGCAGCGACCGCATCACCTCGGTACCGAGCTGGGCCGTGCCGGCGATCTCGGCCGCGAACTCCGGGTCCGTGCGCGCGAGCACGCGGTACTCCGTGAACGCGATGTGCTCCCGGTGCTGCTTCTCCGTCGTCGGCGCGGCGAAGGTCAGCACGTCCGCGACCCGCTCGAGCGGGTCGTCGGACAGCGTGAAGTTCTGGCTCGTCACGCGCTGCGTGAGCATGCCCAGCGTGAAGCGCATGACCTCGCGGAGGTTGTCGCCGAAGAAGTGCCGGATGCTGCCGATCGACAGGCCCGTACGGGCGGAGATCCGGGCCAGCGTCACCGCACGGAGGCCGTGCTCGACGATCTCCTCGATCACGGCGTCGGCGACCTGCTCGCGGCGGGCGTCGGGGTCAACTCTCTTGGGCATGCCCTCATCGTAGCGCTTTCTGGCATCGCCATGCTAACTTTGCTGGCATGAGCATGCTAAATAGATCGACGACCCGACCACGCCCTCTGCGCGCCGTCGCCGCGGCCGCCGCTGCGGCATCGCTCCTCCTCCTGGCCGCGTGCGGCCCGGGCGGCCCGACGGCGCCCGAGGGGCAGGCCTCGTCCGGCCCTGACCTGAGCGCCTTCCACGACCAGGAACTTGACTGGGGCTCGTGCGAGGACGCGGCCACGAACGAGGCGGACGCGGCGCTGTTCGCGAACCCGGACCTCGAGTGCGCGACGGCCGAGGTGCCCATCGACTACACCAAGCCCGACGGCGACACCGGCCGCGTCGCGATGCTGCGCCTGCCCGCTTCCGGTGAACGCGAGGGGTCGCTCCTGCTCAACCCGGGTGGCCCGGGCGGTTCGGGGAACAACTTCGTCGCGGCCCTCGTGGAGATGTGGCAGGCGACCCCGGTCGCCGAGCGCTACGACATCGTCGGCTTCGACCCGCGCGGGGTCGGTGCGACGACGCCGCGCGCCGAGTGCTTCACGGACCAGGAGCTCGACGAGGGCGACGGCTTCCGCATCGGCGCCGTCTACGACATCACCAGCGCGGACGAGGCCGAGTACGTGGCCGAGCGGTGCGTCGAGGGGACCGGCGGCGCCGAGGCGCTGACGAGCATCAGCACGATGAACACCGTGCGCGACATGGACGTCATGCGTGCCGCGCTCGGTGAGGACAAGCTCACCTTCCTGGGCTACAGCTACGGCTCCGAGCTCGGCGAGAAGTACGCGAAGACCTATCCCGAGAACGTGCGGGCCGTCGTGATCGACGGCGCCATCTCGCCCGACATCACGGCGTCGGAGTTCCGGCTGTCGCAGTACGTCGGCATCCAGGCCGCGTTCGACGACCTGGCCGCGAACTGCGCCGAGTCTCCCGAGTGCGTGCTCGGACCCGACCCGGACGCGGCGGTCGAGTCCCTGCACTCGCTCCTGGAGCCGCTCGCCGAGACGCCCGCGCCCACCGAGGCCGGGCGCGAGGTGAGCATCTACGACGCGTACATCGGCATCATCGGTGCGCTGTACGCCGAGTCCAACTGGCCGAACATCCTCACGGCGCTCGACGAGCTGGAGGCCGGCCGGGCGGACGCCCTGCTGGCGCTGCGCGACACCTACTTCTCGCGCGGCCCCGACGGCGTCTACGGCCTCGACTACGACTCGAACGTCGCCACCCGCTGCATGGACTGGCCGGTCCTCAGCCCGCAGGAGCAGACCGCCTTCGCGCGGGAGATCGCCGACACCGCGCCGATGTTCGACCTGGACGCCTTCACGCAGGAGTACCACCACGAGTGCGAGGCGTGGCCGGCCGGGCCGGACGCCGCGTCGTCGGCTGATGCGCCGTCGGCTGATGTGCCGGACGGCGAGATCCCCTCGACGCTCGTCGTCTCGGTGACCGGCGACCCGGTCACGCCCCACGCGGGCGGCGTCGCCATGGCGCGCGAGCTGGGCGGCAGCCTGCTCACCGTGCACGGCAAGCAGCACGGCGCCTACCTGCTGGGCGGCAGCGACTGCGTCGACGACGCGGTCGAGGCTTACATCCTTGACCTGGAGACGCCGAAGGCGGGCGCGGAGTGCTCCCTCCCGTGAGCCGCGGCGCCGGGTGCCCCGTGTTGGGGGCGACGGCGATCTGAGTGATCGGTAGATGGTCAGGTGATCGGTAGTTCGAACTGCCGACCACCTGACCATCTACCGACCGCCTGACCTTCTACCGACCACCGATCACCCGGGACACCAGGCTTCCTGTGGCAGGATCGCCGCCGTGTACGACGGAGAGCTCGAGATCCATGTCACCGTGAGTTCCTGGCAGGCCGACCAGCTCGACGCGTTTGCCGACAGTCGTGGCCTGAAGGTCTCCCGCATCGAGCTGGACCACGGCAGGACACCCGTCCAGCCGATGCTCACGCTCACCCTGCGCGGATCGCTGGACGACGCGCGCGCCCGCGTCGCCCAGCTGCGTGCCGAGCTGATGGACGCACGGATGCAGCCGGTACGCGTCAAGATCGAGGCCGCACCCTGGAACCCCGACGTCCCCGTCACGGACGACGAGGCGCAGCCGGGGCTGCACTTCGAGCACCACGTGAAGCTCCGTCTGCCCGCCGACGATCTCGGCCGGCTCCTCGAGGCGTCCCGGCTCGCGCGACGTCACGACGCGCGCACCTCACGCAACGCCCGACGCCGACGCGACGACGGCACGACGGAGCGGTTCGTGACCCAGCGGTGCTTCGACGTCGGGCGGACCACGTCACGAGCACGCCTGGACGCCCTGCTGAAGGATCTCGACGGCCACGACTTCGAGGTGCTCGAGGTCGAGGAGGAGTACGTCGTGCTCGACGACAACATCCGCCTCGACGCGGGCTGGATGGGCCACGCCGAACCGATCGCACGGATGAACTTCTCGACGAGCGAGTCACGCGTCCGAGGTCTGGCCGCCGTTGCCGCAGAGGACGACTTCCCGGCGACGTTCCACCTCCCGGACCCCGCCGAGGGCGTGACGCAGCATCCGGTCTTCGACCCGGCACTCAAGCAGTTCCCGAACGCTTTCAGGACAGCGCCTCCGACGTTCGACGACGCCGGTCAGGCCCAGGCCTGGCACGCCGCACGGGAACAGGCACTGGCCCACGTGCTGCGTGTGATCGCCCGGTCTCCGTGGGCGGACCACCTCGTCGCCCGCGGCAGCGTGACCCTCCCGGTGTGGCTGGGCGACGACGCCCGCCGGCCCGGCGACATCGACTTCGTCGTCGTGCCGCACTTCCTCCAGGCCGACAGCGCGGAGGCCCATGCTCTGCTCGACGGGATCGTCGGGGCGCTCGCGGCCGACCCCGGCCCCGGCCTGCGTGCGGCCGACGCGACTCGCGAGGGTATCTGGACCTACGAGCGCGCCGAAGGCCGCCGCATCGTCGTCCCGTTCGACGTCGTCCAGGATGTCGTGCCGGGCGCGCTCCCCTCGGGAGTGGTCCAGATCGACCTCGTCTTCGACGAGCCGCTGCCGGTCGAGCCAGACCGCGCGGTGCTGCCGCCGTCGGGCGCCGAGCTGTTCGTGGCGCCGCCCGCGCTGCAGCTCGCCTGGAAGGTGCAGTGGCTCGTCACCGACGGGTACCCGCAGGGCAAGGACCTCTACGACGCCGTCCTCCTGTCCCGGCATGCCGCGCTGCCCTGGCAGATCCTCGTCGACCTTCTGGCTCCCGAGGTCCGGCAGCCCTCCGGAGCCGTAGCCCTGACGGCCTCGGACATCCTGGCGATCGAACCGGACTGGGACGCCTTCGGCGTCGACCACCCCCACATCCGGGGAGACCGCCGTGAGTGGGTCGAGGAGCTGGCGCTTGCCGCGCACCGGTCCGAGCGTGCCGCGCGCGAGACGGAGGAGCCATGGCCCGGCCGATCCTGATCGTCCTCACCGACGGGGACACGAAGGCCCAGATCCTCGCCCGGCTCCAGCTGGCGGGGGAGTATGTCACCGAGCCTGTCTTCGACTGGCTCACGGTCGACGGCTCGTACTTCGAGGTGGACCCGACCGACACGGTCCTGGTCGAGTACGAGGCCCCCACCCTCCGGGCGCTGTTCCCCCGGAGTGAACCGCACACGGTCACGATCGAGTACGGCGCACGCGAAGAGGTCCGGCCCCTCCTGCTGGAGGTGACGCGAGGCCTGGAGGGTGTGCTCGACACGACCACGGGGCCCTTCCTCAGGCTGAGCGACCTGCCTGCCTCGACGTGGCTGGCCCGTCCGGGCCGCCCCGACAGCACCGAGGACGAACCGCTGGCGTTCTTCGAGGAGCACGACCTCCCGCGTGAGCAGAGCTGGCAGCCGGTCCCCGACGACACCGCCGGCAGGCGACGGGCTCGGAGCGTGCTCGCCGAGCTGGAGCGCGAGCTCGTCCGGGGACATCCGCTCTTCCGCCGGATCGTCGGCGTCGAGGCGTTCGACGGCGCCTCGGACGACGTGCTCGTACGGCTGGACGACGGTTCGTACGCCATCGTCCACCCGACCTGGACCCGGCGCGCCGAGCGCCCCGGCTACCCGACGTGCGAGCTGCTGGGCACCGGCGCCGAGTCAGCACTGCGGTTCCGGCAGAGCGTGCAGTGGATGTGAGTGTCGACGAGAGGCCGCGCAGGTCTCAGCCGGTCGGCAGCGCCTCGCCGGCCGCGGCGTCGGGACCGCCCAACGGCACGAGCTCCGGGCTGAGCACCCGGGCGCGCAAGGAGCGGCCCGGGTTCAGGTAGACCGTGACGTCGTCGACGCCGTGGAGCATGATCAGCGCTTCCTCGGCGCCGTCCCGTAGGGCGAGGCCGTGCAGCTCGAACGACGTCGTCACCGGTTCTCCGGCACCGTGCCGCGTGGTGTCGTTCTTCCACCACCAGCTCTGGACGGACGAGATGCGAGCGGGCCCCTTGCGACGCCAGCGCCGCGAGACGTCCCAGGTGGAACCCGACGTCACGTGCGCGGGGATCAGCGCCTCGGCCCGGACGCCGAGGCCCTGGTTGGCGTCGCGCTGCTCCCACACGACCGACCGCGTCGAGCCGTCGTCGAGGTCGAGCTCGACCCCGAACGCGACCAGGTCCCGCTCACCCTCGTCCCAGTACGGACGGGCCGTCCCGTAGTCGAGATCGATGTATCGGACGCCCCGGATCTGGTGCCCGCCCAACGCCCGCAGCGACTCGTGGACGGCCACGGCGTCGAACGCGCTCGGAGCCCATGCCGTCCGCTGAGCCATCCCGGCATCCTGGCAGCCCACCTCCGCGCGCACAACGAAGCACTGCTCGGCGCGCTGCGCGTGGTCGGTAGATGGTCAGGTGATCGGTAGTTCGAACTACCGACCACCTGACCATCTACCGACCACCTGACCTTCTGCCGACTACCCCGAGGCGGCCTGATCTGCAGGTGCGCTGCTCGGCGCGCTCCGCACGGCCCGGCCTGCGACAGTGGTGGGGCAGGGGCGGTCGACGACGGGCGGTGGCCCTCGGGCGCGGGAGGTACGGGCATGCCGGAGCAGGCAGTCGTGGCCCGCGGCATCGAACGACACTTCGGTGACAAGCGGGCGGTGGCTGGTGTCGACCTCACCGTCGAGGCGGGCGAGGTCTACGGGTTCCTCGGCCCCAACGGCGCCGGGAAGTCGACGCTGACCCGGGTGCTCTGCACGCTCCTGGCGCCCACCCGGGGCACGGCACAGGTCGCCGGGCACGACGTCGTCGACGACGCCACCGCCGTCCGGCTGCGGATCGGGGTCGCTCTGCAGGAGGCGGCGCTCGACGACAAGCAGACCGGCCTGGAGATGCTCCGCCTCCAGGGGCGGTTCTACGGGCTGACCACCCGCGAGACCGCGCAGCGGGTCGCGGAGCTGCGCGAGCTGATCGACATCGGCGACGCCCTCGACGACCGCGTCGCCACCTACTCCGGCGGCATGAAACGCCGCCTCGACGTCGCCCTCGCGCTGGTGCACAACCCGGAGGTCCTGTTCCTCGACGAGCCCACCACCGGGCTCGACCCGCTCAGCCGCGCCGCCGTCTGGGCGGAGATCCGGCGGCTCAACCGCGACCTCGGCATGACCGTCTTCCTCACCACCCAGTACCTCGAGGAGGCCGACGCCCTGGCCGGCCGCGTCGGCATCATCAACCGCGGCCTGATCGTCGCCGAGGGCACGCCCGAGGAGCTCAAGCGCACCATCGGGACCGACGTCGTGGTCGTGGACGTCGCCGACCGGCCCGGGTCGGCGCGCACCGCCCTGGCCGACGTCGGCGGCATCCGCAGCATCGACGTCGACGCCCACCGCCTGATGATCTCCGTCGAGGACGGCGCCCAGGCCATCAGCCCGGTGGCGCTCGCGCTCGACCGGTCCGGCATCCGGGTCCGGGAGCTCGCCCTGCGGCGCCCCACGCTCGACGACGTGTTCTTCCGGGTCACCGGCGAGCGGATCGGCGACGACGACGAGAAGGGCCGGCCGACGAGGGACGAACGGCCATGAGGAAGGAACGGCCATGAGCACCGAGCGCACCACGCCCGCCGTCCGGCAGGAGACCGTCCACGGCCGCCCCGCCGGGTTCTGGCGGGACCTCGCGTCCGTCGCGATCCGGGCCCTGCGCCAGATCCCGCGCGAGCCGGAGGCGATCATCCCCGCGCTCGTCATCCCGCTGTTCTTCTTCGTCGTCAACGTCGGCGCCCTGTCCGACGTCGCCTCCATGGCCGGGATCGGCGACTTCAAGGCCTTCCAGATCCCGGTCGCGATCGTCTTCGCCGTCACCGGCATCTCCCGGGCCAGCGCCCTGGTCACGGACATCACCGGCGGCTACTTCGACCGGCTGCTGCTCACGCCGATGCACCGCACCTCGCTGCTCCTGGGCCTGATGGTGGCCGACCTCGTGCTGGTCGTCGCCCTGTCGGTCCCCGTGCTCGCCCTCGGGTTCGCGCTCGGCGTCGACTTCGCCACGGGTGTGCCCGGCGTGCTCGTCTTCCTGCTGCTGGCCGGGTTCTGGGGCCTCGCCTTCACCGGGTTCCCCTACGCCATCGCGCTGCGCACCGGGAACCCCGCCGCCGTCAGCTCCAGCTTCCTGCTCTTCTTCCCGTTCGCCTTCCTGACGACGTCCTTCCTCCCGCTGGACGCGCTGACCGGCTGGCTCGCCACCATCGCCGTCTACAACCCCGTCACGTACCTGCTCGCGGCCCTGCGGTCCCTGATCATGGACGGCTGGGACGCCACCGCGCTCTGGCAGGGCGTCGCGTCGATCGCCGCGGTCGCGCTGGTCAGCTTCACGGTCGCGTTCCGGGCGCTCGCGGGGCGGACGTCGCGCAACTGAGCCGGGCCCCTGCCCGCGCATCCGAGCCGCGTGCCCGATGCCGCCGGGATCACCCGGGTGATTGCCGCCCCCGGCGTCATCAACGACCTCCGGAACCCTCTCTTTCCTGTCAGCGGCCGCGTCCGCGGCCGGGGGAGGGAGACGACCCATGGACCACGACTGCGGCTGCGGCGACGAGGCCCACGCCGCGCACCATTACTCAGGGCACCACCACGGCGCGCACGATCACACCGGGCACGACGCCGGGTACCACGGCGCCCCCCTCGAGTTCGACGCCGACGGCCGGCTCGTCGTCGGCCCCGTCGTGCGGCCGGAGCTGCTCACGCGCCCCTGCCCCCTCGGCACCCTGGACGGCTCGTGGCTGCTGGAGCTGGAGCGCCGCACCGTGTTCGGCCCCGAGGTGCGCGGTGCGATGCGGATCGAGGTCGGCACCTCGTCGCTGCGTGTCTCGGGCGACATGTACTCCCGGCGGGTCCTCCCGCCCGTCGTCGAGCCGCTGCGCCCGGTCCCGTTCCCGATCCCCGTCCCCGAGCCGGATCCTCTGGCGGGCGCCGTCGTCCGCGAACCCGGCGCCGGCTTGCCCGCCCAGGACGCGCACGGCCGCGACCCGCACGCCCACGACACGCACACACAGGACACCGGGATCGACCCCGGGATCCTGGCCGAGATCCCCTCGCTGCGCACGCGCTGGTACCCCGCCTTCCCCGCCGCGGAGTACTCCTGGTACTTCCGGTCGAACGGCGCGACCTACGCGGGCGGCACCCTGACCGTGCAGATCGTGCGGCACCTGTGGAACCGCACCACGCAGGAGTTCGTCTCGACCGACACCGGCACGCTCACCCTGAGCTGTCGCCGTCCGCTCGTCGTGACGACGACGTCCGCCGTCCTCGGCCCGGACCAGGGGATGACGGGCACGCTCTCGATCGGTGGCACGGTCACGAACGTGACGGCGCGCAAGACGTCGCCGATGTACCGCGGCTGCCGCATCGAGGTCGACGCCATGGTCAACCGCGTCTTCCCGGCGTCCGCCACGATCGGCACCGGCGCGACCGCCACGGTGCGCTCCGTGTACGCGAGCGCGGGCTGGGACGTCACGGTCGTCACCGACGAGATCGCCGTGCCGGAGGACGCCGACCTCACCAACGCCGAGCTCGCCACCCTCATGACGGGGCACCGCCAGGCGGTCGCCGGCGAGGCGTGGCGGCTGTGGCTGTTCGTCGGCTCGTCGCAGGGCGGCCTGTTCGGCATCATGTTCGACGACGACACCGTGCCGCGCGAGGGCGCCGCCGGGTTCGCCGACGTGGAGCTGGGCAACGACTCCTTCATCGCGGCGGCGGCCCGCGGACGACCGCTCGACGAGGTGCCCGCGGCGTTCCTGCGCACGCTCGTGCACGAGGCCGGGCACGCCTTCAACCTGTGGCACCCGAAGCACGACGTGCACAACCCGGGCATCGGCATCGAGATCATGAACCAGACCGGCGACGTCATGGGCTTCGCCACCACCGCCAACCCGTACCCGAACAACGCGGCGTTCGTCTTCTCCGACCACGACCGCACGTCGCTCATCCACTCGCCCGACCCGCAGGTACGCCCCGGCTGGAAGAACTTCGGCTGGGGCCACGGCGACCTGTCGGCCGGCCTCCCGGCACCCGTGGACGCCGCCGGCCTCGGCGGCGACACCGGCGACGACGGGCTCCGGCTCACGGTCGAGATGCCCGCCCAGGCGTTCGTGGGCGAGTACGTCACCGCGGAGGTCGCGCTGACCAACGTCTCGGACCAGCCGCGCACGGTCACCACGCTGGTCAACCTCTCGGAGGGTGACCTCGTGTTCGTGCACACGCCGCCCGACCACTCGCTGCAGCACCTCGTCGACGTCGCGATCGGCTGCGGCCCCCGCCCCACGACCGTGCTGCAGCCGGGGGAGTCGCTCCGCAATCACGTCCAGGTGTTCTTCACCAACCAGGGCGTCACCTTCACGGAGCCGGGCCGCCACACGGTCGCGGCCCAGCTCGAGGTGGACCCGCTGACCACGGTGCGCTCCGCGCCCGTCACGGTCGACGTCCGGGGCCCGGCCACCGACGCCGAGGTCGACATCAGCGCCAAGACGCTCACGCCCGGCGTCGGACGCGCCATCGCCCTCGGCGACTTCGCGACCGACACCACGGCCCGGGCGGTGCTCACCGACCTGGCCGAGCAGCACAGCGACACCGACACCGGCGCGGCGGGGGCCCTCGTCCTGGCGAACGCCCTCAACCGCTCGTTCTCCGACGTCCGCGCCCAGGACGTACGAGCGGCGGCCCCGGACGACGCCGCGCACTTCCTCGAGCTCGCGCTCGCGGGGCGGACGGCGCAGCGGGCGACCGAGCTCGCGGTCACCGTCGCCAGCCCGACCGAGAAGAACGCCCCGGTCGTGGCCGACACGATCGCGGCGCTCGCGGCCCGTGCCAAGGGCGGCGCCCGTTCGGCGGCGGGCAAGGACGTCGCCGCCGCGAAGCTGGTCGCGGCCGACTTCACCGAGCCGGAGGGACGCTGACCGGTGAGGCTCCGGGCGCTGACCGGGGGACAGGCCGACGGCAGAGGGGAAGGATCGACACCGTGACAGCCGCCGAGACCACGGCAGGGGGCGGCGGGCTGGAGCTCTTGCTCCGGCCCGCCGCGGCCTCCGTGCCCCTGGACCGCATCGCGTTCGCCGACGTCGAGGTCGTCGCGACGGGCGGCGCCGCCAGCGTCAGCGCCCGGCTCAACCTCGTCGAGGGCGACCTCGAGATCGAGGTGGCGGGCCCCGGGAGCCCGCCCGTGCGGGCCACCTGGCCGTGGCCCGCCGACTCCGCGCCCAGGTCGGTCGACCTCCCCGCGGGCGGCCGCCTGGTCGCCTCGGTGCCGCTTCTGTCTTCCGGGAGCGCGCCCCTCTTTCGCGCGCCGGGCAGGTACGAGCTGACGGCGCGCTTCGCGGCGCGCCGGGGCGAGAGCATCGCGTCGCGCCCGGTCTCGCTCGTGCGCACGGCACCCGACGACGCCGCCCTCGCCACCCGGCTCGGCGACCGCGACGTGCTGCAGTCGATCCTCGGCGCCGGTGTGCTCGGTGCCGCTGCGCCGTCGCTGGAGCTGCTGGCCGCCTCGTCCGACGCCGGCACGGCCGCCGCGGCGAACCTCGCTCTCGGCCGTAGCGATGCTCTCAACGATGTTCTCAGCGGTGCCCGCACCGATGCCGTGGCCGACCCCGCGGCCCTGCGTGCCGTCGCCGCCCTGCTGCCGCCCGGGGCGACCGGACAGGACGACCGGCGTGACGCCGTCGTCGCACTCAGCGTCGCGCGTGCCCCCGCCCCGGGGACCGCTGCGGAGGCCGTCGAGCGCGCCGTCGCCGCGCTCACCGGGCGGCCGCTCCTCGGGTGACGGGGCGGCTGTTCCCGGAGTGGCCAGGGAGTGACAGGGGGCGACCGGGGGAGCGACCAGCCGCGCCGGTGAGACGGGAGTTGTCGGGAGTGTCGGCCGCCGCTAGGGTCCGCCCTGGACAATTCGCCCATAACAAAATTGGGAGCATGGCGATGACGGCTGACGCGCCGACGGTAGCGCCGACGACAGCGGCGGAGCCGCCGACCACCCCGGGGGCCACGGCCACGGAGCCGGTCGCAGGGCAGGTCGCAGAGCAGGTTCCCGGGCAGATCACAGAGCAAGCCGCGGCGCAGGCCCCGCCGCCCACCACGTTCGGCGCACCGTGGATCCGGTCCGCGGGCGAGGTGGCGTGGAAGCTGGTCGGCATCGTGGCGGCAGTGGCCGTCGTGTTCTACGTGGTGGGCCTGGTCCAGGTCGTGTTCGTCGCCCTGTTCCTCGCCCTGGTCTTCACCACGGTGCTCCTGCCGCTGGGCGACTTCTACGACCGGGTCATGCCGCGTGGCCTGGCCATGGCGGCGTCGCTGCTGACGGCGGTGCTCGCCGTCGGCGCGCTCGTGACCTACGTGGTCTCGTCCGTGGTGAGCCGGTGGGAGGACCTCGCCATCGAGTTCGCCACCGGCCTGACCGACCTGGCCGGGCTGCTCACCGGCATCCCGATGCTCGCCGGCCTCGGCGGTCCGGACAAGTGGCTGGAGGACGGCGGCGCCTGGCTCCAGTCCCACGCCGGCGACTACGCGGGCACGGCCGCCCAGAGCGCCGGGTCGATCGCCGAGGGCGCGACCGCCGTCGTGCTCGCGATCTTCTGCACCGTGTTCTTCCTGACCCAGGGCGGCCGCATGTGGCGCTGGGCGCTGGACTTCGTGCCCGCCGACCGGCACGACCGCTGGGAGGCGGCCGCCGCCGCGGGCTGGAACTCGTTCTCCGGCTTCACCCGCGGCATGTTCTTCGTCGCGCTCTCCGACGGCGTCCTCGCCGGGATCTTCCTGTCCGTCGTCGGCGTGCCCCTGGCGCTGCCGCTGTCGGTCGTGGTGTTCCTCGGCGCCTTCATCCCGATGATCGGCCCGGTCGCCGCCATCGTGATCAGCGTGCTCGTCGCGCTGGCCGCCAAGGGCCCCGTGCTGGCGCTCGTCGTGCTCATCGGCATGGTCGTCGTCGCGCAGCTCGACGCCAACGTGCTCCAGCCGCTCATCACCGGCAAGCAGGTCTCCCTGCACCCCGTGGTGATGGCGCTCGTCGTGGCCGCGGGCTCGGTGCTGGGCGGCCTGCTCGGCGCCGTCGTCGCCGTCCCGCTCACCGCGGTGGCCTGGGCGGTGTACTGCACGCTGCGCCGGACGGCGGCGGACGGGACCCCGGTCGCCCCTGACACACCGGCGGTCCAGGACGCACCGGCAGTACAGAGCACACCAGCGGTAGAGGGCACGACGGCGACCTAGCGGAGCCGACACAGGGCGCGGCCGCGGCACAGAGCGCGGCCGCGCCCTTTGAGGCAAACTGGCTCGGTGCCTGACCCCGCACCACGACCCGCACCACACCCGGCCGAACCGCAGCGTGACCCGGCCCGGCGAGACCTGGACCGGCGCGACTCCGCCCGACCAGACTCCGCGCCCCCGCCCTGGCTGCGCACCTCCGCGGGCTGGTCGTGGCGCCTGATCCTCCTGGTCGCGGGGATCGCCCTGGTGTTCTGGGCGGTCACCCGGGTGCTGATCGTGTTCGTCGCCGTCTTCCTGGCGCTGGTCTTCACCGCGGTGCTGAACCCGCTCACCGACCTGTACGCCCGGGTGATGCCCCGGGCCCTGGCGACCGCCGCGTCCATCCTCTCCGCCATCCTCGTGGTCGGCGGCCTCGTGACCTACGTGGTCGTGTCGGTCGCCGGCCAGTGGGAACGCCTCGCGGGGGAGTTCAACACCGGCATCGACCAGATCGTCGGCCTGATCGAGAACAACTCCCTGCCGCTGAACGTCCAGGTCGACACGCGCGACCAGTGGATCGACGACGCCGCCAGATGGATCCAGGAGAACGCCCAGACCCTCGTCGGCCGCGCGGCCGAGAGCGCCGGCTCGATCGTCGAGGGCATCGCCGTCCTCGCCCTCTCGATCTTCTGCACCGTCTTCTTCCTGGCCTCCGGCGGCGCCATGTGGCGCTGGTTCATGCAGCAGGTGCCCGCCCGCACCCGCGGCCGGTGGAGCGACGCCGCCGACGTCGGCTGGTACACCTTCTCCGGCTACACCCGCGGCACCGTGCTCGTCGCGATCACCAACGGCATCCTCGCCGGGATCTTCCTCTCGATCCTCGGGGTGCCGCTCTCGGCGCCCCTCGCCGTGCTCGTCTTCATCGGCACGTTCATCCCCCTGATCGGCGCGCCGCTCGCGATGATCATCGCGGCCGTCGTGGCGCTCGCGGCCGACGGCCTGCTCACGGCCCTGATCGTCACCCTCGGCATCGCGGGGATCGGCCAGCTCGAGGGGCACGTGCTGCAGCCGCTCATCATGGGCAAGCAGGTCTCGCTGCACCCCGTCGTCGTCGCCCTGGGCGTCACGTGCGGCACGGTGGTGGGCGGCATCCTGGGCGCGATCGTCGCCGTCCCGCTCATCGCGGTGGCCTGGGCGGTCTACAGCACGCTGCGCAAGCCCGTGGACGCCGGCGCCGACGCCGGCACCGGCCCGGGCGGCACGGGCGACGTCGGGCCGGACAGGGACGAGCCGGGCGCGGAGGGGGCCGCGAAGGCGTGACCGACGTCACGCGCCCGGCCCCCGCCGGGTCGGGCTCGAAACGGTAAACCTGCAGGTAGAGGCCTATTTCTGTGGCACCATCGAGGGATGGAACCGTTCGTCCTGGCCACGGAGCACGTCCGCCTGTCCGTCCCGACCTACTCGGACGTCGACGCCATCGCGACGGCCTGCCAGGACCCCGCCGTGGCCGAGTGGACGGTGGTGCCCGTGCCCTACGAGCGGCGGCACGCCGAGAGCTTCGTGCGGTACCACGTCGCCGAGGGCTGGGCCAAGGGCGCGGTCTACACCTGGGCGGTCCGCGCCCCGGGCGACGCCGACGGACCGCTGATCGGCATGGTCGGCCTCACGTGCGAGGGCACCCCGGCGGAGGAGCGCGCGGGCGAGCTCGGCTTCTGGATGACGGCGGACGCCCGCGGCCAGGGGCTGTGCACCGAGGCGTCCCGCCTGGTGGTCGACTGGGCCCTGGACCCCGAGGGGCTGGGGCTCTCCGTGGTGAGCTGGGTCGCCTACGTCGGCAACTGGGCCTCCCGCCGCGTCGCCTGGCGCCTCGGCTTCCAGGTCGAGGCCACGCTGCGCCGCCACGGGCTGCAGCGCGGCGTGCGCCGGGACGCCTGGGTCGGCACGATCCTGCCCGAGGACCCGCGCGAGCCCAACGAGCCGTGGCCCGACCATGCACCCAACCACGCGCCCGCCCGGCACGAGAGTGTCAGTGAGCATCCGTAGGCTGGGGCGGTGTTCGACGACCTCTTCAGTACGGTGACGACCGACACCGCGGGTACCCCGACCGCGCGCGCGTCATCACCCCTTGCCGTGCGCATGCGCCCGGCCACGATCGACGAGATAGCGGGGCAGGAGCACCTCCTGGTCCCCGGGTCGCCCCTGCGGCGGCTCATCGAGCCCGGCGCGGGCGGCCGTGCCGCGCCGTCGTCGGTCATCCTCTGGGGCCCGCCCGGCACCGGCAAGACCACCCTCGCCTACCTCGTCGCCACCGTGTCGGGGCGCCGCTTCGTGGAGCTGAGCGCCGTGACCGCGGGCGTCAAGGACGTGCGCCAGGTGGTCGAGGACGCCCGGCGCCGGCTCGCGACCGGCGGCGACGAGACCGTGCTCTTCGTCGACGAGGTGCACCGCTTCTCCAAGTCGCAGCAGGACGCCCTGCTGCCCAGCGTCGAGAACCGCTGGGTCACCCTCGTGGCGGCGAGCACCGAGAACCCCAGCTTCTCCGTCAACTCCCCGCTGCTGTCCCGCTCCCTGCTGCTCACGCTCAAGCCCCTGGAGACCGCGGACGTCCAGGCCCTGATCCAGCGCGCGATCACCGACGAGCGCGGCCTCGGCGGATCGGTCGAGCTCGGCGACGACGCGAGCGAGCACCTGCTGCGCCTCGCCGGCGGCGACGCCCGCAAGGCGCTCACGATCCTGGAGGCCGCCGCGGGCGCGGTCCTGTCGGACGACGACCCCGTGACCGGCCAGGACGGCACCACCCCGCTCATCGGCCTGGCCGACGTCGAGCGCGCCGTCGACGTCGCCGCTGTCCGCTACGACCGCGACGGCGACCAGCACTACGACGTCATCTCCGCGTTCATCAAGTCCATCCGCGGGTCCGACGTCGACGCAGCGCTGCACTACCTCGCCCGCATGGTCGCCGCGGGGGAGGACCCACGCTTCATCGCCCGCCGCCTGGTCATCTCCGCCGCCGAGGACGTCGGCATGGCCGACCCCTCCGCGCTCCAGACCGCCGTCGCCGCCGCCCAGGCCGTGCAGCTCATCGGCATGCCCGAGGGGCGCATCGTGCTCGCCGAGGCCGTCGTCCACCTGGCCACCGCCCCCAAGTCGAACGCCGCCTACCTCGGCGTCGACGCCGCGCTGGCGGACGTGCGCGCGGGCAAGGTGGGTACGGTGCCGCCGCACCTGCGCGACGCGCACTACTCCGGCGCCAAGACGATGGGCCACGGCGACGGGTACCGCTACGCGCACGACTGGCCGCACGGCGTCGCGCCGCAGCAGTACCTGCCGGACGTGCTCGCCGGGTCGCGCTACTACGACCCGAGCGACCGCGGGTACGAGCGGCAGGTGGCGGAGCGTCTCGAACGCATCCGGGGCATCCTGGGGAGCGACGGGTGACTGGTCGCGTGGCCAGGGGTTGCGTGACCAGGCCCACGGCGAGCCGGAACGCCGACGTGCGGTAAGATCTTCAGGTTGCCCATGGCAACGCCCTGGGACCTCGGCCCCGCGAGCACGGTGCTCACGCACCCGCTCCATCGGCTGGTCCCGCACCCGGTGCGGTCCCCCTTCGTGGGGGAGTCGTGTCCGGGTGTGACCTTCAATATCTACAGGACAGGACATTCACAGTGACTTCTGTGACCCGTGCGCGCCGTCAGGTGCGCCTGAGCCGCAAGCTGGGCCTCGCGCTCACGCCCAAGGCCGTCAAGCACTTCGAGAAGCGCCCGTACCCGCCCGGTGAGCACGGCCGTGCGCGCCGCCGCACCGAGTCGGACTACGCGGTGCGTCTCCGTGAGAAGCAGCGTCTGCGTGCGCAGTACATGCTTCGCGAGAAGCAGCTTCTCAAGGTCTACGAGAACGCCCGCAAGCAGGCCGGCCTGACCGGTGAGGTCATGGTCGAGGACCTGGAGACCCGTCTGGACTCCGTGGTGCTGCGTGCCGGCTTCGGCCGCACCATCCTGCAGGCCCGCCAGCACGTGACCCACCGTCACATCCTGGTGGACGGCAAGATCGTGGACCGCCCGTCGTTCCGCGTGAAGCCCGGCCAGACCATCCAGGTCAAGCCGAAGAGCCAGACCACGGTGCCGTTCCAGGTCGCCGCCGCGGGCGCGCACCGCGACGTGCTGCCGACGCTCCCGGGCTACCTGGACGTGCAGCTCGAGAAGCTGACCGCCACGCTGACCCGTGCACCGAAGCGCGCCGAGGTCCCCGTGACCTGCGACGTGCAGATGGTCGTCGAGTTCTACGCTCGCTGATCGCACCCAGCAGTACCGGACGGCCCCGTCCGCGCCTCGGCGCGGCCGGGGCCGTCCGCGTTTTGGGGCACCGGCCGTCGAACGTAGGTGTGGTCGCACTCTGAGAGCTCAGAGTGCGACCACACCTACGTTCGATCCCAGGCCCGACGCCCCACCCAGCGGCGGGGGGTGCGGCGGGGCGACGGGCGAGGGGGGCCGCCAGGGGGATAGGGTGATCGTCGACCCCGGCAGACGTCAGTGAGGCGTCGGTGCCGGACATCCGCGGACCTTCAGGCAGGAGCTTGCGCATGACCCTCGGCGACCTCGGAGACGTGGCGGGACTGATCGCGGCGATCGCGTTCGTGCTCCTCGTGGGCTTTCTCGCCGTCCCGTTGTGGAAGCTGGGCAAGCTCCTGGACGAGGCGCGGCTGAGCGTCCGTGACGTCACCGAGCACTCGGTGCCGATCCTGGACGAGGCCGCGAGCACCGTCGCCTCCGCGAACACGCAGCTCGTCAAGGTCGACACGATCACCACGTCGGCGGCGTCGGTCAGCGAGAACGTGTCCGCGCTGACGGGCCTGTACGCGGCGACGCTGGGCAAGCCGCTGGTCAAGGTCGCGGCGTTCTCCTACGGTGTGCGGCAGGCGTTCGGCCAGGCCAAGGGCCGCTCCGGCCGGCACACCGAGCCGGACGCGTCCGGGGCCGAGGCATGATCCGCCGCCTGTTCTGGGTCGGCGTGGGCGTGGCCGTCACCGTCGTCGTGATCCACAAGGGCCGCCAGGTCGTCGCGCGGTACACGCCCGAGGCCGTGAGCGAGCGCGCGGCGGCAGCCGTGGACGACGCCGGCGTCCGGCTGAACCAGATGGCGCGCACGTTCCGCTCGGAGTTCACGACGGCGCGCGCCGAGCGCGAGGCGGAGCTGATGGCGTCCCTGCGCGGCGAGCTGCAGCGCCACCAGCGGTAGCGGGACCCCGCCGGATCTTTCAGTTTCCGTCTGCCGCGCTACCAGCGGCAGAATAGGCACGTGCCCGGACAACCGCGGCGCCAGAATTCGTGCACCCTCCAGTACGACCGAGAAGAAGGACCACTGACCTCATGCGCACCGCCGAGATCCGCAAGCGTTGGCTCGACTACTTCGAAGCTCAGGGCCACGCGGTGGTGCCGTCGGCGTCGCTGATCTCCCCGGACCCGTCGACGCTGTTCACCATCGCGGGCATGGTGCCGTTCATCCCGTACATGACGGCCCAGCAGACCCCGCCGTGGAAGCGCGCCACCAGCGTGCAGAAGTGCGTGCGCACCCTGGACATCGACGACGTCGGCAAGACGACGCGGCACGGCACGTTCTTCCAGATGAACGGCAACTTCTCGTTCGGCGACTACTTCAAGGCCGACGCCATCCGCATGGCCTGGGACTTCCTCACGGGCTCGCTGGAGGACGGCAAGCTGGGCATCGACCCCGACAAGCTCTGGGTAACCGTCTACTACGAGGACGACGAGGCCCGCCAGCTCTGGAAGGACATCGTCGGCCTGCCCGACGAGCGCATCCAGGGCCTCGGCAAGAAGGACAACTACTGGTCCACGGGCCAGCCCGGCCCGGCCGGCCCCTGCTCGGAGATCTTCTACGACCGCGGCGCCGCCTACGGGCCCGACGGCGGTCCGCTGGTCGACGAGGGCGGCGACCGTTTCGTCGAGATCTGGAACCTCGTGTTCATGCAGTACGCCATCGACGACGTGAAGTCGAAGGAAGAGTTCCGGATCCTCGGGGAACTCGAGAACAAGAACATCGACACCGGCATGGGCCTCGAGCGTGTTGCCTTCCTGCTCCAGGGCAAGGACAACATGTACGAGATCGACGAGGTCTTCCCCGTCATCGAGGCCGCCGCGAAGCTCAGCGGCAAGACGTACGGCGAGAACCACGACGACGACGTGCGCATGCGCGTCGTGGCCGACCACGTGCGCTCGGCCCTGATGATCATCGGCGACGGCGTGCGCCCCTCGAACGAGGGCCGCGGCTACGTGCTGCGCCGCCTGCTGCGCCGCTCCGTGCGCGCCATGCGCCTGCTGGGCGTGGACGGCGTCGCGCTGACGTCGCTGCTGCCCGTCTCGAAGGACGCCATGGCCCCCTCCTACCCGGAGCTGGCCACCAACTTCGAGCAGATCTCGGCCGTCGCCTACGCCGAGGAGGAGGCCTTCCGGCGCACCCTGGTGTCCGGCACCGGCATCCTCGACAACGCCGTCGCCAACCTGAAGAAGCAGGGCGGCGACCACCTGGTCCTGCCGGGCGACGCCGCCTTCCAGCTCCACGACACCTACGGCTTCCCGATCGACCTGACCCTCGAGATGGCCGCCGAGCAGGGCGTCCAGGTCGACGAGCAGGCCTTCCGCTCGCTCATGCAGGAGCAGCGCACCCGCGCCCGCGCCGACGCGCTCGCCAAGCGCACCGGCGGGGCCGACGTCGCCGCCTACGAGTCCCTGGAGAAGGAGCTCACCGCTCCGGTCGAGTTCCTCGGCTACACGCAGACCGACGCCTCGGTCCGTGTCGCCGGCCTGCTCACCGGCGGCGTGCCGGCCCCGGCCGTCACGGCCCCCGCCGAGATCGAGGTCGTCCTGGACCGGACGCCGTTCTACGCCGAGGCCGGCGGCCAGCTCGCCGACCACGGCACGATCGTGCTCGACGGCGGCGCCACCATCGAGGTCGACGACGTGCAGCGCCCCATCAAGGGCCTGAGCGTGCACCGCGGCCGCCTGATCGAGGGCACCGTGGCGCTGGGCGACCCGGGCACGGCCCAGATCGACACCTCGCGCCGCAAGGCCATCAGCCGCGCCCACTCGGCCACGCACATGATCCACAAGGCCCTGCACGAGCTCGTCGGCGAGGACCGCACCCAGGCCGGTTCGGAGAACGCCCCGAGCCGCATCCGGTTCGACTTCCGCTCGCCGTCGGCCGTCTCGACCTCGGCGCTGACGGAGATCGAGGAGCGCGTCAACGTGCGCCTCGCCGACAACCTCGAGGTGACCGACCAGCTCATGCCGATCGCCCAGGCCCGCGAGGCCGGCGCCATGGCGCTGTTCGGCGAGAAGTACGGCGACGTCGTGCGCGTGGTCTCGATCGGTGACGACTGGTCGCGCGAGCTGTGCGCCGGCACCCACGTGAAGCAGACCGGCCAGCTCGGCCGCGTCACGCTGCTCGGCGAGTCCTCGATCGGCTCCGGCGTCCGCCGCGTCGACGCCCTGGTGGGCGACGGCGCGTACGGGTTCCAGGCCAAGGAGCACGCCCTCGTGGGCCAGCTCACCGGCCTGCTCAACACGCGCGCCGAGGACCTGCACGAGCGCGTCGGCTCGCTGGTCTCGCGCCTCAAGGAGGCCGAGAAGGAGCTCGCCGCGCTGCGTCAGGGGCAGCTCCTGGCCGCCGCCGGCAAGCTCGCCGCCGAGGCCCCGCGCGTGGGCGACGTCCGCGTCGTCACGCACGACGCCGGCGAGGCCCAGGCCGACGACCTGCGCGCCCTCGTGCTCGACGTGCGCGGCCGCCTCGGCGAGGCCGAGCCGGTCGTGGCCGCCGCCGGCGGTGTGTCGGGCGGCCGCCCGGTCGTGGTGGTCGTGACCAACGCCGCGGCCCGTGCCGCCGGCTACAAGGCCGGCGACCTGGTCCGCACGGCGGCCCAGACCCTCGGCGGCGGTGGCGGCGGCAAGCCGGACATGGCCCAGGGCGGCGGCACCGACCCGGCCAAGCTCGGCGAGGCCCTCGCGGGCATCGCCGAGGGCGTGCGCCTGGCCGCCGTCGGCGCCTGACGTCGTGACGGACACCGGCACCGAGCCCGGGCTCCCGCGGGGAGCCCGGCTCGGGGTCGACGTCGGCATGGCCCGGATCGGGCTTGCCGCGAGCGACCCCGACGGCCTGGTCGCCACCCCCGTGGAGACCGTGCCACGGGTGCTCGCGGGCGGCCCGGCCCAGGGCAAGCAGGCGCACGGGAAGCAGCAGGGGAAGCAGTCTCCCCGGAGCGCCGAGGGCACCACCGCCGACGTCAGCCGGATCGTGGAGGAGGCGGCGGAGCGGTTCGCCGCCGTCGTCTACGTGGGGCTGCCGCGGCACCTGTCCGGCAAGGAGGGCGCGGCCACCGCCGACGCCCGCCGGTTCGCTGCCCGGCTGACCGTCGCGCTGGCGGCCGCGGGGGAGCCCGCGGAGGTGCGCCTCGTGGACGAGCGGATGACCACGGTCACCGCCCACCAGGCCCTCCACGCGGCCGGCCGGAAATCCAAGAAGCACAGGTCCGTGATCGATCAGGCCGCAGCCGTTATCATTCTGCAATCTGCACTCGACGCGGAGCGGGCGAAGGGGGAGCGCGCCGGCGAGCTCGTCGGGGTGCAGACCGTGCACGACACGCACGACCGACCGTAGCGCCACCACCCACACCCCCCGACGAAGGACAGTGAGTCTCCGGTGACGGACCTCTTCACGGCGCCCGCGCGCTCCCAGGCAGATCCCTCCCGTTCCGGGCCGAGATCAGGCCGGAGGGCGCAGCGGCGGCGCCGGCGGAACCGGCGCGGCCGTGCGCTGGTCGTACTGCTGGTCGCCCTCGTGCTGGTCGGCGGGTCCGGCTACGCCATCTGGACCAACCTCGACACCCTGACCGGCCTGAGCAACCCGCTGGAGTCCAAGGACTTCCCGGGCCCGGGCGGTGACCAGGTCGACGTCGAGATCCCGAACGGCGCCACCGGGACGGTCATGGGCCAGGAGCTCTACGACGCCGGCGTGGTCGCGAGCGTGTCGGCGTTCACCGCGGCGTTCGAGGCCAACCCCGACTCCGTGTCGATCCGCCCGGGCACGCACGCCATGCTCGAGGAGATGCCCGCGCGCGACGCCGTCGCGCTGCTCGTGAAGAACGAGATGGTGGACCTCCAGCTCACCATCCCCGAGGGCTACACGGTCGCCCAGATCGTGGACCGCGCCGTGCAGGTCACGGGCCTGCCCGCCGAGGACTTCGAGGCCGCGCTGGACGCGCCCAAGGAGATCGGGCTGCCCAAGCAGGCCGGTGGCGACGTCGAGGGCTGGCTCAACCCCGGCACCTACACGCTCAAGCCCGACAAGGACAGCGCCGTCGGGCTGCTGACGCAGATGGTCGACCGCACCGAGAAGTCGCTCCGGGACAAGAACATCCCCGGCGGCGACTGGGAGGACGTGCTCACCAAGGCGTCGCTCGTGGAGCGCGAGGGCCTGCACCCCGAGGACAAGCCCAAGATCGCCCGCGCGATCGAGAACCGGCTCGAGGACGGCATGATCCTGCAGATCGACGCCGCGGTCGCCTACGGGGCCGGCAAGCCGGGCACCGAGCTGACCAGGAAGGACCTCAACAACGCGAAGAACCGGTACAACACGTACCAGCACACCGGGCTGCCGCCGGGCCCGATCGCGAGCCCGGGCGAGACCTCCATCGACGCCGTGCTCAACCCGACCCCGGGCGACTGGAAGTACTGGATCACGGTCAACCTCGACACGGGCGAGACCAAGTTCTCGGAGACCTACGAGCAGCACCTCGCCTACCAGCAGGAGCTCCGCGACTGGCAGGCGGCCAACGGCTGAGGTGAAGAATCCCCGGAGTTGGCCTGGAATGTGCAGGTCGGGGTAGCGTTCGCGGCATCCGGCCCGAGATGTGATCGTGAGACACGGTTGCGGTGTGGTGTTCCCGGTTGGTGACCAGCGCGGATCGTCCAGTGGTCCGCGCACCGTAGAGGATGGAGCGAGCGTGACCCAGGCCCTTCCGGGAGTGAACTATCAGGGGCCACCGAGGCACGCGAGCGGCTCGCGCGGACGCCGGGGGGACCGCGACGGGCACCACCGCGGCGGACGCCGCAGCAACGGGGGACGCAGCAGCGGAGGACGCCGTGGGGGCCGGGGCGGCGGTCAGGGCGGATCGAAGCGCACGGTGATCATCATCGTCGTCGCGGCGCTGGTGGTCGTTCTCGGCCTGGGTGCGTGGACCGTGAAGAACGACGGCTACCTCTTCGGCATCGCGACGCCGCTCGCGGCCGAGGACTACGAGGGCACCGGCGGCGAGGCGGTCAGCGTCGACGTCCCGGAGCAGGCCAACGGCTACTCGATCGGCGCGCAGCTCGAGGAGCTCGACGTGGTCGCCAGCGCCGACGCCTTCGTGCGTGCGTTCAACGCAAACCCGGACGCCGGGGGCATCCAGCCGGGCACCCACGAGATGAAGCTTCAGATGAGCGCGGACTCGGCCGTGGCGCTGCTCGCGGAGAACAACATCAACCGGGCCGGGTTCACCGTGCCCGAGGGCTACACGGTCGACCAGATCCGGGCGAGCATGATCGACAAGGGCTGGCCCAAGGAGGACGTGAACGCGACCTTCAAGGACATCGCGTCGCTCCTGCCGCCCGAGGCGGGCGGCAAGGCCGAGGGCTGGCTGTTCCCGAGCTCCTACGAGGTCAAGCCGGACACGACCCCGGCCGCCGACGTCGTCCAGGAGATGGTCGCGCAGGCCATCGCGGTGCTGGACCAGCTCGACGTGCCCGCCGACCAGCGCGAGACGGTCCTGATCAAGGCGTCCCTCATCGAGCGCGAGGCGCGGCTGGCGCCGGACCGCCCCATCATGGCGGCCGCCATCGAGAACCGCCTGGCGGCCAACGAGTGGCTCGGCATCGACGCGTCGCTCCTGTACGGCCTGGGCCGCACCAGCGGTGGCCTGACGAGCGCGGAGCTCGCGGACGGCTCCAACCCGTACAACCTGAGCGTGCGCGGCAACAAGGGCCTGCCGCCCACGCCGATCGCGGCGCCGAGCCGCGCCTCGATCGAGGCGGTGATGAGCCCGGCCGACGACCCGGACGTGTTCTTCTGGTGCACCGTGAACCTGGAGACCGGTGAGACGAAGTTCGCGGACACCCAGGCCGAGCACGACCAGAACATCGCGGAGCTGCACGCCTGGATGGACGCCAACCCGGGCTGGAACGGGTAGGCGTCTGGAACGGCTGGGCGTGAAGCGCGGTCCGTGCTGCATGATCTCGGTATGAACGTCGCTCCGCGCCGCGCCGCCGTGCTCGGCCACCCCGTCGCGCACTCCCTGTCCCCGGTGCTGCACACCGCCGCCTACCGGGCCCTCGGCCTGGAGGGCTGGGACTACGCCGTGCACGACGTCACCGAGGAGACCCTCGCGGGCTTCCTCGGTGACATCGAGCGCGCGCCGGGCCGGGACTGGGCGGGCCTGAGCCTGACCATGCCGCTCAAGCAGGCGGTCATCCCGCTGCTCGACCACGTCGAGCCGCTCGCCGCGGCGGTCGGCGCCGTGAACACGGTGCTGTTCGCGGCGGTGGGCGGCGTCGTCACGACCACGGGCACGAACACCGACGTGCACGGCATCGTCGCGGCCCTCCGCGAGGGACTGGGGACGGGCCCGGGCGAGCGCCCGGTCGCCGAGGCCGTCGTGCTGGGCGGGGGAGCGACCGCGGCCTCCGCCCTGGCCGCCCTGGCGGAGCTCGGCTGCCCGTCGGCGCGCGTCTTCGTCCGCTCCCTCGACCGGATCGGCCCGCTCCGCGAGGCCGTCGCCCGGATGGGCGTCAGCCCGTCGTTCGAGGTGTTCGACGACGCCGCGACGACGGCCGCCCTGGTCCGCGCGGACGCCGTCGTCTCGACGACGCCGAAGTACGCCGCCGACGTCTGGGCCAAGCTGCTGACCGACGGGGCTGTGCTGGCCGACGGTGCTCTGCTGACCGACGGGGTCGCGGTGCCGGAGGGCTCTGTGCCGCCCGACGGTTCTGCCGTGCCGGACGGCACTGCGACGTCGTCGGACGTGCCCCACGGCGTGCTGCTCGACGTCGTCTACGACCCCCGGCCCACCGCCCTGCAGTCCGCGTGGACCGCGCTCGGGGCGCCGGCCGTCGGCGGCGAGCGGATGCTGCTGCACCAGGCCGCCGAGCAGGTTCGCCTGATGACGGGCCGCGCGGCGCCGCTGGAGGCCATGGACCAGGCGCTCCGCGCGGCGCTGCTGACGCCGGCCCGCTGAACTCGGCGAGATAGCTGCACCCGGAGGGGTCCCACTCCGAGGCGCCCGGGGAGAACCTTCGCCAGCGGGGTGTGTTGCGCAGAGTCGACATTGTCTACGCAGCGCAACACACCCCGCGCGCGGAGGTTCTCCCCGCGGCGACACGCCGACGTCGGGCCGCACGTGCCGTCGGTGTGTCGCCCACCGGACCGGTGCGCCGACCTCGTCACGCGCGTGAAACAATCCAGGCATGCTGCGTTGGTTGACATCGGGTGAGTCGCACGGTCCTGCTCTCGTGGGCGTGATGGAGGGTCTGCCCGCGGGGGTGGAGCTGACGACGTCGGACATCCAGGGCGCGCTCGCGCGCCGCCGCCTCGGCTACGGCCGCGGCGCCCGGATGAAGTTCGAGCAGGACCAGGTGCGCGTGCTCGGCGGGCTGCGCCACGGGATCTCGCAGGGCGGGCCGCTCGCGATCGAGATCGCCAACACGGAGTGGCCCAAGTGGACCGACGTGATGTCGGCCGACCCGGTGGACGCCGAGGCGCTGCTGGTCGACGCCGGCACCGGCGACGAGCGCGAGGTGGCCCGCAACCGGCCGCTGACGCGGCCGCGTCCGGGCCACGCCGACCTGATCGGCATGCGCAAGTACGGCTTCGAGGACGCGCGGCCTGTGCTGGAGCGCGCGTCGGCCCGCGAGACCGCGGCCCGCGTGGCGCTCGGCGTGGCCGCCGCGAAGTTCCTCGAGCAGGCGCTCGGCATCCGCCTCGTGTCGCACGTCGTCGCCATCGGCGAGGCCGAGGCCCCCGACGACGCCGCGCTGCCGACCCCCGCCGACGTCGCCGCGCTCGACGCCGACCCCGTGCGCTGCTTCGACGCGGCGTCCTCCAAGCTCATGGTCGAGGAGATCGACCTCGCCAAGAAGGACGGCGACACGCTCGGCGGCGTCGTCGAGGTGCTTGCGTACGGCGTGCCGTCCGGCCTGGGCACCTACGTGCAGGGCGACCGCCGTCTCGACGCGCGCCTGGCCGCGGCCCTCATGGGCATCCAGGCGATCAAGGGCGTCGAGGTCGGCGACGGCTTCCGCACCGCCCGCCGCCGCGGCAGCGCCGCGCACGACGAGATCGTCCGCGGCACCGCACCCGACGGCCGCCCCGGCATCGAGCGCACCACCAACCGCGCCGGCGGCATCGAGGGCGGCATGTCGAACGGCGAGACCGTGCGCGTGCGCGCCGCGATGAAGCCCATCTCGACCGTGCCCCGCGCGCTGCCGACCGTCGACACCGCCACCGGTGAGCCCGTCACCGCGCACCACCAGCGCTCGGACGTGTGCGCGGTCCCGCCCGCCGCCGTCGTCGCCGAGGCGATGGTCGCGCTCACGCTGGCCGAGGCCGCCGTCGAGAAGTTCGGCGGCGACTCCGTGGCAGAGGTGCGGCGCAACCTGGAGTCCTACGTCGCGGCCATCCCGGAGCTGCTGCAGTGACGGCCACGACCCGCCCGGTCGCCGTCATGATCGGGCCGCCCGGCTCCGGCAAGTCGAAGGTGGGCCGCACGCTCGCCGCCGGCCTCGGTGTGACCGTTCGGGACACCGACGCGGACATCGAGGAACGGGCCGGCAAGCCCGTCAGCGAGATCTTCGTGGACGACGGCGAGCCGCACTTCCGCGAGCTGGAGTCCGCCGCGGTGCTCGCCGCGCTCACCGAGCACGACGGCGTGCTGTCGCTGGGCGGCGGCGCCGTCATGAGCCTCGCGACCCAGGCGGCCCTGACGCGCTACGTGGCCGACGGCGGGCACGTCGTCTTCCTCGACGTGCCCCTGGCGATCGCCGCTCAGCGGGTCGGCATGAACCAGGCACGGCCCCTGCTGCTGGGCAACCCGCGCGCGCAGTGGCAGAAGCTGATGACCGAGCGCCGCCCCACCTACGAGCGCCTGGCGACCCTGACGGTCGTGTCGAGCGAGCGGCCCGGCGAGCAGGTCGCGGCCGAGATCATCGAGGCCCTCGGGCTGGAGCTGCGGGTCCCCGAGCTCGTGGACCCGAAGCGCGCCGAGGAACACGGCGCGGCGGAGAACAACGCGGAGGAGAACGTCACGTGAGCACGGACAGCGCCCCCACCCGGATCACGGTCCGGGGAGAGGCCCCCTACGACGTCGTCATCGGCCGGCACCTCCTGGCCGAGCTGCCGGGGCTGGTGGGCAAGGCCGCCAAGGTCATGGTGATCCACCCGGCCGCGCTGTCGGCGACGGCGGACACGATCGCCGAGGACCTCAAGGCGTCGGGCTACGAGGCCTTCGTGGCCGAGGTGCCGGACGCCGAGTCGGCCAAGACGCCGCAGGTGGCCGCCTTCCTCTGGGGGCTGCTGGGCCAGCTCGACTTCACGCGGTCGGACGCGATCGTCGGCGTCGGCGGGGGAGCCACCACGGACCTCGCGGGCTTCGTCGCCGCGACCTGGCTGCGCGGCATCCGCGTGGTGCACGTGCCGACCACGCTGCTCGCGATGGTCGACGCCGCCGTGGGCGGCAAGACCGGCATCAACACCTCCGAGGGCAAGAACCTGGTGGGCGCGTTCCACCCGCCGGCGGGTGTGCTGTGCGACCTGGCCGCACTGGGCTCGCTGGACAAGTGGGATCTCGTGGCGGGCCTGGCCGAGGTGGTCAAGACGGGCTTCATCGCCGACCCGGTGATCCTCGACCTGGTCGAGGCGCACGTCGACGAGCTGCGGAACTGGGCGGGCGCGCAGGCCACGGACGAGACCTGGGCCGTGGTGGCCGAGCTCGTCGAGCGGTCGGTCCGGGTCAAGGCCGACGTCGTCGGCGAAGACCTCAAGGAGGCGGGCCTGCGCGAGATCCTCAACTACGGGCACACCCTCGGGCACGCGATCGAGCTGGTCGAGCGCTACCAGTGGCGCCACGGCGCCGCCGTCAGCGTCGGCATGATCTTCGCGGCGGAGCTCGCGCGCATGGCCGGCAAGCTGCCCGACGACGTCGCCGACCGGCACCGCTCGATCCTCGACTCCCTGGGCCTGCCCGTGCACTACCGGGGCGACCGCTGGGACCAGCTCCTGGCCGCGATGCGCCGCGACAAGAAGGCGCGCGGCGACCTGCTGCGGTTCGTCGTGCTGGACGACGTCGCCAGGCCCGTCCGCCTGGAGGGCCCCGACCCGACGCTGCTGGCCGCGGCGTACGCCGAGGTGTCCAAGGAGCCGCCGACCAAGGGCCCGGGCACCCCGGTCACCCTGACCCTGGGCTGACCCCGGCTGCTGCTGCAGCTTGCTGAACCCAGCTTGCTGAACCCGGCCGGCTGACCCCGGAGGGCTGGCCCGGTCGGCTGAGCCGGTCGGTCGCCTCCCGTGGTCGCAATCTCCTTCGAGACCTAAGCTTTTTCGCTTTGGGGCGCCCCAGAGCGAAGAAACTTAGGTCTCGAAGGAGAGCCAGATTCGGGGCGCGGGAGCGAAACGGACATTAGCCTCGGAGCATGAACTCCGATCCTGGCTTCCGGGCCGCACGCAAGGCCGGGGCACGCGGCACGTTCGGGATGGTCTTCCCGCTGCTGTTCCTCGGCTTCCTGGTCTTCTTCGCCGGCTCGTTCGCGTCCGACGACGGTTCCGGCGCGCCGACGGCGTACGTCGTCGTCGCCTGGGTCGCGGCCGTGATCGTGCTGCTGATCTTCGTCCGGGGTGCCCGGCGCTGGGCGCGCAACCGTGCCGCCTGGTCCCGGGCCGCGCGCGGGGCGGTGTCCCTGACGCTGCGCGGTGAGGCGGTGGCTGCGGAGCGGACGGTGTCAGGACGGCCGATGCGGACGGTCGTGGTCGAGCACCGCGGCAAGCGCCAGTACCTGCACCTGTTGTTCGCGCCGGGCGCGAAGGCGAAGATCCCGGGCCCCGGGTGGGTGACGGTCGAGTTCTTCGCCGGGGACGACGCCGAGGGCCCGGCGCGGCTGACCCTGGCCGACGGCCGCACGCTGTGGGCGTTCTCCAGCAGCCTCGGGGCGGCCGTCGCCCAGCCGCGGTCCCGCGCGCGGCGCTCCACCGACGCGACGCCGGTCGGCGCCGACGACGGCGGCCTCATGGTCCCGGCGGCCGTGGTCCCCGGCCTCGACGACGACCACGGGCGCGGTGACGACCGGCCCGGCGACCCGGACCCGTCGCCGTCCCCGACGGAGAACGGCGGGTCGTCGAACACCGGGTCGTCGAACACCGGGTCGTCGGACACTGGATCGTCGAGCTCTGGTTCCTCGAGCGCCGGGTCGTCGAGTGCGGGGGCGTCCACTGCGGCGGCGTCCGGCGCTGCGGCGTCGAGCGCGGTGTGGGCCGGCGGCGACGGCTGGACCGGCGGCAGCTCCTGGGGCGGCGACCCGACCTGGTCCGGTTCGGACGGCGGCAGCGGAGGGGGCGGCGCCGGCGGGAGCGACGGCGGTGGTGGCGGCTGGTTCAGCGGCGGTGGCGACTCGGGCGGCTGGGGCGGCGGAGACTCCGGCGGCGGTGGCGGCGACTCGGGCGGCGGCTCCTGACACAGGCCCTGCCGTGGCACCGACGGCGCGGGGATGCCGACCCTGCCGTGGCACCGACCCCGCGGGGCCACTGACCCCGCGGGGCCACTGACCCCGCGGGGCCACTGACCTCACCGTGAGACCGACGGCACCATGACCGGCCTGACCGGCAGGCGTGGCAGCGGGGTCGGCACTCTGCATCGAGATCGGCAGTCTGTATCGAGATCGGCACAGCGCTGGGCCGATCTCGATACAGACTGCCGAACTGGCTCCCAGGGGCCGGGCGAACTGGCTGCCGGCGGCCGAGCGAACCGGTCGGCAGCGGCCGAGCCGCCGAAACCTGGGTGATCTTGTCCTAGTTTCTGTGCAATGCGGGAGTCTGTCGGCCTACGGTCGACGAGCGGGGGCAGGCAGCGCGCGCGGAGTGGCCGCGTGCCGACCGAAAGGTGCCCCGACATGCGCAGGGTCTACAACCTCCCGCCCGGCTGGCCGGTCCCGCCCGCGGGCTGGAAACCCGATCCCGAGTGGCAGCCCGACCCCGAGTGGTCGCCGCCGCCCGGCTGGCGGCTGTGGGTCGACGTCCCGGACGAGGAAGCGGCCTCGTCCAGAAGGAGCGGGCGCTGGCGGGTGGTCGGCTGGGCCGGGGCGGCAGTCCTGACCTTCTTCGTCGGCCTGGGCATCGGTGGGGGACAGTCCGACCCCGCGGTCGCCGAGGCAGAGGCGTCGGCGTCGGCCTCCGCCGCTGCGGCGGTGGCAGCCGCGGACGACGCGCGTGCCGAGCTCGCGAGCGAGCAGGAGGCACTCGCCGAGGCCCAGGCGACGCTGAAGAGCGACGAAGCCGCGCTGGCCGACGACCAGCAGGGCCTGAAGAAGCGCACCGACGCCGTCGCGAAGCAGGAGAAGAAGCTCCGGACGCGCGAGGACAAGGTCGAGACCGCAGCCGCCAAGGTGGACTCGCGCGAGTCGGATGTGGCCGAACGCGAGGCCGCGGTCGAGCAGGCGGAGGCAGCGGAGGTCGTGGGCGGCGGTGCCTCGGGCGGCGGGTCGGACGGCGGCTCAGATGCCGGGTCGGACGGCGGTGCGGCGTACTACGAGAACTGCGACGCGGCACGGGCCGCGGGCGCCGCACCCGTGTACCGCGGTGATCCGGGCTACGCCTCGCACCTGGACCGCGACGGCGACGGCGTCGGCTGCGAGTAACACGAGGCCCGCCCAGGCCGGCAGTACGCAGCGAGATCGGCAGTCGGCATCGAGATCGGTCCACCGCTGGACCGATCTCGATGCCGACTGCCGAACTGACATCTCCGCTGCCGACCAGCCCTACTCCCAGAGCCCCCGCTCGATCAGCACGTCCTTGAGCAGGTCGGCGCGGTCCGTGATCAGCCCGTCGACGCCGACGTCGATGAGCTGCCGCATCTCGTCCGGGTCGTCGATCGTCCAGACGTGCACCTTCTTGCCGAGCGCGTGGGCCGCCTCGACGGTGGCCGGGTCCACGACGGTGATCGAGTTCTCGCGGACCGGCACCTGCAGCGCGTCGACGTCGCGCAGCGCGCGCCGGGCCAGCGCCGGCACGTGGATGCGCACCCCGGTCAGGAACCGCGCGATCTCCTTGCGCCCCGCCGACGTCGCCACCGGGCGGGACAGCTTGGTCAGGGTGGCGCGCCGTCGGGCCACCTCGAAGGAGGTGACGCACACGCGGTCCCACGACGACGTCCGCTCGATCGCGCGGGCGACCGGCCCGACGCTGGAGCCGTGCTTGACGTCGATGTTCACGCGCAGGTCGGGCCACCCGGCCAGCAGGTCCTCCAGCAGCGGCACCGGCTCGACGCCGCCGATCCGCGCCTCGCTCACCTCGGACCACGGCAGCTCCGCGACCAGGCCGGTCCCGTCCGTGGTGCGGTCGAGCGACTCGTCGTGCAGCGCGACGGCGACGCCGTCGACGGTCCCGTGCGCGTCCGTCTCCACGTAGCGGTAGCCGAGGTCGACGGCGGCGCCGAACGCCGCCAGCGAGTTCTCCAGCCCCTCCGTACCGGCCGAGGCGTGCGCGAAACCGCGGTGGGCGAGGGCCTGGAAGGGCCCCTCGAAATAGGTCACTGGCTGTCCCTCATCAAGTCGAACCTCACGTGTCGATGCTGCTCTGGGTCCATTTCAACATGCCGTCGAGGTACGCCTCGCGCGGCCCCCCCGCCGACAGCGACAGGTCGTGCACGCCGCCCGGCACGACGAGCTCCGTGACGTCCTGCCCCAGGCCGGGGGCGAGCGCCGCCATCTGCCGGACGTCGAGCACCGTGTCCTGCGCGTCGAGCATCGGGTTCTCCAGCGTGTCCGGGCCCGAGGAGTCGGACCGGGCCAGCAGCACGGGGCACGCGATCTCCAGACCTGCGGCGACGCGCGCCTGCCCGCGGCGGACGGCGACGAACCACCCGACCCGGCCGGGCACGCCCTCGGGACGCTTGAGCGTGGTGTCGAACTCCCACCGCCCGCCGTTGGCGGCCAGCAGGTGCTCGGCGTAGCGCGACGGGCCGTCGCTGATGATCGCCGTCGACGCGAGGCGCCCGACCGTGTCCAGCACGCGCGTGCCGACGGTGCGCTGCCAGTGCGGCGCCCGCAGGTCCAGGAACGGCGAGTTCAGCACCAGGACGTCGGGCCCGGCGTCGGCCCCCGCCGCGTTGCGGTGCGCGTGCGCCCACAGCGAGGCGGTGAGCCCGCCTGTGGAGTGGGCGTGCACCACGAGGGGCAGCCCGGGCTCCAGGCGGCGCACCGCGCGGGCGGCGGCCGCGATGTCGGTCGCCTGCTCGCGCAGGTCGAGCACGAAGTGCGGGATCTGGTCGGGCTGGAGCGACCGCCCGGCGGCCCGGAGGTCGACGGCGTAGAAGGCGTATCCCGCCGCGGTGAAGGTACGGGCCAGGTGCTCCTGGAAGAAGTAGTCGTTGTACCCGTGCACGTGGATCACGGCGGCCCGCGGCGGCTCGCGGTCGGCCGGGTACGGGTAGCGCACCAGTGTGGCGGGCCCGAGCCGCGCCTCCTGGAACGGCTCGCCGAGCAGGTGGTCGGTGCGCCAGCCGAGCGCGTCGTCCGGGGAGCTGTCTTTCATCGAACCGTCGTCCAGAGAGCTGTCTTCGAAAGAACCAGGCACCTGGGGATCGTATGCCGTGGAGGTGAACGGTCGCAGTTCGCGTGGCCCTGAGCTCGCGTGATCCAGGGCTCGCGGGACTGGGCTCACAGAACTGGGCGCGGCGTGCGGCGCCGTCAGACGGGTCGCAGCCCCGCCAGCAGGATCTCCAGGTACGGCTCGCGGTCGGACGACGCCCCCAGCCGCACCGCGTGCTCCATCCCGCACACCAGGTGCTCCACCTGCGCGGTGGTCAGGTCCGGCCGGATGACGCCGGCGGCGCGCGCGGCGACCAGGATCTGGTCGAACCCCGTGAGGATCTCCTGCTTGGCCGTGTGCACCTCGTCGGACTCGTCCTCGGCGGACAGGAGCACGGGCTGCAGGCCGCCCTCCTCGAGCTGGAGGTCGAGGGCGGCGCGCAGGAGGTTCGCGATCGCCGTGGCCGGCTCCGGCTCGGCGACGGCCTCACGGACCAGGACGCGCAGCCGCTCGAGCGTGTCGAGGGTCAGGGCCTCGACGAGCGCGTGGGTGGTGGGGAAGTGGCGGTAGACGGTGCCGACCCCCACGCCGGCCTCCCGGGCGAGGTCGTTGAACCGCAGGGCGCCGGGGTCGTGGCGTCGGGCCACGTCGAGGATGCGTGCGCGGCTGCGGGCGGCGTCGGACCGGAGGGCGGGCATGGGGTGAGCCTACCGCAGAACCGGATGGAAGATCCGTTTCGGGTGCTACGCTCAAACGGATAGATCATCCGGATAGTGTCGACAGAACCGAGGACCGCCATGAGCACCCACCGAACCGCAGGCCAGAACCAGCACCCGGCTGCTACTCCGACAGACCACCCGGGCTGGGACCCCGCCCGTCTGCCCGACCAGACCGGTCGCACCCACGTCGTGACCGGCGCCACCGCCGGCATCGGCTACTTCGCCGCCGAGCAGCTCGCCGCCGCCGGGGCGCACGTCGTGCTCGCGTCACGCTCGGCGGCCAAGCTCGCCACGGCCGTCGCCTCCATCGAGCGGGAGGTGCCGGGCGCGCGCCTCGACACCGTCGTCGTCGACCTCGCCTCCCTCGCTTCCGTGGCCGACGCCGCCGAGCGGATCTCCGCGCTGCCCCGCCTCGACGGGCTGCTGCTCAACGGCGCCTCCATGTCCATGAAGCGCCGCGCGACGACGTCCGACGGGCTGCCCCTGCTGCTCGGCACCCACGTGGCGGCCAACGCCGCCCTCCTGGCGGGCACGCTCCCGGCGCTCGCGGACAGCGGGCGTCGGCACGGGACGGCGCGCGTGGTGCACACCTCCACGGGCTTCGTCGAGCAGTTCCCGATGTCCGTCGACGACGTCCGGCGCACCCCCGCCACGGCCATCGCCGCCTACGTCAAGGCCAAGACGGTGACCGAGGTGCTCGCCTTCGAGGTCGCGCGCCGCCTGGAGGCCGCCGACGTCCCGGTCGCCTCCCTGGTCACCCGGCCCGGCGTCGGCGTCGACGCCCGGACGCCGCACCGCGCGGGCATCCGCGACAGAAGCACCACCTACCGGCCCAACCCGTACACGCCGTGGGCCCAAGGCAAGGACGGCGCCGCGTGGTCGGCCGTGCGCGCCCTGACCGACCCGGAGGCGCGCAACGGCCAGTACTACGCCCCGGCCGGGCGCCTGCGCGGCGCACCGGTGCGTGTCGAGCCGACCGCCCGGACCGCGAACCCCGACGGCGACCTCGCGGCGCGCGTGTGGGCCCAGGTCGAGGAGCTCGCGGGGACTGCGCTCACGATCCCGGCGGCTACGATCCCGACGCCTACGATCCCGACGCCGTCGGGCACGGCGAAGGTGTCGGCGGCGGTCCCGGTCCAGGAGTAGCCCGTCGACGACGCCGTTGCAGCCGGACGGCGCCGTGGCAGGATGTCCGACATGCCGACAAATGGTGGGATCAACATCGGCCGGACGGTGCAGTCCGCGATCTACCGCGACGGCGTCTACGGCCACCGCCCGGTGGTGCCCACCAGCCCCGACGCGCTCGCCGACGCCGCCCGACGACGCATGACCCGCACCGGCTGGTCCTACGTGTCCGGCGGCGCCGGCGCGCAGCGCACCGTGGCCGCCAACCGGGAGGCGTTCAGCCGGTACCGCACGGTGCCGCGCCAGATGGTCGACGTCGGCGAACGCTCCCTGGCGACCACGCTGTTGGGCCGCGAGCTGCCCGCCCCGGTGCTGTTCGGCCCGGTCGGCGCGCTGGAGCTGGCCGTGCAGCACCAGCGCGGCGGACGCGCCGCCGCCCCGCGCAACGCCGAGCCCGCGCTTGCCCGCGCCGCCCGCGACCTCGGGCTGCCCGTCGTCATCTCCTCCCAGGCGTCCACGCCCATGGAGCAGACCGCCGCCCAGCTCGGGGACAGCCCTCGCTGGTTCCAGCTCTACTGGTCGTCCGACGACGCCCTCGTCGAGTCCTTCGTCTCCCGCGCCGAGGCCAGCGGCTGCGAGGCGATCGTCGTCACGCTCGACACGCACGTGCTCGGCTGGCGCACCGCCGACCTCGACCTCGGCTACCTGCCGTTCGCCCGCGCCGAGGGCATCGCCCAGTACCTCAGCGACCCCCGGTTCCGTGAGCTCGTCGAGGCCCGGGTCCAGGAGGCTGCGTCGTCGGGAACGGAAGGGGAGGCGGCGACGTCGAACCGGCCCACGCCCGCCGCCGTCCGCTCCCTGCTCTCGATGGCGCGCCACCATCCCGGCCCCACCCTGCGCAACCTGGCCCAGCCCCACGCCCGCGCCGCCGTCGAGACGTTCCTGGGGGTCTTCTCCCGCTCGACGCTGACCTGGACCGACCTCGCCTGGCTGCGCGAACGCACCAGCCTCCCGATCCTGGTCAAGGGCATCCAGCACCCCGACGACGCCCGCGCCGCCCTCGACCACGGCGCCGACGGCATCATCGTGTCCAACCACGGGGGACGGCAGATCGACAACGCCGTCGCCTCGATCGACGCCCTCGCCCCCGTGGTCGACGCCGTCCGGGCGCAGTCCGGTGGGGGCTCGGGGCGCACGGTCCCCGTCCTGTTCGACTCCGGTATCCGCAGCGGCGCCGACGTCTTCACCGCGCTCGCCCTCGGCGCCGACGCCGTGCTCCTGGGCCGCCCCTGGGTCTACGGCCTCGCCCTCGCGGGCGCCGACGGCGTGCGCGCCGTCGCCGAGCACGTCCTGGCCGAGCTCGACCTCACCATGGCGCTCGCGGGTGTCTTCGCGACGGACCAGATCGGCCGCCACAACCTAGCCCTCTGACCGAGCACTCTGACTGTGCCCGTCGGGCACCGGCCATCCGCCCCTCACGTGTCAGACGTACAGGTCACCCCCGTGACCTGTACGTCTGACACGTGTGTCGGTATGAGATCGTGACCGCTCCAGCACCCACGATTCATGCGACCCGGGCAGACTGCGGCCATGACCGACGCCGTTCCCGGACCCGACTCGCAGGCGCCCGCTGCCCGTGAGACACCGACGCCCCCGAAGATGGGCCTCGAGCTGCAGGAGGGGGTGCGGGTCCCGCGCCGCCAGGTGATCTCCTGGGCGCTGTGGGACTGGGGCACCCAGCCGTTCAACACGGTGATCCTCACGTTCGTCTTCACCGCGCTGTACCTGACGACGGACGCGTTCCTGGACCCGGCCATCGCGGCCCTGAGCGAGGACGACCCCGCCTACCAGCACGGCCTTGCCGAGCTGAGCAGCGGGGTGGGTCTGTGGAACACCCTCGCGGGTCTGCTCATCCTCGTGCTCGCCCCCGTGCTCGGGCAGCGCGCCGACGCCAGCGGCCGGCGCAAGGCGTGGCTCGCCGGCGGCACGGTCGGCATGGTGCTGTGCATGCTCGCGCTCTGGTTCGTCGAGGCCGACCCGGCGTACTTCGTGCTCGGCGCCGCGCTGATCGGCCTCGGCAGCGTGCTCAACGAGATCGCCGGCGTGAACTACAACGCCATGATGGTGTCCGTCGCCACGCCGAAGACGGTCGGCAAGGTGTCCGGGCTCGGCTGGGGCCTCGGTTACGTCGGCGGCATCCTGGCGTTGCTGTTCGTGGTCATCGCCAACGGTGCGGACTGGTGGGGCATGCCCACCGACAACGGCCTCGCCTACCGTGTGATCGCCGTCGGCTGCGCGATCTGGGCGATCGCGTTCGCCTGGCCCATCCTGGCCTTCGTGCCGGAGCTGCCCCCCACCAAGGGCCGCGCCACGGTCGGCTTCTTCGCCAGCTACGTGGTGCTGTACCGCGACATCAAGGGCCTGTGGCACACCTCGCGCCGCACCTTCTGGTTCCTGCTGGCCAGCGCCGTGTTCCGCGACGGGCTGAGCGGCGTCTTCGCGTTCGGCGCGATCATCGGCAGCGTCAGCTTCGGGTTCTCCTCCGAAGAGGTGATCATCTTCGGGATCGCCGCCAACCTCGTGGCCGGCATCAGCACCGTCCTCGTGGGCATCGCCGACGACCGCTTCGGCCCGCGCTCCGTCATCCTCAGCACGCTCAGCATCATCGTCGTCGCGGGGCTGGGTGTCGTGTTCCTGCGCGACCTGGGGCCCATCGTCTACTGGGTGGGCGGGCTGACGCTCTCCGCGTGCGTGGGCCCGGCCCAGGCGGCGTCCAGGTCCTACCTCGCCCGCGTGACGCCGGCGGGCAAGGAGTCCGAGATCTTCGGCCTCTACGCCACCACCGGGCGCGCCTCGTCCTGGATGTCGAGCCTCCTGTGGACCGTCACCATCGCCGCGACGGGCGCGACCATCTGGGGCACGCTCGGGATCGTCGCCGTCGTGCTCTTCGGCCTCGTGCTGATGTGGTTCGTGCGGGAGGCGCCCCTGGCCGACGCCGGCACGACGGCCGGGCCGACGGCGGAACCGACGGGCGACCGTTCTGCGGTCTGACGCTCGGGCGGCTGGCTCGTGGTCGGCTAGCTGTCTGACGGCTGGTCATCGGCCCGGTGCGCTGCGGCGCGCCGGGCCGCCGTGCGCTCCTCCAGCTCGCGCCGCAGGGCTGCCTGCAACCGGTCGAGGTCCGCGAGCGGCCCCAGGTGCCCGAGCTTGCGGGGGTTGATCACACCGCGGATGCCCGACAGCAGTCCGTCCGACACCTCGAACGACCAGGTGCCGATCAGGCCGCCGCCGACGGCGTCGTCGGCCACGATGAGCAGTCCCGGCTCGCCGCCCACGAGCGCCCGCTCGAAGTGGAGCGGCGCGCCCCGGCTGATGAACGTGGCCAGCATGCGGGCGACCGTCACCCGCCCGGCGACCGGCCGGACGATCGACATGCCCTGCGGCACGTTCCCGCCGCCGTCGCCCGTGAGCACGACGTCCTCGGTCAGCAGCTCCAGGAACGAGTCGACCGCGCCGTCCTCGCACGCGGCCAGGAAGCGGGACACGAGCTGCTCGGCGCGCGCCCGGTCGGCCGCGCTGCGTGGCCGGGTGCTCCGTGCCGGGGCGGGGGTGTCGGCGTGCGTCTGCGCCGGTGGCTGGGCCTGTGCTGGGGGCTGTGCCTGTGCGCGGGGGTGTGCCGGGGTCGAGTTCTCGCTGGAGTTCGACGCCGGGGCCTGAGCCGTCGTGCTCGCCGCGATCCGACGTCGGGCACGCGAGGCGAGCTGCCGCGCCGCGACCTCGCTCGTGCCGATCACGTCGGCGGCCTGGCTGTGCGGGAAGCCGAGCACGTCGTGCAGCAGGAACGCGGCCCGCTCGGTGGGGGTCAGGGTCTCCAGCAGCACCAGGAACGCCGTGGAGAGGTCGTCGGCGAGCTCGGCGTGCCGCGCGACGTCGGGCGACGGCGTGGCCATCGCCACCGGGAGCGACGGGAAGGGGCCGACGAGCGGCTCCGGGAGCCACTCACCCACGTACGACTCCCGCCGCACCCGGGCAGAACGCAGCACGTCGATGGCGATCCGCGTCGTGACCGTGGTGACGAACGCGTCCGGGTTGCGCACGTCGGGCGTCTGCGAGACGCGCGTGAGCGCCTCCTGCACCACGTCCTCCGCCTCGGCGACGCTGCCGAGCATCCGGTAGGCCACTGTGAACGACAGTGGCCGCAGCCGCCCGAGCGCGGCATCGTCCAGGAAGGTGCCAGGGCGCTGCGCCGTGCCGGTGTCTCCTGGGTTCCTTGCGGTGCCCGACGGCGAGGTCAGGGGCTCCATCGACTCCGTCGGCTCCGTCATACGGACATCGTCTCGCGTCATACCCCCTCGACGGGACAGGGGTCCGAGACGTGACAGGAGCCCGAGACGTGACAGCCGCAACGGAGACATCGGCACGAGGGACGGGGGAGTGGAGCTCGGCCGCGGTCGGTAGTGGTGTGTCGTCGGACAGGTCGCGTTGTCGTGCGGGGTGCGCCGTCGGACGTGCCTGCCGTCGGACGACGCATGCTGAGTACCCTTGCGCTCGTGCGAACAACTGCTCTCGTCGTGCGTTTCCTCCTCGAGCTCGGCCTCGCCGCGGCCGCGGGCTACGCCGCCTGGAATCTCGCCGACGGCGGATGGCGCATCGCCGCCGTCGTGCTCGCGCCGATCGTCGTCATCGCACTCTGGGCGACGTTCCTTTCGCCGAAGGCCCCCGTGGTGATCCCGCCCTGGGTCAAGCTCGTGCTGGAGGCGGCCCTCTTCGGCGTCGTCGGATACCTGTGCTGGCGCGCCGGAGCCCCCGTCGCCGGGGCGGCGCTCGCGGCCGTGTGGCTGGTCGACCGGCTGGTGCTGTGGTTGACGCGCGGCACGCGCAGCGTCTTCGAGCCGGAGGCTGATACCGGGCCTCGGTGAGCGTTCGGGTGAGTCTCGCGGTGGGTCGTCGTCCTCGGGCGGATCACCGTGACCGCATGGCGTCGATCTCGTCGCGACGAAACAGGACGAGGCGGTCCAGGACGTCGTCGGGCAGCGGCCGCTCGGGCGTGAACCGCACGGTGCCCTTCGACGTGGAGTAGCCGGCGAGGTCCGGTGCGAGCGCGTCGATCGCGGACGGGCTGAACGGGTACAGCCCGATGTGCTTGGCCGTGGCCCGCGCCGAGACGAGCGGGCTGCCGCGGTAGCGCAGGGCGGCCATGCCGTAGCTCATGCCCTCCTCGGCGTCGGGCACGAGCTTCAGCGCGCGGGTCCGCACGTGTTCGACGGCGTCCTTGGCCGGTCCGTCCAGGCCGGCGATGTACTCGGTGAACTCGTCCATGAGCACAGCCTCGCCAGGTCGGCCGGGGACCGCGAGGGCAGGTAGCGCTGGCGCCTCCTTGCCCGGTGCGAAGGGTTATCCACAGATTTCAAATGTGCCTCGCGATGCGTATAAATGTTCGAGACAATGGTGTCAGGCGAACAGCGAGGACAGGGGGTGGCATCGATGGAGTCGAACAACGGGACGGGACCAGGAGGCGTGCCCCCGGCTGGTGCGGGCAACGGCGGTGCTGGTGCTTCTGACGCCGCTAGCGCTGCCGGCGGTGCCGGTGCCGGTGCCGGTGCCGGTGCTGGTGGCGGTGCTGGTGGCGGTGCCGTGGGTGTGGGTTCGTTGGAGGGTGTGCTGGCCCGGATCGAAACCGCAGTTGGTGAGCTGGCAGGCCTGCTCACCCCGGAGGTGCTCCGGGGGTGGGAGGCCCCGTCGGTGGGCCGTCTAATGGACGCGCACGCCCGGATCCGTCGGGTCGCGGGCCGGCTGGACGGGGTGCGGTTGACGGTGCTGCCGCGGATCGAGGACGACGGTTCCTGGCGGTCGGGCGGCATGGCCCGCACGTTCGCGTCCTGGCTCCGGCTGCGTGAGGGCGTCTCGGCGTCCACGGCCCGTAAGGACGTGACCACAGCCCGCCGCCTGGCGACCGCACTGCCCGCCACGCGGGAGCGCCTGGTGAATGGCACCGTGGGGGTGGATCACGCCCGGGTGATGACGGAGGTAGCGCCCACGAGCGAGACGCGCGAGGACGCCCTGGCGTGGTTGATCGATACCCGCACCGGTGAGCCGACGACCCCGGAGGCGTTCGTGCACACGGTCGCGGTGGACCTGCCGGACCCGCAGGACGACCCGGACGGCACCCGAACCCGCGACCGGATCACGCAGGTGCTGCAGACCGCGGTCAGCGAGGGCACGTTGGTCACGGGTGAGGGCCTGGTGCTACACGAGGCGGGGGTGTTGAACGCGGACCAGTTCCGGATCGTGGCCCGCCGGTTCGCGACGGTCACCGACCCCGACACCGACGACCTCGACGACGACAAGGCCGCCGCGGGTGAGTTCCTGGACGTGTCCAAGACGCTGGGCGGTTACCACGTGGCCGGGTTCCTCACCGACGAGCACGGCCTGCTGGTCACGACGGCGATCACCTCGCTCCTGGGCGCCCCGGCAGCGGGCGACGACAGGGGACCGGGTCAGCGTCGGGCGCAGGGCCTGGCGGATCTCGCGCGTCTGGTCCTGGACACCAACCAGGTCTCTCCGGGTGCGTCGATCCCGCCGCATCTGAATGTGACGGTGTCCTGGTCGGAGCTGGTTACCCAGGTCACCCGCACCCGCGACGGTTCCTGCCTGACCTGCGGCCAGACCGCCCCCGGCCAATCGCGCCGGGGGAGCGGCCGACGACCCGGGACGGGACTGACTGGCGGCGTCGCGGGTGCAGCAGACCCGGCGGTCCCAGCAGGACCCGCGGAGACCGCAGGATCGCCTGGTGCTGGTGCTGGTGCTGGTGCTGGTGCTGGTCCGGGGTTGTTGTCATCGGGTGGTGGGGTGTTTTCGGAGTCGGGTGGTCGGGTGCCGCGGGGGTTGTTGCGGCGGTTGGCGTGTGACAGTGCGGTCACCCGGGTGGTGTTCGGTCCGGATGGTGCGGTGGTGGATGTGGGTCGGGCGCAGCGGACGGTCTCGGGGCAGATGCGTCGTGCGGTGATCGCACGGGACGGGCATTGTGTGTTCCCGGGGTGTGATCAGCCGCCGTCGCGGTGCGAGGTGCATCACGCGGTCACGCACTGGGCCCAGGGTGGTGCCACGTCTGTGAGCAACAGTGCGTTGTTGTGCTGGTTCCATCACCAGCTCGTCGATACCCGGGGTATCGCCATGGCCTGGGCCGGCAAGCCCACCACGACCAGCACCACGGTGGGTGTGCTGGTGGAGACGGGGTGGGCGTTCACCGACGCGCGTGGTCACCGTATCCGCCTGCCCGAAGCGATCGAGCCTGCACCGGACAGCGGCGGGTCCGACGATCAGGCCGGCACGCCGCCGGCTGTGGCTGCATGACCGCCACGGCCGGACGGGGGTGTTGCAAGCCGAGCGCGGGTTCGGACCGAACCCTGCTGAGCCCGACGACCCGACCGGCACACCACATGCGGCGGCCGCATGACCAACACCTCCGGCGTCGGGCGGGCGAACACCACGCCCGCCCGACTGTGGCAACACGACCACGACCGCAGGACCGGTGCCAGCATCCCCTGTCTCTGTCGCGCCCGCTGTCACGGCCCGTCCGTGACCCGCCGCTGGATGCCCGAACCCCCCGGGGGTCTCAACCTGCCCAGGGGTCTCAACCGCGGGGCGAGGCGCACGACCACGCCGAGCAGGCCGCACCGTCCGGGTCAGCGCCCTCGATGCCGTGGGGTCTCAATCTGTCCTAAGTCTTAACCTGCCCTGGGCCTTCACCAGCCCTCAGGTCGGTGCCGTGCGCTGTCCCCGCCCTGCGTCGGAACAGCGCACGGGGCTCAGGACGCAGGGACCGAGCCCACGACCCGGGTCCGCCCCGCGAGCAGGACCGCCGTCGCCGCCAGCAGCCCCGTCAGGCCCAGGACGACGGCGTAGGCGGGCAGCCCGGCGACGTCGTACAGGGTCCAGAGCAGCGCGCCGGTCGCGGAGGACGCGATCGCCGCTGCGACGGCGTCGGCGACCTGGAGTGCGGACGAGGCCGAGCCCTGCTCGTGCGGCGGTGCCAGCTCGAGGGTGAGCACGGAAAGCGTCGGGTATACCAGGCCCATCCCGCTGCCCGAGAGCACCCAGAACGCCATCCCGACGCCGGCTGGCACGCCCGGGAGCACCAGCAGCGCCGCGCCGACCGTCCCGAGGGCGAGCAGGCCACCACCCAGCCGCACGTACCCGGCGTGGCTCAGGTGGAGCAGGTTGCGTCCCCGCACCCACGACGCTCCGGACCAGCCGAGAGCGCCCACCGTCAGGATCAGCCCGGCGCCACCGGGGCTCAGGTGCCGTTCGTGCACGAGCAGCAGCGGGAGCAGCACCTCGGCGCCCGTGAAGGCCCCCGATACCAGGGCCCGCACCGACACGACGGCCGGCAGCCCGCGTCCCGCACGCAGCACGGACAGGGCCAGACGCAGCGCCTGTACCACGGGCCGTTCGGGCTGAGCATCCGCGCGGTCGTCAGCACCGGTCCTGGGTGCGTCGCTCGCGACGCCGTGACTCGCGGCGGCAACCCGCGCGTCCGCCCGGTCGCCGACGAGGCCTCCGACGGGAACGGGGCGCGTGCCGCCGTCCGTATCGACCATTCGACCGGTTCCGGCTTCGGCTTCGGGACCGGCATCTGTGTCGCGTCCGCCGTTGCTCTCGCCGTCAAGCACCGCGCCGTCCAAACCCGTGCCGTCCAGGCCCACCCTGTCCGAAACCACCCCGTCCGACACGACACCCTCGGCCGACACCCGCCCCTCACCCCGCGCCGCCGTGAGCCCAGGGCGCATCAGGATCGCCGCCGGGACGGTGAGCACCGCGGCGCCGAGGAATACCCAGCGCCAGCCCAGGTGGTCCACGACGAGACCGGCCAGACCCGGCCCGACGATCGCCGGCACCACCCACGCCGCGGCGAACGCGGAGAACACCGCCGGACGACGTTCCGCGACGAACACGCGCGCCACCAGCACGTACAGCGCGACGCCGAACAGCCCGCTGCCGACACCCTGGACGGCGCGTCCGGCGATCAGGGCGCCCATGCCGGTCGCGGTCCCGGCGACCACGAGCCCGACCACGAAGAGGGCCACGCCGGTCCACATCGCCGGCGTCGGCCCCGTGCGGTCGCACCAGCGCCCGGCGGTGAGCATGCCGACCACGCTCGTCGCGAAGACCACCGCGAAGGCGAACGTGTAATGCCGCAGCCCGTCCAGGTCGACGGCGATCGTGGGCATCGCCGTCGCCACGGCGAGGGCCTCGAAGGCCCCGAGCGAGCAGAGCGCGATCATCCCGATCAGGACGAGGCGCTGCCCACCGGGGCTCAGAGAGCCGGGGCCCGCATCGATCTGCGCGTTCGTCCGCGCGCGAGAGGCGGGAGAGACGGTCGCGGTCACACCAGCACCACCTTGCCGGTCGTCCGACGCTCCTCGAGCTCGCGGTGCGCGCGGGCCGCCTCCGCGAACGGCACGCGGTGCTTCGCCACCCGCCACCGGCCCGACGCCGCCAGCGCCAGCGCGCGCTCCTGGCACGGCCGCTGGTCGGACATCGGAGGCGCCTGCGGCCCGACGGCGTAGCGCACCTCGACCGGCGACTCGATCTGGTCGTCCTCGGCCCAGGCGGTGTAGCGGTTCGGAGTCCCGGAGGCCCAGCCGTACGCGACGAGTCGGCCAGTCCCGTCGTCGCCAGTCTCGTCGCCGTCAGCCCCACCGCGATCAGCCGCACCGCCGTCGGCCCCGCGCAGCAGGCTCGTGGCGGCCGTGCCGAGGTCCCCGCCCACGCCGTCGAGCACGAGCGTCGCCGGGGAACCACGGAGCGCCGCTCGGGCCGTGTCCAGCCAGCCGTCGGCGGAGTAGTCGACCAGGGCCAGCCGGTCCGTGCCGGGCGTGTCGCCCCGCACGAGGTCGCCCAGGAGGTCCTGCAGCACCCGCAGCTTGGCGGGTCCGCCGGCGAGCGCGACGACGCGCGCGCCGGAGCGCAGCGCCTCCTGGACGAACAGGGTGCCGAGCCCGCCCGCGGCGCCCGTCACGACGACGACGTCGTCCGCCGTCACCGCGGCGATTTCGAGGGTGTAGACGGCCATCCGGCCGGTGCCGATCATCGTGATCGCGTCGGCGGGGTCCAGGGGAGCGCCGTCGGGCCCGTCCGGCAGGGCGTGCAGCTTCTCGGCGCCGACGACGACGCGCCGGGCGTACCCGCCGCCGTCGGGCACCGCGCCGAGGTGGGCCGCCACGGGCCGCCCGGCCCACGCGCTGTCGACCCCGGGGCCGACGGCGGCGACGGTGCCCGCGATCTCGCGGCCCGGCACGGTCGGGAGGCTGGGCAGGGGGAGCGGCGGGCCTGCCTCGCCGCGCCGGAGGCTCGTGTCCAGCAGGTGCACCCCGTGCGCGACGGCGTCGACGAGCACCTCGCCAGGTCCGGGAACGGGGTCCGGGACCTGCTCGAGCACGAGGACCTCCGGCGGTCCGAAGGAGTGGTGTCTGATCGCGTCCATGCGGCCATCCTTTAACCTGAACCAAAGTTGAGGTCAACACCAGAGATCAGCACCGCGAGCCAGCACGCACACCAGCACCGATTCTTGTGAGCCCTAGGAGGCCACCACGCATGGAAGCGCCCAACCCCGCCGTCCCCTGGGACCGTGACGAGCTTACTGTCGGCGACCTCGCCGCGCGGAGCGGTGTGGCGGTGTCCGCCCTGCACTTCTACGAGCGCAAGGGGCTGATCACGAGCCGGCGCACGTCGGGCAACCAGCGGCGCTACCGGCGCGAGACGCTCCGCCGGGTCGCGTTCATCCGGGTGTCCCAGCGGGTCGGCATCCCGCTCGCCGACATCGGCGCGGCGCTCGACACCCTGCCCGGCGACCGGACGCCGACGGCGAAGGACTGGCGCCGCATCTCGCAGGCCTGGCACGACGACCTCGACGCGCGGATCGAGCAGCTGTCCCGCCTGCGCGACCACCTCACGGACTGCATCGGCTGCGGCTGCCTCTCGCTGCGCCGGTGCGCGCTGACCAACCCCCACGACGCCCTCGCCGAGGCCGGCCCCGGCCCGCGCACGCTGCTCGTGGAGGGGCTGGAGCCGGACGGGGCGTAGCGCGGGTTGGGCGCATGTCCGGGCTGGCCTGCGTGTCGGTGTCCCCGGGTAGCGTTCGCGGGGCCGGACGACGACGCCGGCAACGACGACGTCGGCGACGACAGCACCGAGATGAAAGCGCCGACACGAGAGCGTCAGGACGGCCGACCGGGTGTGGGCCGAGCCTGAGCCGAGGGGGAGTAGTGGGTACGTACTTCGAGTGGGTCGCCGACCTGGACGCGACCGAGGCCGACGCGCCGGAGCTGGGCCGACGTGTCGTGGACACGCTCGTCGCGCGCGGGGTGCTGCTGCGGGAGATGTCCCCGGACGCGGCGCTCGGCGGCGTCGGCCACCTGCCCGGCCCCGCGTGGGCGGACACGATCGCAGGTTCAGGTTCAGGTTCAGACTCAGGATTGGGCACTGTCTCGGGCGAGACGCCGTGGGGCATGTCGGTCACGGTCGGCCGCGAGGTCTACGACGGCGGGCAGGGCGGCGTCGAGGCGGTGACCTGCCCCCGGTGCTCGGTGCGGAGGTCGTTCTTCGGGCCGCCCGAGGAGTTCGGCCCCACGTGCTCCGACGAGCACGGGCTGCGCTGGTTCTACGACGCGGCGGCGACCTGGCGCGACGGGGGCGCGGCCGACCTGGAGTGCCGCGCGTGCGGCGTCGCGGCGCCGGTCGCCGAGTGGTCGGCCGACGACGCCGCGCTGGCCTGCCTGGGCCTCACCTTCTGGGGCTGGGACGAGCTGCGCCCCGAGGCGATCGGCTGGATCGCCGAGGCGACGGGCGGGCACCGGATCGTGCGCGGCAGCGGCAAGGTCTGAGATACGGCGGCGTCCCCACCCGCTGACCACTAGGCTCGCGGCCATGGCTTCTGCACTGCCCTCGTCTGCACTGCCCAGCGTCCTGGTGCTCAACGGTCCCAACCTCGGCCGGCTCGGTGTCCGCGAGCCCGAGATCTACGGGCACGCGTCGATGGCGGACCTCGAGGTGGCCGCCGCGAAGTGGGGCGAGGACCTGGGCCTCGCGATCGAGGTGCGGCAGACCGACAACGAGTCGGAGATCGTCGGCTGGCTGCACGAGGCCGTCGACGCGGGTGCGCACGTGGTGCTCAACCCGGCGGCGTTCACGCACTACTCGTACGCGCTGCGCGACGCCGCCGCGCAGGTGACGACCGCGGGCCTGCTGCTGGTCGAGGTGCACCTCTCGAACCCGGCGACGCGGGAGTCGTTCCGGCACTACTCGGTCGTCGCCGGCATCGCGACCGGGACCGTCGCCGGTTTCGGGTTCGACTCCTACCGGCTGGCGCTGTCGGCGATCGCGGAGCGCTTGGCGGGCTAGCCGGTGCGAAGGGCTGACCGGAGCGACCGGCTCAACTGCTGCGGAGAGATGCTGCGGAGTGATCAGGCAGCCTCAGCCGACCTTGAGCAGGACCCATCAAGACCCAAGGCTTGATGTGTACCACTCAAGCCAAGAACCTTGAGATGATCCTGTAAAGCCTTTAGGCTTGAGCGATGATCGTCCTGACCGTCGACCAGCGCGGCTCCACCTACGCCGCCGACCGCGTTCCCGAGGTCCTCGCTGAGCTCGCGGAGCTGACGCGCGGCCGCGACGGCGTCGTCGTGCCGTTCGAGCGCACGGTCGGCGACGAGGTGCAGGGCATCCTGGCGGCAGGCCGGGCGGGCGCAGGGCTCGCCGTCGACCTGTCCCTCCATCTGCTGCGGGACCAGGGCTGGAGCATCGGCATCGGCGTGGGATCGGTCGAGGGCCCGCTGCCGAGCGTCTCCCGGGAGGCGCGCGGGTACGCGTTCTACCGTGCCCGCGACGCCGTCGAGCGGGCCAAGACGCGCGGCCGGGGCACGTCGATCGCGGTCGAAGGCCCGCCCCCGGGCGCGCCGGACCTGAGGGCGGCAGGCAACACCGAGTCCGGCAACACCGAGCCCCGCAGCACAGAACCCGACACCACCGCGTCCGATACCGAGCCGCCGGACCTGGCCGCCGAGGTGGAGGCGCTGCTGCGGCTGCTCGCCGCGATTCGCGCGCGCCGTACCCCCCACGGGTGGGAGGTCGCCGATACGCTCGCCTCGCTGGCGGACAAACCGGGACGACAGAGGATCGTCGCCCAGTCCTTGCAGGTCAGCGAGCAGGCGGTGAGCCAGCGGGTCCGTGCGGCCCTCTGGCAGGAGGAGGAAGCGGTGCGCCCGGTCGTGGTGCGGCTGCTGGCCGAGCTGAGCGGCTCGGTCGGCCCGGACCTGGTCGACGCGCCCGGGTCCGCCGACCAGCCGGCTGCCCGTCCGGCCGACGGCCCTGCCTGATCTGCACCACCAGCCCGTCCGAGCACCACGAAGAAGCGCGCCAAGAGCTGACGCGACAAGCTGAGGGGAACGTCACGCCGTGACCTGGGAGACCTTGAACTACCTCGACGGATGGCAGTGGGTCGCTGCTGCCGCGACCTGGCTGGTCACGCTGGCGCTCAGCGTGATCGTGGGCTCGTGGGTCGTGCCCTGGGTGCTGCGACGCGCGGGGCGGGGAGACCTGCCGTGGGCGCGGTACAAGCCGCCCGTCTACCCGCAGGCCGTGGAGCCGGGCGAGGCCGCATCGGGTGAGGGCGCCTCGGGCAAGGCCGCCGAAGGCACCGAGGCCGAGCCTGCCAAGGGCGAGAAGAACGAGAAGGGCTCGGGCGGCCTCGTGCCCGACGGCGAGGAGTCGCCGACCGGAACGATGCACCCGGACGCCGTCGCGATCCTGCGGGGCGGCGCGTGGCTCGGGGTGCTGGAGCGCCTGGCGATCACGGGCTCGCTGCTGGCCGGCTACCCGTACGGCATCGCGATCGTGATCGCGATCAAGGGCCTGGGCCGCTATGCCGAGCTGCGTGACCAGCCCGTCGCGTCCGAGCGGTTCGTCGTGGGTACGCTCGCGTCGCTGATCTGGTCGGTCGCGACCGGTCTGCTCGGGCTCATCGTGCTCAATGCGCTCGTGCTCTGACCGGTCCGTTAGACTTGACCGCTGCTGCTTGACACATCGCTTGATCACCCCAGCCGTCGGCCTCTTGTCGGCGTGCCCCGGGGTACACCCTTCACCCGACACAGGAAGACGAACGTGGCTACCTCCAACGACATCAAGAACGGCACTGTGCTCCGCATCGACGGCAACCTCTGGTCGGTCATCGAGTTCCAGCATGTCAAGCCGGGCAAGGGTGGAGCGTTCGTCCGGACGAAGATGAAGAACGTCCTCTCCGGCAAGGTCGTCGACAAGACGTTCAACGCGGGCATCAAGGTCGAGACGGCCAACGTGGACCGTCGCGACTTCCAGTACCTGTACATGGACGGCGAGGACTTCGTCTTCATGGACAACGACACGTACGACCAGATCAACGTGTCGGCAGCGACCGTGGGCGACGCGAAGGACTACATGCTCGAGGGCATGAGCGTCATGCTCGCGTCGAACGACGGCACCCCGCTCTACATCGAGCTGCCGGCGTCCGTCGTCCTGGAGATCACCTACACCGAGCCGGGCCTGCAGGGCGACCGCTCCACGGGTGGCACCAAGCCGGCGACCCTCGAGACGGGCGCGGAGATCCAGGTCCCGCTGTTCCTCGAGCAGGGCGTCAAGGTCAAGGTCGACACCCGCACGGGCGACTACCTCGGTCGCGTCTCCGACTGATCCACTCGCGGCGGGCCCGTCCCGGGTCCGCCGCACCGCAGTTCAGCAGCTGAGCCAGTTCAGTGGTCGTGCCAGTTCGGCAGCCGAGCCGGTTCAGCAGTCGAGTTTCGTAGCAGAGAGAGACCATGGGCGCACGCACCAAGGCGCGCAAGCGCGCCGCCGACATCCTCTTCGAGGCGGAGCAGCGCGGCATCGACCCGCTGAAGCTCCTCGCCGACCGTGTGGCCGTGCCGCACACCGAGGCCGCCGTGCCGCAGTACACGGTCGACATCGTGGAGGGCGTGGTCGCGCACCGCGACCGCATCGACGAGGTGCTGGAGACGTACTCCCAGGGCTGGACCCTGGACCGCATGCCCGCCGTCGACCGCGCGCTGCTGCGGATCGGCTCCTGGGAGGTCCTCTTCAACGACGACGTGCCCGACGCCGTCGCGCTCGACGAGGCGGTCGACCTCGCGGGCGACCTGTCGACGGACGACTCCCCGGCCTTCGTGAACGGCCTCCTCGGCCGGGTCAAGGACCTGAAGCCGACTCTGCTTGCGTGACACGGCTGGGCTTGCGTGACACGGCTGGCGTGACGCACGCGGACGCGTCAGCGCGAGCGAACGCATGACAGCCGGCGCAACCCGGCACGCACTGTGAGCACCGGTCCCGGCGCCCGACGGTTCGACGAGCGACGTCTGCTCGTCGCCCTGTTCGGCGCCGGGACCGCTGCGTTCGCGCAGCTCTACTCGCCGCAGTCCGTCCTGCCCGACGCCGCCCGCGAGCTCGCGACGTCGGCGTCCGCCACGTCGCTCCTGGTCTCCGCCGCGACCCTGGGCCTGGCGGTCGGCGTGGTGCCCTGGGCCTGGGTGGCCGACCGCGTCGGCCGGGTGCGCGCGATGACCGTGGCGATGCTCGGCGCCACCGCCGTCGGGCTCGCGGTGCCGTTCGCGCCGTCGTTCGAGCTGCTCGTTGCAGGGCGCGCCGTCGAGGGGCTGTTCGTCGCGGGCGTGCCCGCCGTCGCGATGGCGTACCTGACGGAGATGCTGATCGACGCGGGCGCCACGGCGATGGTGCCGCGCGCCGCCGGGACGTACGTGGCCGGGACGTCGATGGGCGGGCTGCTGGGCCGGCTGGTCTCGGGCGGTGTCGCCGAGCTGTTCGGCTGGCGCGCCGGCGTGGGCGCCGTCGCGGCGGCGTGTTTGATCGCGACCGCGGTGTTCGTCTGGCTGGCGCCCCGGGACCGCGGGCCGCGTCCCGGCGCGACGGGTCACCCCGACACGTCGGGCGCCGCGCCAGGCCGTGCCGGACGGCTCCGCGCGCTGCTCAGCCCGCGCCTGCTCGTGCTGGACGCCCAGGGGCTGCTGCTCATGGGCGGCTTCGTCGCGATCTACAACTACCTGGGCTTCCGCCTGACCGACGCCCCCGTCGGCCTCTCGTCCGGCGTGGTGAGCCTCGTGTTCCTCGCCTACCTCGCCGGGACGTGGTCGTCGGCCCGGACGGGGCGGCTCGTGGTGCGCCACGGGCGCCGCCGGGTGCTGATCGTCTCGGCGGGTGTGATGGCGCTGGGCGTGGTGGCCACGCTGTCGGCCTGGCTCCCGCTCGTGCTCGCGGGGCTGGTCGTGCTGACCGCCGGGTTCTTCGGCGCGCACGCCGTGGCCAGCGGGTGGACGCCGGTCGCCGCGCCCCAGGCGCGGACCCAGGCGGCGGCCGTCTACAACCTGGCCTACTACGCGGGGTCGAGCCTGTTCGGCTGGCTCGGCGGGGTCGCGTTCGCCCTGGCGGGCTGGCCGGGGACGGTCGCGATGGTGCTCGCCCTGGTCGTGGTCGCGGCGGGCCTGGCGGCAGCGGTGCTGCGGGACCAGCGGGCCTAGCGAAACTTACGCAACCGAAGGGTTGCACATCGAGCGTCACGGGTGCATCGTGGATGTGCAACCAAAAGGTTGCGCTTGTCGGTCCCAACCCGGAGGACACCATGACCACCACCCAGCCCCGCGCCAGCGTCGACCTCGACGCGCGCTCGGTCACGCGCACCGTGCGGGTCGCCGCCGGAGCGAACGCCGTCTGGCGCGCACTGTCCGAGCCCGAGCACGTCGCCGGCTGGTTCGGCGACGGCTGCGAGACCGACGACGGCGGCCCGCTCGCCGCCGGCACGCGGGGCCGGCTGCACTTCGAGGGCTACGGCTGGTTCGCCTTCGAGGTCACCCGGGCGGAGCCTGGCCGCGTGCTCGCGTACCGCTGGGGCCAGTCCGCGGAGGAGCCGGAGCGCATGACCGAGGCCACCTTCACCCTGGAGCCCGACGGCGACGGCACCTACCTCACCGTCCACGAGACCGGCTTCACCGGCGACACCGACGACGCCGTTCGCGCCGCCCTGGAGGGCAACCGCGAGGGTTGGGACGGCGAGCTGGACGAGCTCGTCGAGTACGTCGAGTCGCGCGCGTGGTGACGTCGCCCTCCCCGGTCGCCGCGTTCGCCGCGCTCGGCGACGAGACCCGCTGGGCCGTGCTCGAGGCGCTGGCGGGCACGGACCTCGCCGGCAGCACAGCCCCCGCCGGCAGCACAGCCCCCACCGGCAGCACAGCCCTCGCGGACGGCAACGACAGAGCCGGCCTCACCGCCTCCGCCCTCGCCGCGCGCCTGCCCGTGACGCGGCAGGCGATCGCCAAGCACCTCGCCTTGCTGGAGGCCGCGGGGCTCGTCGAGTCGTGGGTCGTGGGCCGGGAGCGGCGGTACCGCGCGCTCGGCGCGGAGCTGACGGCACTGGGCCGCCGGCTGGAGCGGATCGGGGACGCGTGGGAGGCGCGCCTGGGCCGCATCGCCGGCATCGCGGAGCGCCTGGAGCGCGGCTGACACTCGGCCGGCTCGGGCTGGCGACGGGGCCGACGACGGGCTCACCTGCGTGGTCCGCGCCGGACCACCGCCCCCGCCGCCGGGACGGACGCGCACACGTCGGACGACCGACGCCGATGTGAGCAACGCCCCTTCCGGCGGCGGTGGCCTCGGCGTCGGGCGCAGGTACGGCGCGTTAAGGTGGTGGCTGTCAGACTCCCTTTAATCCCGTCCCGTGAGGCGGAGAAGGAGGTCGCCAGATGAACCCTGGCACCCGCATGCCCGAATCCGGATCCACCCCGAGCGACACCCCCGGCGGGGCCCTCGGCGAGAGCCCCGGCACCGACGCCGCGCGGACGGTGCTCGGCGAGGCCGACATCGCCCGGGCGCTCACCCGCATCGCCCACGAGATCGTGGAGCGCAACAAGGGCGCCGCCGACCTGCTCCTGCTCGGCATCCCGACGCGCGGCGTGCAGCTCGCCCGGCGGCTGGCCGAGCGCCTCGCGCAGATCGAGCCCGCCTTCAGCGGCGACCACGGCACGCTCGACGTGACCATGTACCGCGACGACCTGCGGCGCCAGCCCACGCGCGCCGTCGGGCAGACGGTCCTGCCGGGCAGCCTGGACGGCACGATCGACGACAAGGTGGTCGTCCTCGTGGACGACGTCCTGTTCTCCGGCCGCACCATCCGCGCCGCGCTCGACGCCCTGAACGACCTGGGCCGCCCCCGGGTGGTGCAGCTCGCCGCCCTCGTGGACCGCGGGCACCGCGAGCTCCCGATCCGCGCCGACTACGTCGGCAAGAACCTGCCCACCTCGCGCAGCGAGCGCGTCAAGGTCCGGCTCGCCGACGTCGACGGGGGAGTCGACGCCGTCGTCATCAGCGGAGCGCCCATCAACCACGAGAGGGGCGACCGGTGAAGCACCTCCTGACCACCCAGGGCCTGTCCAAGGACGACGCGATCCTGCTCCTGGACACCTCCGCGCAGATGGCGGCCACGCAGTCGCGCGAGAACAAGAAGCTGCCCACGCTGCGCGGCCGCACCGTGGTGAACCTGTTCTACGAGGACTCCACGCGCACCCGCATCTCGTTCGAGACGGCGGCCAAGCGCCTGTCCGCGGACGTCATCAACTTCTCGGCCAAGGGCTCCAGCGTGTCCAAGGGCGAGTCGCTCAAGGACACGGCCCTCACGCTGCACGCCATGGGGGCCGACGCCGTGGTCGTGCGCCACTCGGCCTCCGGCGCGGCGCACCAGCTCGCGCACGCCGGCTGGCTCGACGCGGGCGTGCTCAACGCGGGCGACGGCATGCACCAGCACCCCACGCAGGCGCTGCTGGACGCGTTCACGATCCGCCGGCACCTCGTCGGCCGGGTGGGCGACGACGGGCGAGGCGTCGACACCTCGGTCGGCGCGGACCTGGCCGGCCTGCGCATCGCGATCGTCGGCGACGTGCTGCACTCCCGGGTCGCGCGCTCGAACGTCTACCTGCTGCACACCCTCGGCGCCGAGGTGACCCTGGTCGCGCCGCCCACCCTCGTCCCCGTGGGCGTGGAGACCTGGCCGTGCCGGGTCTCGTACCACCTGGACGAGACGCTCGAGCAGTGGCAGCCCGATGCGGTCATGATGCTGCGGGTGCAGCGTGAGCGGATGTCGGGCGGTTCGGGGTCGTTCTTCCCGAGCCCCATGGAGTACAGCCGCAAGTTCGGGTTCGACGCCCGCCGCCTCGCGGTCCTGCCGGACCACGCGATCGTGATGCACCCCGGGCCGATGAACCGCGGCCTGGAGATCTCGGCGGCCGCCGCCGACCACCCCCGCTCCGTGATCGTGGAGCAGGTGGCCAACGGCGTCGCCGTCCGGATGGCCGCGCTGTACCTGCTGCTCTCCGGCGACGACAGCACGAACACCCAGCAGACCAGCACCAGCACCGACGAGAGGACCGCCCTGTGAGCACCCCTTCAACCACGACCTACGTCCTGCGTGGGGTGCGTCCCTACGGCACGGACCCGGTCGACGTCGTGCTCGCGGACGGCGTGGTCGCCGCGATCGGCGCGCCGGGGACGGTCGAGGTGCCCGACGGCGCGCACGAGGTCGGTGGCGACAGCGGTAGCGACGAGGGCCTGGTGCTGCTGCCCGGCCTCGTCGACCTGCACACCCACCTGCGCGAGCCGGGCCGCGAGGACGCCGAGACGGTGTTCTCCGGCACCCGGGCCGCCGCCGCGGGCGGGTTCACGGCCGTGCACGCGATGGCCAACACGACGCCGACGCAGGACACCGCGGGCGTCGTCGAGCAGGTGCACCGGCTGGGCGAGCAGGCCGGCTGGGTGGACGTGCACCCCGTCGGCGCCGTCACGGTGGGCCTGGGCGGCGAGAAGCTCGCCGAGCTGGGCGCGATGGCCGACTCCGCCGCCCGCGTTCGGGTCTTCTCCGACGACGGCAAGTGCGTGCACGACCCGGTGCTCATGCGCCGCGCGCTGGAGTACGTCAAGGCGTTCGACGGCGTCGTCGCGCAGCACGCGCAGGAGCCGCGCCTGACCGAGGGCGCGCAGATGAACGAGGGCGTCGTCTCCGCGCAGATCGGCCTGACGGGCTGGCCCGCCGTGGCCGAGGAGTCGATCATCGCCCGCGACGTGCTGCTGGCCGAGCACGTCGGCTCGCGCCTGCACGTCTGCCACCTGTCCACCGCCGGCTCGGTGGAGATCATCCGCTGGGCCAAGGGCCGCGGCATCGACGTCACCGCCGAGGTCACGCCCCACCACCTGGTGCTCACGGACGAGCTGGCCCGCGAGTACGACCCGGTGTTCAAGGTGAACCCGCCGCTGCGCACCGCCAAGGACGTCGAGGCGGTCCGCGAGGGCCTGGCCGACGGCACCATCGACATCGTCGCCACCGACCACGCCCCGCACCCGGTCGAGGACAAGGACTGCGAGTGGTCCTCGGCCGCGTTCGGCATGACCGGCCTGGAGACGGCGCTGTCCGTCGTGCAGCAGACCATGGTCGACACCGGCCGTCTGACCTGGGCCGACGTCGCCCGCGTGCTCTCGGAGAACCCCGCGCGCATCGGCCGGATCAGTGCCACGCAGGGCCGGCCGATCGCCGTCGGCGAGCCCGCCAACCTGACCCTCGTCGACCCGGCCGCCACGCGCGCGGTCGACGGCGCCGCCCAGGTCACCGCCAGCGCCAACACCCCGTTCCAGGGCATGGAGCTGCCGGGCCGCGTGGTCGCGACGTTCCTCCGGGGCCGGGCGACCGTCCTGGACGGCGCGCCCGTCGACAGCACCTCCACCCTCGAAGGAGCCACCCGATGAAGATCCTCTCCATCGCCCTGCTGGTCGTCCTGGCGGTCTTCCTCGTGCTGTTCGTGACCCTCATCGGCCGACGGCGGCTCGCGCAGCGCACCACCACGGTCGTGCCGGTGCCGCCGCTGCCCACCCAGACTCCCGGCGACGTGCGCTTCGGCCCCGTCGAGGCCGTCTACGTCTCGACGACGCTGCACGGCGACTGGCTCGCCCGCGTCGGCGCGCACGGCCTGGGCGACCGCTCGCACGCGGCCGTCACCGTTCATGACAGCGGCGTCCTGATCGAGCGCGACGGCGCCGACGACCTCTGGGTCCCCGTCGAGACGATCCGCAGCGCCGGCCTCGCGCCGGGCATGGCCGGCAAGTACGTCGGCACGGACGGGCTCGTAGTCCTCACGTGGGCCGTCCCGGAGGCCGACGGCGTCGCGCCCGCCCTGGTCGACACCGGCCTGCGCACCCGGCGGGCGGAGGACCGCGGCGCCCTCGTCGACGCCGTCCACCACCTGCTCGCCGCGACCCAGCAGACCCAGCAGCACCCCGAACAGCAGTACCCGCACCAGCAGTACCCGCACCAGCAGGAGGCCCGGTGACCATCCCGATGACGTCCGCAGACACGTCCGCCCCGACGTCCGCCCCTACGTCGCCCCAGACGTCCACCCGATCCGCAGCGCTGGTCCTCGAGGACGGCACCACGTTCCGCGGCCGCGCGTACGGCGCCGCGGGCACGACGTTCGGCGAGATCGTGTTCTCCACCGGCATGACCGGGTACCAGGAGACGCTGACCGACCCGTCGTACCACCGGCAGATCGTCGTCATGACGGCGCCCCACGTCGGCAACACCGGCGTGAACGACGAAGACCCCGAGTCGGGCCGCATCTGGGTCTCGGGCTACGTGGTGCGCGACCCCGCGCGCCGGGTCTCGAACTGGCGCGCGCAGCGCTCCCTCGGCGAGGAGCTCGCCGCGCAGGGCGTCGTCGGCATCTCCGACATCGACACCCGCGCCCTGACTCGCCGCCTGCGCGAGGAGGGCACGATGCGCGCCGGGATCTTCTCCGGCGACGACCTGGAGCGCGGCGGCTACCCGCGTCCCGTCGAGGAGCTCGTGGCCGAGGTGCAGGCGTCCCCGCAGATGAAGGGCGCGAACCTCGCCGGCGAGGTCTCCACGAAGGAGGCCTACACGGTCGAGCCGTCCGGCGAGTGGCTGGAGAACAACCCCGGGCAGACCCCGGTCGCGACGGTCGTCGCGGTGGACCTGGGCATCAAGGCGATGACGCCGGCGCGGCTGGCCGAGCGCGGCGTGCGCGTCGTCGTCGTGCCGCAGTCCTCGACGATCGACGACGTGCTGGCCGCCTTCGCGGACCTGCCCGACGACGCCCCCCGCGGCGTCTTCTTCTCCAACGGCCCGGGGGACCCGGGCGCCGCCGGCCACGAGGTCGAGCTGCTGCGCGCGGTCCTGGACCGCGGCATCCCGTTCTTCGGCATCTGCTTCGGCAACCAGCTCCTCGGCCGGGCCCTCGGCTACGGCACGTACAAGCTCGGCTACGGCCACCGCGGCATCAACCAGCCCGTGCTCGACCGCACGACCGGCAAGGTCGAGGTCACCGCGCACAACCACGGCTTCGCGGTCGACGCGCCCGTGTTCGCCGAGGACGGCTCGCCCGCGATCTCCGACGCCCCGCACGACGGCGGCCGCTACGGCCGCGTCGTCGTGTCCCACGTGGGCCTGAACGACCAGGTCGTCGAGGGGCTGACCTGCCTCGACGTCCCCGCCTTCTCGGTGCAGTACCACCCTGAGGCGGCCGCCGGCCCGCACGACGCCGCGTACCTGTTCGACCGCTTCGTCGGCCTCCTGACGAACCCGGCGGCCTGGCCGCCGGCCCTGAAGGCGCACAGCACGACCCAGAACACGACCCAGAACGACACCGAGGAGAACCACTGATGCCTCGCCGTAACGACCTCTCCTCGGTCCTGGTCATCGGGTCCGGCCCGATCGTCATCGGCCAGGCCTGCGAGTTCGACTACTCCGGCACCCAGGCCTGCCGCGTGCTGAAGGAGGAGGGCCTGCGTGTCATCCTCGTGAACTCGAACCCGGCCACGATCATGACGGACCCGGAGTTCGCGGACGCCACCTACGTGGAGCCCATCACCACCGAGGTCCTGACCACGATCATCGCCAAGGAGCGCCCCGACGCGCTGCTGCCCACCCTGGGCGGGCAGACGGCGCTGAACGCCGCCATCGCCCTGGACGAGGCGGGCGTGCTGGAGAAGTACGGCGTCGAGCTGATCGGCGCCAACATCCCCGCCATCCAGAAGGGCGAGGACCGCCAGCAGTTCAAGGACGTCGTCGCCAAGTGCGGCGGCGAGTCGGCGCGCTCCGAGATCGTGCACACGATCGACGAGGCCCTCAAGGCGGCCGAGATCCTGGGCTACCCGATGGTCGTGCGCCCGTCCTTCACCATGGGCGGCCTCGGCTCCGGCCTGGCCTACGACGAGGCGGACCTGCACCGCATCGTCGGCCAGGGCCTGCACTACTCGCCCACCACGGAGGTGCTCCTGGAGGAGTCCATCCTGGGGTGGAAGGAGTACGAGCTGGAGCTCATGCGCGACAAGGACGACAACGTCGTGGTCGTGTGCTCCATCGAGAACGTCGACCCCGTGGGCGTGCACACCGGCGACTCCGTGACCGTGGCGCCCTCGCTGACGCTCACCGACCGCGAGTACCAGAAGCTGCGCGACATCGGCATCGCCGTGATCCGCGAGGTCGGCGTCGACACGGGCGGCTGCAACATCCAGTTCGCCATCGACCCCGACGACGGTCGCATCATCGTCATCGAGATGAACCCCCGCGTGTCGCGCTCCTCGGCGCTGGCCTCCAAGGCGACCGGCTTCCCGATCGCGAAGATCGCCGCCAAGCTCGCCGTCGGCTACACGCTGGACGAGATCCCGAACGACATCACCAAGGTGACCCCCGCGAGCTTCGAGCCCACGCTCGACTACGTCGTCGTCAAGGTGCCGCGGTTCGCGTTCGAGAAGTTCCCGGCCGCCGACGACACGCTGACCACCACCATGAAGTCGGTGGGCGAGGCCATGGCGCTCGGCCGCAACTTCACGGAGGCGCTCGGCAAGGCGCTGCGCTCCATCGACAAGGGCGGGGTGCAGTTCCACTGGGACGGTGACGCCCCGACCGGCGACGAGCTCGCGACGCTGCTCAAGGAGATCGAGCGGCCCACCGAGCAGCGCATGGTCCAGGTCCAGCAGGCCCTGCGGTCCGTCGGCACGCCCGGCGGCACCACGCTGGAGGCGGTCTTCGACGCCACCAAGATCGACCCCTGGTTCCTCGACCAGATCCAGCTCGTCAACGAGGTGGCGGCCGAGGTCGCGGCGTCGCCCACCCTCACCGAGGACGTGCTGCGGCACGCCAAGCGGCACGGGCTCTCGGACGCCCAGGTCGCGCGGCTGCGCGGCATGGGCGCCTCCGGCGAGGCCACGGTGCGCGAGGTCCGGTACGCCCTGGGCGTCCGCCCGGTCTACAAGACCGTGGACACCTGCGCGGCCGAGTTCGCGGCGAAGACCCCGTACCACTACTCGAGCTACGACTCCGAGACCGAGGTCGCGCCGCGCGAGCGCGAGGCCGTGATCATCCTCGGCTCCGGGCCCAACCGCATCGGCCAGGGCATCGAGTTCGACTACTCGTGCGTGCACGCCACCCTCGCGCTGGCGGACAAGTACGAGACCGTCATGGTCAACTGCAACCCGGAGACGGTCTCCACGGACTACGACACGTCCGACCGCCTGTACTTCGAGCCGCTGACCTTCGAGGACGTCCTGGAGGTCTACCAGGCCGAGCTCGCCGCCGGTCCGGTCAAGGGCATCATCGTCCAGCTCGGCGGGCAGACGCCGCTCAGCCTGGCGCGGCGCCTGGCCGAGGCCGGCCTGCCGATCCTGGGCACCAGCCCCGAGGCGATCGACGCCGCGGAGGACCGCGGCCTCTTCGGGCAGGTCCTGCTCGACGCCGGCCTGCCGGCCCCCGCGTTCGGCACGGCCCGCTCGCTGACCCAGGCGCGCGACGTCGCCGAGGGCATCGGCTACCCCGTGCTCGTGCGTCCCTCCTACGTGCTCGGCGGGCGCGGCATGGAGATCGTCTACAGCGAGGACCAGCTCACCGGCTACGTGGAGCGGGCCCTGACCGAGAGTGCTGCGGCCGCCGCGCTGAACGGCGCGCCCGGCACCCTGGCCGCCCCGCTGCTCATCGACCGCTTCCTGGACGACGCGATGGAGATCGACGTCGACGCGCTGTACGACGGCGAGGAGCTGTTCCTGGGCGGCGTCATGGAGCACATCGAGGAGGCCGGCATCCACTCCGGCGACTCGGCGTGCGTGCTGCCGCCGGTGTCGCTCAGCGAGACCGAGATCGCGCGCATCCGCCGCTCCACCGAGGCCATCGCCAAGGGCGTGGGCGTCCGGGGCCTGCTCAACGTCCAGTACGCGCTCGTGAGCGACGTCCTGTACGTCCTGGAGGCCAACCCCCGCGCGTCGCGCACCGTGCCGTTCGTCTCCAAGGCGACGGGCACGCCGCTCGCCAAGGCCGCGGCCCGTGTGATGGTGGGCGAGTCCATCGCCGACCTGCGGGCGGCCGGGGTGCTCCCGGAGCACGACGGCGCCACGCTCGACCTGGGCGCGCCGCTGGCCGTCAAGGAGGCCGTGCTGCCCTTCAAGCGGTTCCGGACCCGCGAGGGCCTGGTCGTCGACTCGGTGCTCGGCCCGGAGATGCGCTCCACGGGCGAGGTCATGGGCTTCGACAAGGACTTCCCGCACGCGTTCGCGAAGTCGCAGGCGGCGGCGTTCGGCGGGCTGCCGACGTCGGGCACGGTGTTCGTCTCCGTGGCCGACAGCGACAAGCGGCACGTCGTCTTCCCGGTCAAGCGCCTGGTCGAGCTCGGCTTCAAGGTGCTCGCCACGGCCGGCACCGCCAACGTGCTGCGCCGCAACGGCATCGAGGCCACCGAGGTGCGCAAGCACACCGAGGGCCGCGGGCCGGACGGCGAGCTCACCGTCGTCGGGCTCATCACCGAGGGGCAGATCGACCTCGTGGTGAACTCGCCGTCGGGCCAGGGCGCCCGCGCGGACGGGTACGAGATCCGCGCGGCGACGACGGCGGCCGACAAGCCGATCGCGACCACGGTCGACCAGCTCGCGGCCGCGGTGCAGGGCATCGAGGCGGTCCTGGCGGGCCCGTTCGAGGTCGCGAGCCTCCAGGAGCACACGGAGGCCACCCTGGCGCGCCGTGCGGCCGCGCAGGTGGGCGTCGTGGCATCCCCGGCGGGGGCGCACGCGTGACCGCGACTCCTGGTGGCGGTGTCACGCCGTTCGGCGCCCGGCTGGCCGCCGCCATGGACGAGCACGGGCCGCTGTGCGTGGGCATCGACCCGCACGCGTCGCTCCTGCACGCCTGGGGCCTGTCCGACGACGTCGCCGGCCTGCGGGAGTTCTCCCTGCGGGTCGTGGACGCGCTCGGGGGGAAGGTCGCGGCGTTCAAGCCGCAGGCCGCGTTCTTCGAACGGCACGGCTCGCGCGGTCTCGGGGTGCTGGAGGAGGTGATCGCGGCTGCGCGGGCGACCGGCTCCGGCGGCTCGGGCACGCTGACGATCGTCGACGCCAAGCGCGGCGACATCGGCTCCACCATGGGCGCCTACGCCGAGGCGTTCCTGGCGGACGGCTCGCCCCTGGCCGGGGACGCCCTGACGGTGTCGCCGTACCTCGGGTTCGGCTCGCTGGACCCCGCCGTCGAGCTCGCGACGGCCACGGGCCGGGGTCTGTTCGTGCTGTGCCTCACCTCCAACAAGGAGGGCTTCGAGGTGCAGCACGCTCAGACAGATGGCACCTCCGTCGCCGCCCTCATGGCGGCGCACGCGGCGGTGCTCAACGCGGGGGCCGAGCCGATGGGCTCGGTGGGCCTCGTGGTGGGCGCCACGATCGGTGACGCCGTGGCCGCGACGGGTACCGACCTGGTGGCCGTGAACGGCCCGCTGCTGGCCCCCGGCGTCGGCGCCCAGGGTGCGGGGGAGCGGGAGCTCGCCACGACCTTCGGCGGTGCCCGGAAGAACGTGCTGGCGTCGTCGTCCCGGGGGGTGCTCGCCGCAGGACCGGACCCGGAGGCGCTGGTGAGCGCCGCGCGGGCGGCCGCGCAGGAGGCGACGAAGGCCTTGCGAAACTGATTTTCGCGCTTCACCTCGGGTTGGACAAAGCGCCCTCGATCCCTACGGATCGAGGGCGCTTTGCTGTGAAATGTACTAATTGCCTAAAAGCGCATGTGCATGAGTTTTCACGAAGTGGCGTTCTGCGATTGCCGACCGTTGAGGCGATGGCTACTTTCGATGCAGCAGTTCACACCAGACCGGTTGCGGGGCAGGTCACGGACTTGGGCATCAGGCCCGAGCGAGGACCGGGCGCCCCGAGTCAGAAGACCGGTCGAGAGACGAGTAGGTGACTTGCGTGGCACTACCACCCCTCACACCCGAGCAGCGTGCGGCAGCACTCGAGAAGGCAGCAGAGGCGCGACGCGCGCGGGCGGAGATCAAGAACAAGCTCAAGTACTCGCAAGGTTCCCTGAGGGAGGTCATCGAGCAGGGCCAGAAGGACGACGTCGTCGGCAAGCTCAAGGTCGTCTCGTTGCTCGAGTCGCTGCCGGGTGTCGGTAAGGTTAAGGCCAGGGCGATCATGGAAGAGATCGGGATCGCCGAGACCCGCCGCGTCCGAGGCCTCGGACCGCACCAGTCGGCGGCGCTCATCGAGAGGTTTGGCTGAGATCAGTACGACACATCCCGCACGGCTGACCGTGCTCGCAGGCCCCACCGCGGTGGGCAAGGGCACGGTCTCCGCCGACGTGCGGGCCCGTTATCCGCAGGTCTGGCTCTCCGTGTCGGCGACCACCCGGTCGCCGCGCCCGGGCGAGGTGGACGGAGTGCACTACCTTTTCGTGTCGCCGGAGGAGTTCGACCGCATGGTCGCCGCCGGCGAGATGCTCGAGTGGGCGGTGGTGCACGGTCATAACCGGTACGGGACGCCACGGCGACCGGTCGAGCAGAAGCTCGCCGCCGGGGTCCCCGTGCTCCTGGAGATCGACCTCCAGGGCGCGCGCCAGGTGCGTGACGCGGTGACGGCCTCGGGCCTGGAGGCCCGGTTCGTCTTCCTCGCCCCGCCGAGCTTCGACGAGCTCGTCCGCCGGCTCGTCGGGCGTGGCACCGAGGACTCCGAGGAGCGCGAGCGCAGGCTCGCCACGGCGCGCGTCGAGCTCGCCGCGGAGGAGGAGTTCGACGTCACGATCGTGAACGACGACGTCCACCGCGCCACGGACGCCCTCGTCGCCTTCATGGGTGTGGGGTCCACCACACCCGTCGCCGGCTAGCCCTGCGGCGCGCCGCTCGCCCGACCATCGTGTCGGGCGGCACAGCCGCGCGCCCGCCACCCCCGAGTGACAGAGCAGGTAGACTCGTTTCTCGGACTTTCCCCCGTCACCCCAAGACTTCTGGAGCTTCACCATGGCCGGAACCGTCGCCGCCCCCGAGGGCATCACCGACCCGCCGATCGACGAGCTGCTCGAGCGCATCGACTCGAAGTACGGCCTCGTGCTGTACGCCTCCATGCGCGCCCGTCAGATCAACGCGTACTACTCGCAGCTCAACGAGGGCCTGCTGGAGAACGTGGGCCCGCTCGTCGAGACCCGCAACCAGGAGAAGCCCCTCTCCATCGCGATGCGCGAGATCACCCAGGGCCTCCTGACCATCGAGGAGGTCGACCCGGCCGAGGTGCAGGCGCAGGCAGACGCCGCCGCGGCTGCCAAGGCCGAGCAGTCGCTGCCCGAGTTCCCGGCCTGATCCCACCACACCACCGATGAGGATCCTCCTCGGCGTCTCCGGTGGGATCGCCGCGTACAAGGCGGTGCTCCTGCTGCGGCTGCTGCGCGAGCAGGGGCACGCCGTGCGCGTGATCCCCACGCGCGCGGCGCTGGAGTTCGTGGGCGCCCCCACCTTCGAGGCGCTGTCGGGCGAGCCCGTCAGCACCGAGGTGTTCGACGACGTCCCCGGCGTGCAGCACGTCTCGCTGGGGCAGCACGCCGACCTCGTGATCGTGGCCCCGGCCACCGCGGACCTCATGGCGCGCGCCGCCGCGGGTCTCGCCGACGACCTGCTGACCACCACGCTGCTGGCGGCGCGGTGCCCGGTGGTGCTCGCCCCGGCGATGCACACCGAGATGTGGGACCACCCCGCCACGCGGGCGAACGTGGCGACCCTGCGCGAGCGGGGCGTCCACGTGATCGAGCCAGCCTCGGGCCGACTGACCGGCAAGGACACCGGCCCCGGTCGGCTGCCCGAGCCGGAGGACATCGCACGCGAGGCGCTCTCGCTGGTCGAGACCCCGTCGGCGGCCGTGCCCGTCGAGAACCTCGACCTCGCCGGCCGCCGCGTCGTCGTCTCCGCTGGCGGTACGCGGGAGGCGATCGACCCCGTGCGCTTCATCGGCAACCGGTCCAGCGGCCGCCAGGGCGTGGCGCTGGCCCAGGCCGCCGCCGCGCGCGGCGCCGAGGTGACCCTCGTGGCCGCCAACCTCGCCGCCGACGTGACCGACCAGGTGCGCACCGGCCCCCAGGCCTGCGCCGTCGTGCAGGTCGAGTCGACGGCCGAGCTGCGCGACGCCGTCCGCGCCGCGGGCGCGGAGGCCGACGTCGTGGTGATGGCAGCCGCCGTCGCGGACTTCCGTCCGGCGGCCACGCCCGACGCCAAGATCAAGAAGGTGCCCGGCCAGGGTCCCGCGCCGATCGAGCTCGTCGAGAACCCCGACATCCTCGCGGAGCTCGCGCACGAGCGGCTGCGCGCCGGGCAGGTCGTGGTCGGGTTCGCCGCCGAGACCGGCGACGCCACCGGCAGCGTGCTGGAGCACGGCCGGGCCAAGGCACGGCGCAAGGGCGCCGACCTGATCGCGGTGAACGCGGTCGGTTCCGGGCGCGGTTTCGGCACCGAGAGCAACGAGGTCACCATCCTGGACGGGGCCGGCGACGTCGTCGGACTGGCCTCCGGGACCAAGCGCGAGGTCGCGGACGCCCTGTGGGACGCCGTCACCAAGCTGCTGCCGTGACACCCGTCTCACCTGCCAGGATCGACTTCCCACTGTGCGAGACCGTAGGCTGGGTCCCATGAGCGAGCTGCGCCTTTTCACGTCCGAGTCCGTGACCGAGGGTCATCCGGACAAGGTCTGTGATCAGATCAGCGACGCCATCCTCGACGCCCTGCTGGAGCAGGACCCGACGTCGCGCGTCGCGGTGGAGACCATGGTCACCACCGGGCTGGTGCACGTCGCGGGCGAGGTGACCACCGAGGCGTACGTCGAGATCCCGCAGATCGTCCGCGACGTCGTGCGCGGCATCGGCTACACGTCGTCCGCCATCGGGTTCGACGGCGACTCGTGCGGTGTGTCCGTCTCCATCGGCCAGCAGTCGCCCGACATCGCCCAGGGTGTCGACAAGGCGCTGGAGATGCGCGACGACACGAGCGACCTCGACCCGCTGGACGCCCAGGGCGCCGGCGACCAGGGCCTGATGTTCGGCTACGCCTCGGACGAGACGCCCGCCTACATGCCCGTGGCCGGCTGGCTCGCGCACCGCCTCTCGGAGCGCCTGACCGCCGTGCGCAAGTCCGGCGAGCTGCAGGGCCTGCGCCCCGACGGCAAGACCCAGGTGACCATCGGGTACGACGGCGACCGCCCCGTCGCCGTCGACACCGTGGTGCTCTCCACCCAGCACGACGCCGACGTGCTGCAGGAGAAGCTGCACGTCGAGGTGGCCGAGACCGTCATCGCGCCCGTGCTGGAGTCCGCCGGGCTCGACTGGGCCGGCGCGCGGCAGTTCGTGAACCCGACCGGCAAGTTCGTGATCGGCGGGCCGCAGGGCGACGCCGGCCTGACGGGCCGCAAGATCATCGTCGACACCTACGGCGGCATGGCGCGGCACGGCGGCGGCGCGTTCTCCGGCAAGGACCCCTCGAAGGTGGACCGGTCGGGCGCGTACGCCATGCGCTGGGTGGCCAAGAACGTCGTGGCCGCCGGTCTCGCGCGGCGCTGCGAGGTGCAGGTCGCGTACGCGATCGGCAAGGCGCACCCCGTGGGCCTCTACGTCGAGACGTTCGGCACCGAGACCGTGCCCGTCTCCAAGATCACCGCCGCCATCCACGAGGTGTTCGACCTGCGGCCCGCCGCGATCGTGCGCGACCTCGACCTGCTGCGCCCCATCTACCGGGCCACGTCGACGTACGGGCACTTCGGGCGCGACCTGCCCGACTTCACGTGGGAGCGCACCGACCGCGTCGAGGACCTGCTCAGCCTGTTCTGAGGGCTCTGGCCCCGACGTCGGGCGCACCGCGCGTGACCAGGCTCCGCACCCGCCGCGGAGTGTGGGTGGCCCGTGGTGGGATAGGGACGTGAACGGGGACATGGCGGTGGAGGACGGCGTCGCGAAGGGCGACATCGCAGTGGGCGACACGGCAGACGACGGCATCGCTGAGGACGGCGCGCTGCTCGGGCTGGACGAGGTGGGCGGCGCTCCTGCGGCCCAGGGGAACAAGCATGGAAACAGCCGGGGCAAGAAGAGCTCCCGGGGCCCGCTCGACAACGCCGAGACCAACGGCATCCCCATCACCGAGCACCTGCCGGTGGCGCGGGTCGTGCTCGACCTCCAGCCCGCGCACCTCGACCAGCCGTACGACTACCTGGTCCCCGTCTCCATGGCCGACGAGGCCCAGCCCGGCGTGCGCATCAAGGCGAGGTTCGGGCGGCAGGACGTCGGCGGCTACGTCGTCGCGCGCCAGGAGACCTCGGACCACGACGGCCGGCTCGTGCCGCTGCGCCGCGTCGTGTCCGGCGAGCAGGTGCTGACCCCCGAGGTGCTCGCGCTGTGCCGCGCCGTCGCCGACCGGTACGCGGGGACGCTCGCCGACGTCCTGCGCCTGGCCCTGCCGCCGCGCCACGCGCGCGTCGAGAAGGAGGCAGAGAAGGAGCCGGCGCCGGAGGCCGCTGAGGTCTCGGCTGACGACGGTCCCACCGCTGTTGCTGCTGACGGCGCTGCTGCCGACGACGGTCCTGCCGCTGATGTTCCCGCCGCCGAGTTCGCTCCCGCGCCGTCGTCTTCCGCCTGGGCGCCGTACCGCGGGGGAGAGGCGTACCTGCGGCGGATCGCGTCCGGCGAGGCGCCGCGCGCCGTGTGGTCGGCGCTGCCCGGTGTCGGTGTCGACGCTGGTGAAGGCACTGGTGAGGACACCGACAAGGACACCGCAGCGGGCACCCCGCACTGGGCGGCCGCCGTCGCGCAGGCCGTGCGGTCGTGCACGGCGGGCGGGCGCGGGGTGCTCGTCGTCGTGCCGGACGCGCGGGACGTGGAGCGGGTGACGGCGGCCCTGGAGGGCGCCGGGGCCGCGCCGGACGACGTCGTGCGGCTGCTCGCGGACGACGGCCCCGCGCCCCGGTACCGGGCGTTCCTGCGGGCGCTGCGTGGCGCGGCGCGTGTCGTGGTGGGCACGCGGGCCGCGATGTTCGCCCCGGTCGCGGACCTGGGGCTGGTGGTCCTGTGGGGCGACGGCGAGGAGACGCTGGCCGAGCCGCACGCCCCGTACCCGCACGCGCGCGACGTCCTGGCGCTGCGCGCCGAGCACGAGGGCGCGGCGTTCCTGCTGGGCTCCCCGGGGCGCACCGTGCAGGCGCAGGGGCTGCTCGCGTCCGGCTGGGCGCGCGAGCTGGCGGCACCCCGGGACGTCGTGCGCGCCCGGGCGCCGCGGGTGCGGGCGCTGACGTCCGTCGAGCTCGCGCGTGAGGGCGCGGCCGCCGCGGCCCGGCTGCCGTCCGCCGCCTGGCGCGCCGCCCGCGAGGCCCTCGACCGGGGCCCCGTGCTGGTGCAGGTTCCGCGGTCGGGCTACCTGCCGGTCGTCGCGTGCTCGCGCTGCCGGGTCGCCGCCCGCTGCTCGCACTGCCACGGACCGCTCGGTCTGCCGCACGCGGACGGGGCACCGCAGTGCACATGGTGCGGCCGGCTGGCCGGCGGCTGGCGCTGCGAGGAGTGCGGGTGGACGGGCCTGCGCTCCGTCCGCGTCGGCTCTGCCCGCACCGCGGAGGAGCTCGGCCGGGCGTTTACCGGGGTGCCGGTGCGGCTGTCGGCGGCGTCCGCGCCGGGCGGAGTGATCGACGCCGTCCCGGGCACCCCCGCGCTCATCGTCGCGACCCCCGGGGCCGAGCCCGTCGCCGAGGGCGGCTACGCCATCGCCCTCCTGCTCGACGCCGCCGTGATGACCGGCGGAACCGGCCTCGCGGCGGGTACCGAGGCCCTGCACCGCTGGCTCTCGGCGGCCGGGCTGGTCCGGCCCGGGCCGGGCGGCCAGGTGCTCCTCGTCGGCGACGGCGCCCCCGGGCCCACCCAGGCCCTCGTGCGCTTCGACCCCGCGGGCTTCGCGGAGCGCGAGCTCGACGAGCGTGCCGAGCTGCACCTGCCGCCCGCGGTGCGGGTCGCCGCCGTGACGGGCGACCGGCCGGCGGTGGACGCCGTCGTCGGCCGGGTGGGGCTGCGCGAGGACCTGGGCGCGGGCTCGGGCGTGCTCGGACCCGTCGAGCTCGACCCGGAGACCCCGGGGCGGGGGTCGGGCGGCCGGGGTCCGGGTGGGCGTGGCACCGCGGCGCCGTCGGGCAGACGGGGCGGGCCGGGCAACGGGGCCGGGAGCGGCCGGAGCAGCGGCGGCAGTGGTCGTAGCAGTGGTGGTGGCAGCGGTGGCAGCAGCGCGATCAGCTTCCAGGCGCTCGACCTGCCCGTGCGGACCGTGCTGCGCGTACCGCTCGCCCAGGGTGACGAGCTCGCCCGTAGGCTCAAGGCCAGCCTGGCCGTCCGCTCCGCGCGCCGCGAGGGCGGCACCGTCCGTGTTCAGCTCGACCCGAAGGAGATGCTGTGACCGCAGCCGACCGCCCGACCGAGACCGTCGTCGACGCACCCGCCACCGACGAGACCGCCATCGACACCGTCGTGTACGACTTCGGCAACGTGCTCATCGGCTGGGACCCCTTCGGTCCGTACGAGGGCCGCCCGAGGGCCGAGGTCGAGGCGTTCTTCGAGGCCGTGGACTTCGGCTCGCTCAACCACGCGGCCGACGCCGGTACCGCCTACTCCGTGCTCCTGGAGCGCGTGGCGCGCACCCACCCCGACCACGTCGAGGACCTGCGGCGGTACGTCGAGCACTACGAGCTGTCGCTGACGGGCCCGATCGAGGGCTCGGCGGAGCTGGTCGCGGAGCTGAAGGGCCTGGGGCTGCGGCTGTACGGGCTGACCAACTGGCAGGCGGAGACCTTCCACAGCGCCGAGCCCGCCGCGCCGGCGATCGGGCTCATGGAGGACGTCATCGTCTCGGGCCGGGAGGGCATGGCCAAGCCGGACCGGCGCATCTTCGAGCTCGTGGCCGAGCGGTTCGGCGTCGACCCGGCGCGCGCCGTGTTCGTGGACGACAAGCACGTGAACGTGGACGCGGCGCGCGGCGTCGGGTTCCACGGCGTGGTGTTCACGGACACCGAGGCCCTGCGCAGGGACCTGCGCGCGCTGGGGCTCCCCGTAGCCGGCTAGCCCGCCGTTGCCGCTGCTTCGGACGCCGCTCCAGCCGCTGCCCGCAGCTCGTCGAGCGTGGTCACGTCGGCCTCCGGGTGGGAGTCGGCGGGGTTGTTCGCCGCGATCGCCTCTGCCACGGGCCAGGTGATGGTGCCGTCGTCGTGCACGTCCCCCAGGAAGGTGTTGTCGAACACGACGACCCACTCCGGCGGCGGCCACGGCTCGGGTCCCACGTGGTTCAGGAACAGCACGACGTCGTCCAGCGCGAGCAGCTCCTCGGCCATCCGGTCTGTGTCGGTGTCGGAGTCGGCGGAGCCGTCGACGGCGACGTGCACCGTGACCGTGGTGCCCTCGAGCATCGTCAGGTCGCCGAGCGATTCGACGACCTCGTCGACTGCGAACGTCAGGTCGATCTCCTCCATGCTCGGGTGCCCCGGTTCGCCGGCCGCCCAGCTCGTGAACCGTCCGACCGCGGCCAGCTCGGAGGCGTGCGCCTCGCCGCCGTCGGCGTACCGGACCGACGGCAGGGCCGCGGAGACCGTCTCCGGGTACCAGGCGTAGTCGGCGGTGGGGGCGGGCCCGGCGAGCACCTCCGCGAATCCCGTGCCTGTTCCGTCGCTCCGGTCGGCGCGGTCGGCAGGGTTGGCGGGGTCGGCGTCGTCGGGGCCCGCGCCCGGCGTGCCCGCCGCGCACCCTGTCGTGAGCCCCACTGAGAGACCCACCGCGAGCACGGCCTTCAGCACGTTCGTGATGAGCCCTGCTGGGACGAGCGTGGATCGGCGCATCGGGGTCCTCCAACGGTGCGGCACCTGGTACCGGGCATGTGTGCCGAGTTTGTGTGCCGAAGCGCGTCGACCTTGCAGGCCGAGCCGCCCCGAGCTCGCCGCCCCGACCGCGCCACCACGACCGAGCAGTCCCGACAGGGCCGCACGTCTGGCGCACACCTAGACTGACCCGGTGCGTCTTCTCTTCGCAGGAACCCCTGAACCCGCAGTCGCCTCGCTGGAGGCTTTGCTCGGCTCGCGCCACGAGGTGGTGGCCGTCCTGACCCGCGCCGACGCGCCGTCAGGCCGCGGCCGCAAGCTCACGCCGAGCCCGGTCCGGGCCCGGGCCGAGGAGGCCGGCCTGCGCGTCATCACGGACGTGCCGCGCGGGGACGAGTTCGTCGCGATGCTCACCGAGCTCGAGATCGACGCGGCCCCCGTGGTCGCCTACGGGCACATCCTGCGTCCGGCCGTCCTGGCCGTTCCCCGCCTCGGCTGGATCAACCTGCACTTCTCGGTGCTGCCCGCCTGGCGCGGCGCCGCGCCGGTGCAGCGCGCCGTCATCGCGGGTGACGAGGTCACCGGCGCCACCACCTTCCTGCTCGACGAGGGCATGGACACCGGCCCCGTGCTCGGCACGGCCACCGAGACGATCCGGCCCACCGACACCTCGGGCGACCTGCTGGGCCGACTCGCCGTCTCCGGCGCCGAGCTCCTGGTGGCGACGCTCGACGCCCTGGAGGACGGCACCCTCCAGCCCCAGGCGCAGCCCGCCGACGGCATCTCCGTGGCGCCCAAGCTCACGACCGACGACGCCCGCGTGGTGTGGACCGACCCCGCTCTCGCCGTCGACCGGCTGGTGCGCGGGTGCACGCCCGCGCCCGGCGCGTGGACCGTGCTGCCCGACGGGTCCCGCCTGGGCCTCGGCCCCGTCTCGCCGCGCCCCGAGGTCACCGACCTGACGGCCGGCGAGGTGCGCGCGCACAAGCATGAGGTGCTGGTCGGGACGGCGACGCACGCCGTCGCGCTCGGCGAGGTGCGCCCGGTCGGCAAGAAGGCGATGCCCGCGCCCGACTGGGCCCGGGGCGGTGGCCGCGCGCTCGTCGAGGAGGGTCTCGTGCTCGGCGGCCTGACGGCGGGCGCGCCGACGGCGGGTGCGGCGGCAGCTCTGACGGCAGCAGGTTCGACTCCGGCAGCTTCGACGCAGCCAGGTGCAACGACGGCGGGTTCGCCGACGGCGGGTTCGCCGACGGCGGGCCCGGCAGCCGGGACGACGCCCGCAGGCGCCGCCGGCACGGCGGAGGTGTCCGCATGAGCGGCTACGAGGGCGACCGCGGCGGCAGCGGCGGCGGAAGTAGCAGTGGCGGGCGCGACGGCGACCGCGGCTTCGGCGACGAGCGGCGCAGCTCCGCGGGCCGGCAGCGCTCCGCGTCGCGGTCCCGCGGCGACCGGTCCCGCACGTCGCAGGCCCCGTCGGAGCGGCGCAAGCGCACCGACCCCGCGCGGATGGCCGCGTTCGACGTGCTCCGCGAGGTCGACGAGTCCGACGCCTACGCGAACCTGGTGCTGCCGCCGCTGCTGCGCGAGCGGCGCATCCGCGGCCGTGACGCCGGCTTCGCGACCGAGCTCACCTACGGCACCCTGCGCCTGCGCGGCCGGTACGACGCGATCCTGGCGACGTGCGTCGACCGCCCGCTGCCGGGCCTCGACCCGGCGCTGCTCGACGTGCTGCGGCTCGGCGCCCACCAGCTCCTCGGCATGCGCGTGCCCGGGCACGCGGCCGTCTCGGAGACCGTCGGGCTGGCCCGCAACCGGGTGGGTGCGGGTCCCGCGCAGATGGTGAACGCCGTGCTCCGCAGGGTGTCGGAGCGGCCGCTGGACGAGTGGCTGTCGATCCTCGAGAAGGAGGCGCCCGACACCCTGACGGGTCTCGCGCTCGCCGAGTCGCACCCTCTGTGGATCGCGCGGGCGCTGCGCGAGGCGCTGGCCGGCAACGAGCGAGGCGTGGACGAGCTCGCCGACCTGCTGGCCGCCGACAACGCCGCCCCGCGCGTCACCCTGGTGGCGCGCCCCGGGCTGGTCGAGGCCTCCGACGAGGACGCCTGGGGCGACGTCGACCTGGTCGCGGGCCGCTGGGCGCCGACGGCGCTGCGCCTGGAGGGTTCGGACCCGTCCGGCATCCCGGCGATCCGCGAGGGCCTCGCGGGCGTGCAGGACGAGGGGTCGCAGCTCGTCACGCTCGCCCTGGCGGGCGTGCCCGTCGAGGGCCGGGACGAGCGCTGGCTGGACCTGTGCGCGGGCCCGGGCGGCAAGGCCGCGCTGCTCGGCGCGCTCGCCGCGCAGCGGGGTGCGGCCCTGGTCGCCAACGAGGTGGCACCGCACCGGGCCCGCCTGGTCAGGGGCGCCCTGGCCGCGCTGCCCGACGGCGCGGTCGAGGAGGTGCGCACCGGCGACGGCCGCGAGGTCGGCACGGAGGAGCCCGGGGCCTACGACCGCGTGCTGGTCGACGCCCCGTGCACCGGCCTGGGCGCGCTGCGCCGTCGGCCGGAGAGCCGGTGGCGGCGGACGCCGTCGGACCTCGCCGCCCTCACCGGGCTGCAGCGCGAGCTGCTCGCCTCGGCGCTGGACGCCGTCCGGCCCGGGGGAGTGGTGGCCTACGTGACGTGCTCGCCGCACCTGGCCGAGACGCAGCTCGTGGTCACCGACGTGCTGAAGAAGCGCGGCGACGTCGAGCGGCTCGACACCCCGGCCGCCGTGCGGTCCGCGCTGCGCCCGGGCGCGGACATCCCGTTGGCCGAACGCGACGACGTGCAGCTCTGGCCGCACGTCCACGGTACGGACGCGATGCACCTGACGCTGCTGCGCCGCACGGCGTAGCAGCGTCAGGTCGATGTTCGGCCCGGTCACCCGGTGAGATTCAGTCGGTGAAATGGGGCGTGAAGTTGAAGCCGACGTTGCGAGGCTGGCGTCGTCGGCGTCCTGCCAGGCGCCCGATCAGCTCGACGACCTGAAACGACCACAGCGCCGCCAGGATGATCAGGACGGCTCCGAAGCTCGCCATGGCACCGCCGAGGCCGCTCTCCATGGTGGGAGCGAAGTTGGTGGGGTCCAGGGGGTCGTAGCGGACGGTGACGACGTCGCCCACGGCAAGCGCATCGTCAGGGCGGGGCACGTAGGTCGCTGGCCCTCTGTCGCCCGTGGGAATCTCCAGCTTCAGGTTGTCGCCGCGCTCGACGACAACCGCATCGACGACGACACCGCGCGACTCCAGAACTTGCCGGTCCCCGTGGACATCTGCGATGAGGAGGATGCCCAGCACGATGCAGCACGGGAAGAGGAACGCGTTGAACCAGAGCCGCCTGGTGCTGATGGTGCGGAGGTTGTAGGTCTCGTCGTAGAACCTGCGGAACCATCCGTGGCTGCCGTCCGGCTTGCTGACCATGGCCGGACGTTAGCGCGCCGTCCGACGTCCGGGTCAGATGCTCCCGGGCGGAGCCTGGGTGAACTTTGGTACCTGGTCGCTGGAGGTGCGGCTGGAAGGCTCGGCTACACGCCCGCCGGCGGCCAGACGCCGATGATCACGGACATGACCAGGATCGTCACCAGCTCGTGGGCCAGGTTCAGGGTGGTGAGCGCGGGCGGGCGGCCCTCGAAGGCGTCGTGGGTGATGAAGCGGGCCGCCGTGAAGCCGATCCAGAGCAGCACGGCGGTCACCACCGACGCCGTGAAGAAGCTGCCCTCGTAGAAGACCCAGGAGATGTAGACGGCGCCGGCGAGCACCCACGCCGTCAGGAAGCTGACGATCACAGTGACGACGATGGGCCAGATGCCCGCCGCCTGCGCGGCCTTCGGGTCGACCCTCGCCAGGCGCATCCAGCGGGTGCCGAACACCCGGGGCGTGTACCAGACGGAGCCCACGACGAGCGTGGACAGCGTCGCCACGATCACAGCCCAGTAGTTCACTTCGGGGATCATCGGTGCTCCCTGTCCGTCGGCCTCTAGGCTGGCATCATGGCAGCACTCATCGCCCCCAGCATCCTGTCCGCCGACTTCGCGAACCTGGAGCGCGACCTCGGCAAGATCGCCACCGCCGACTACGCGCACGTGGACGTCATGGACAACCACTTCGTGCCGAACCTGACGCTGGGGCTGCCGATCTTCGAGCGCCTCGCGAAGGTGTCGCCCATCCCGCTCGACGCCCACCTCATGATCGAGGACCCGGACCGGTGGGCGCCGGCGTTCGCGGAGGCGGGGGCGGCGTCGGTCACCTTCCACGCCGAGGCCGCGCAGGCGCCCGTGCGGCTGGCCCGGGAGCTGCACCGGCTCGGCTCGCGGGCCGGCGTCGCGCTGCGGCCCGCGACGCCCGTGGAGCCGTTCCTCGACCTGCTCGCCGAGGTCGACATGATCCTCGTGATGACGGTCGAGCCCGGCTTCGGCGGGCAGTCGTTCATCGACGGCACGCTGCCCAAGATCCGGCGCGCCCGGCAGGCCGTCAGCGAGTCCGGCCTGGACGTGTGGATCCAGGTCGACGGGGGAGTGTCCCGCGACACGATCGAGCGGGCGGCCGACGCCGGCGCGAACGTCTTCGTGGCGGGCTCGGCCGTGTACGGGGCCGAGGACATCCCGGCCGAGATCGCGACGCTCCGCGAGCTGGCGGCCAAGCACACCCACTGACCCCACCAAACCCGCCTCGTTGAGTGCTGGGTATTCGCCCTTCTCGCGCACGAAAAAGGGCGAATACCCAGCACTCAACGGAGCCGGGTGGGTTAGTTCGTTCGGGTAGAAATAGTGTGCCAAGCGCGTTGTTTGACCGACGCACCTCGACGAGTCACGTCACCACGGAGCCCCGAGCGGGGGAGTCCGGGCGGGTATGCGGGCGCGCGGCAGCAGGGCCGCGGCGGCCCAGGTGGTGCCGGGGTGTGACGCAGGCCATGGCACCTGGCTGCGCGGGCTGTGGCATGCTGGCGATCAGCAGTACGCACACACGTGCTCCGGGGTCGGTGTAATTCCGAGCCGGCGGTTATAGTCCGCGACCCGCGTCCGTCCGCAAGGACGGGCCGGTTGACCTGGTGGAACTCCAGGACCGACGGTGAAAGTCCGGATGGGAGGATGCACGTGCGGCGGAGCCGTCCCCAGGGGCGTGCTACGTCGTGACGTCGTGCGCGCGGGCTGGGCCTTCGGGCTCCCTGTCCGCGTACCCGTCGTCCACCCCCGGAGCGCCGACGCTCGGGGAGGACGGCATGAATCAGGCAGCCACCGGTCAGACGGCGACAGCGCCGCACGGTCTCGAGGCGGCGATGCGCCGCGCGCTCGCGCTGGCACGGCTGGGACCGGCGTACGGGCCCAACCCGCGCGTCGGCTGCGTGCTCCTGGACCCCGACGGCCGCACCGTCGCGGAGGGCTACCACCGGGGCGCGGGGACGCCGCACGCCGAGGCCGCGGCCCTGACCGACGCCCGCTCCCGCGGCATCGACCCGCTCGGCACGACGGCGGTCGTGACGCTGGAGCCCTGCGCGCACCACGGCCGCACCGGTCCGTGCGCGGACGCCCTGATCGAGGCGGGCGTCGCCGCGGTGCACGTCGCGGTCGGCGACCCGAACCCCGTCGCGACGGGCGGGGCGACCAAGCTCCGCGACGCCGGGATCGAGGTGACCACGGGCCTGCTCGCCGACGAGGGCGAGGAGCTGCTGCGTACCTGGCTGCACGCCGTCCGCACGGGCCGCCCGTACGTCACGCTCAAGCTCGCGACCAGCCTCGACGGGCGGGTCGCCGCCGTCGACGGGACCAGCCGGTGGATCACCGGCGCGCAGGCCCGCGCGCACGCCCACGTCGTCCGCGCGCAGGTGGACGCCATCGCCGTCGGCACGGGGACCGCACTGGCCGACGACCCGTCCCTCACCGCGCGCCGGACCGACGGCGGCCGGTTCGAGCACCAGCCCCTGCGGGTGGTCCTCGGCGACCGTGTCGTGCCCGACGGCGCCCGCCTGCGCGGGCCCGGCGGCGACCTGCTCACGCTGCCCGGGCACGACCTCGACGGCGCCCTGCGCGCGCTCGGTGACCGGGAGGTGCGGCACCTGCTGGTGGAGGGCGGCCCCACGCTGGCGACCGCCCTGCTGGCCGCGGACGCCGTCGACGAGGTGCACGCGTACGTCGCGCCGGTGCTGCTCGGCGCGGGCGCGACCGCCGTCGGCGACCTCGGCGTGACCACCATCGGTGAGGCCGCCCGGTTCGCCACCGACGACGTGACCCGGCTGGGCGACGACATGCTGCTGGTCGCCCGGCGGCTCAAGCCCCGAGAAACCCCGCTCGTAGAAGCACAGCCCGTAGAAGCGCATCCCACAGAGACGCAGCCCGGCCGGCCCGCCCGGCAGACCCAGGAGGAGATCTGATGTTCACCGGAATCGTCGAGGAGCTCGGCTCCGTCGTCGCGCTCGTCCGGCCGGAGGCCGACACTCCCGCGGGCACCGCGCCCGACGCGGTCCTGACCGTCTCCGGGCCGCTCGCCACGTCCGACGCGCGCCCCGGCGACTCGATCGCCGTCGACGGCGTGTGCCTGACCGTCACCTCCGTGGCGGACGGTGCGTTCGTGGCCGAGGTGATGCCGGAGACCTTGCGGCGCACCTCCCTGGGCGGCCTCGTCCCGGGCGCCCAGGTCAACCTGGAGCGGGCCCTGCCGGCGAACGGGCGCCTGGGCGGGCACGTGGTCCAGGGGCACGTCGACGGCGTGGCGACGCTCGTGCGGCGCACGCCCGGCCCGCGCTGGGACGACCTCGAGTTCTCGGCGCCCGCCGCCCTGACGCGGTATGTCGCGGAGAAGGGCTCGGTGGCCCTGTCGGGCGTCTCCCTCACGGTGACCTGGGTGTCCGACGACGGCTTCGGCGTCTCCCTGATCCCGACCACGCTCGCCGCGACCACGCTGGGCCGCCTGGCCCCGGGGGACGCGGTCAACGTGGAGGTGGACGTGCTCGCGAAGTACGTCGAACGCCTGATGGCGGCGGGAGCGGTCCGATGACCGGCGGGCAGACGGGCGCCGTCAGCGCTCCGGGGATCGTGACGGGCAGCGTGGAGCGTGCCCTCGCCGAGCTCGCCGCGGGTCGTCCCGTGCTGGTGGCGGACGACGCCGGCCGGGAGAACGAGGTCGACGTCGTGCTGGCGGCGGGCACCGCGACGGAGCAGTGGGTCGCGTGGACCGTGCGGCACTCGTCGGGGTACCTGTGCGCGCCGATGCCGGCGCACCGGGCGGACGCCCTGGAGCTGCCGCTGATGGTGCCGAACACCGAGGACCCGCTCCGGACGGCGTACACGGTGTCGGTGGACGCCGTCGGCGTCTCGACGGGCATCTCGGCCGCGGACCGGGCGCTCACGCTGCGCGTGCTCGGCGACCCGGCGTCGGGCGCGCGGGACCTGATCCGGCCCGGGCACGTGCTGCCGCTGCGGGCCCGGGCCGGCGGTGTGCTGGAGCGCCCGGGGCACACGGAGGCGGCGGTGGACCTGGTGCGGCTGGCCGGCGTGGCGGGCGAGGTGGGCGGCATCGCCGAGCTGGTCCGCGACGACGGCGCGGTGATGCGGCTGCCCGAGGCGCTGGCCCTGGCCGAGGAGCACGGGCTCGTGCTGCTGACCGTCAGCGACCTCGTGGCGTGGCGCACGGAGCACGACCCGGTGGTGCCGGCGGGCTCGACGGAGAACGACCCGGAGAGCATCGGCCCGGAGAGCGCACTCGGCCCCTGGGTCGAGCGCGTCGCCGTGGCCGCCCTGCCGACACGGCACGGCGACTTCCGGGTGGTGGCGTACCGCGACCTGCGTACCGGTGCGGAGCACCTGGCGCTGACACCCGAGGTCCCGGCGGGGCGGGGCGCCCGGCACGAGCAGGGGGACGAGCACAGCAGCCGGCACAGTGCCCTCGTGCGGGTGCACTCCGAGTGCCTCACCGGCGACGGGCTCGGCTCGCTGCGCTGCGACTGCGGACCCCAGCTCGAGGCCTCGCTGGAGGCGGTCGCGGCCGAGGGCGGCGCCGTCGTCTACCTGCGCGGGCACGAGGGCCGGGGGATCGGCCTGGCGGCCAAGATCCAGGCGTACGCGCTCCAGGACCTCGGGCTGGACACCGTGGAGGCGAACGTCGAGCTGGGCCTGCCGGTGGACGCGCGGGAGTACGGCGCGGCGTCGGCGATCCTCGCGGACCTCGGCCTGGACCGCGTGACGCTGCTGACGAACAACCCGGAGAAGGTGACGGGGCTGCGCGCGGCGGGCACGGACGTCGTCGGGCGACGGGGGCTGGTCGTGGGGCAGGGGGTGCACAACCACCGGTACCTGGAGACCAAGCGGGTGGTACTGGGGCACAGCATCGGCACGCCGGGCGAGCACCAGATCCAGAACTACCTCCAGAGCCAGAACGAGCACGAGAACCAGCACCAGAACCAGCACGAGAACGAAGGAGCACGCGCATGAGCGGCGCAGGAGCACCCAGCATCATGGTCGACGGCACGGGCCTGCGGGTGGTGGTGATCGCGGCGAGCTGGCACGAGCAGGTGATGGACGGCCTGCTCGCCGGCGCCCGGCGCGCCCTGGTGGCGTCGGGCGCGCAGTGGACGGAGCTGCGGGTCCCGGGCTCGTTCGAGCTGCCCGTGGCCGCGGCCCGCGCGGCAGGGATCGGGGTCGGCGGGGGACCGGCGGCGGACGCCGTCGTCGCGCTCGGCGTCGTGATCCGCGGGGGCACCCCGCACTTCGAGTACGTGTGCCAGGCGGCGACGTCGGGCCTGACGGACGTGAGCGTGCGGACGGGGGTGCCGGTCGGGTTCGGCGTGCTGACGTGCGACGACGAGCAGCAGGCGCTCGACCGGGCGGGCCTGGAGGGGTCCAAGGAGGACAAGGGCGCGGAGGCGGCCGAGGCCGCGATCGCGACGGCAGTGGCGCTGAAGAGCCTCTCGTCGACGGCGGGCCTGCGGGGCCTCTGACCCGGCCTCTGGGCGGCGGCGGGCACCACGCCGCCGCCCAGGCCGAGGTGGAACGACGGCACGTCGAGGGTGGGGCGAGCGGCTTGACCGTCTCCCGGTCCTTGCAGCTCCTTTCCTCGTAGATAAATAGTGTGCCAAGCGCGTACGCGCCCACCCAGGACAGGCCGACAACGCACCGACCAGCCGCAAGAAATAGGCCGGTCGGCACACTGAGCGGGCATGAGAACCTCACACGCCCGGCGGGCGGCAGCGGTACTGGTGACGACGGCTCTGGTGGGAGCGCTGGCGGGCTGCGCCTCCGAGGCTCCGACCGGCGGAGCGCCGGGCACGAGCGGGGGAGCAGCAGGGGAGGCGTCGGAGGAGACGGCGGAGGGAACGGCCGAGGAGGCCGACCTGGTCGACGGGCTGCCCCAGGACGGGGTCGCGTGCGTCGACTGGATGCGGTTCCTCACCCCGACCGAGGCGGCGTCCGACGCGGGAGCCGTGCTCCTGGGGAAGGTCGTGCGGCACGAGGGGACGGCGGAGCTGTACGGCGTCGAGGCGAACCGCTGGCTGTTCGACGTCGAGGAGGTGCTGGAGCGGCCCGACCCCGAGGACGCCCGCGCGAACCCGGCCGCCGAGCCGCCGCCCGAGCTCGAGGTCTCGGCGGGCGAGCAGGTGTCGATCGTCTCCACGCCCGAGACCTGTGGGGGAGCGGACGCCGCGTACCCCGGCGGCGACCCGCTCGACCCGGCTACGGCCACGGGCGGGGGCGCGGGCTCCGGGTCCGTGATCGTGCTGCTGTCCGGCTCGACCGACGACGGCTCCTCGGACGAGCCCGTCGGGTTCCACCTGATCACGCCCTACCAGGGCGTGGTCCTGCCCACGGACGACGGCGGGCTGCCGGCGGAGTGGCCCGATGCCTCGTGAGGGACGCGGCGTGAGGCACGCTGCACGGCACGGCACGGAGCGGCGCCGAACGAGAGGCTGGCCACAACGTGGGACGGTGAGGGGTGGTGCCCCCGTCGCCCGACTACTCTGAGCAGGTGAAGACCTTCGAGACCCTGTTCGCCGAGCTGACCGAGAAGGCCGAGACCCGTCCCGCGGGCTCCGGCACCGTGGCCCAGCTGGACGCGGGCGTCCATGCGATCGGCAAGAAGGTCGTGGAGGAGGCCGCCGAGGTGTGGATGGCGGCCGAGTACCAGTCGGACAAGGAGACCGCGGAGGAGATCTCCCAGCTCCTGTACCACCTGCAGGTCCTGATGGTCGCCAAGGGACTGACCCTCGAGGACGTGTACACGCATCTGTAGCGAGGCTTCCGGGTCTCGACGGGCTCGACCACCGCTGGTCGATCTGACCGCTGGTCGATCTGACCGCTGGTCGAGCCTGTCGAGACCCCGGACCTCGCACCCAGATCCGTCGTACACCCCAGAGAGGAACCAACCACATGCTGCGTATCGCCGTCCCCAACAAGGGTGCCCTGTCCGGCCCCGCCTCCGAGATGCTGCGCGAGGCGGGCTACCGCCAGCGCCGTGACACCCGCGAGCTCGTGCTCGCCGACCCCGAGAACGACGTCGAGTTCTTCTTCCTGCGCCCGCGCGACGTCGCGGTCTACGTGGGCACCGGCACGGTCGACGTCGGGATCACCGGCCGCGACCTGATGCTCGACTCGGGCGCCGATGCCGTCGAGCACCTCGGCCTCGGGTTCGCCCGCTCGACCTTCCGGTACGCGGCCCCCGCCGGGTCCGGCGCGACCGACCAGGTGACCGAGATCGCCGACATCGCCGGGCGTCGCGTGGCGTCGTCGTACACCACGCTGGTGGCCCAGCACCTGGCGAAGCAGGGTGTCGAGCCTGCCGCGATCGTGCACCTGGACGGCGCCGTCGAGTCGAGCGTGCGCCTCGGCGTCGCCGACGTCATCGCGGACGTCGTGGAGACCGGCACCACGCTGCGGGCCGCGGGCCTGGAGGTCTTCGGTGAGCCGATCCTGCGCTCGGAGGCCGTGCTGATCCGGCAGTCCGACGCCGAGAAGCCCGCCGGGCTGGACGTGCTGACCCGCCGGCTGGAGGGCGTGATCACGGCCCGCGAGTACGTGCTGATGGACTACGTGGTCCCCGCCGCGCAGCTGGAGCAGGCCGTGGCGATCACGCCGGGCAAGGAGTCCCCGACGGTCTCGGCGCAGCACCACAGCGACGCCCGCGCGGTGCGCGTGATGGTGCCGCGCAGCGAGACCAACCGGATCATGGACGCGCTGTACGACGTCGGGGCGCGGGCCATCATCGTGACCTCCATCCACGCCTCGCGGCTGTAGGACCGATGGGTGCGGCGACGGGAAGCAGCGCGGCCGGCCGTGGCCGGCACGACGACCACTTCCGCACCTTCCGCGGCCGCTTCGGCACGCCGACCGCCTACGGGCTCGCGATCCTGTTCGCCGGCGGGTGCACGTTCGTCGCGCTGGCGGCGAGCGGCCCCGGGGCGGACGCCGTCAACCGGATCTCGATCATCGTGGTCGGCGTGCTGGGCGCGCTCGTCGCGTGGCGGTTCGGTGCCGTGCGCGCCGTGCCGGGTCCCGGTGGGCTGACGGTCGTCAACTACGCCAGCCGCCGGCACCTGGACTGGGCCGAGATCGTGACCGTGCGGTTCGGCCCGAGCGACCCGTGGGTGCACCTGGACCTGGCCGACGGCGACGTGCTCGCCGTCATGGGCATCCAGCGGGCCGACGGCGAGTACGCCATGGACGAGGCGCGCCGCCTGGTGGCCCTCATCGCGGAGCTGGGCGAGGCCCCGGAGCCCGAGCAGCGGTAGGCGCCGGCCACGCCGGGAAGCCGGGGGGCCTGAAAGTCTGGAAGACAAAGAGCAGAGCCCCTGTCCGTGTGGACAGGGGCTCTGCTTGTTGCTCAGGGGGCGTCAGCGGCTGCTGCGGGCCTCGTAGTGCGCCGGGCCGCGGCCGCGCGAGCCACGGTCGCCGTCGGGACGACGGTGGTCGCCGCCGCTCCGCGGGGCACGGTCCCGGTCGCCGCCGGTGCGCGCCGGGCCACGGTCCAGGGTGATGCGCAGCGGCTTGCCGGCCACGCGGGCGCGGGCCAGGCGGTCGAGCGCCTCGTTGTCCAGCGGCGCGATGATGTCCACCAGCGAGAAGCTGCCGAAGATGTCGATCTTGCCGACGTCGGCGCCGGTGATGCCACCCTCGCCGGTCAGCGCGCCGACGATCCCGCCGGGCTGCACGCCGTGCGTGTGGCCGACGGCGATGCGGTAGCGCGTGCCCCGGGCCGGACGGCGGATGCCGCGGTCGCCCTCGGAGCGGCCGCGTGCCGGGCGGTCGCCCGAGCGGTCGTGGCGGTCGCCGTCACGGGCGTTGCGCCGGGCGGCGGCCGACTTGGCCTCGGCCCGCTCGCGTTCGTACTCCTCCTGCTCGGCACGGGCGCGGGGACCGTCGTCGCCCACCGCGAGCGCCGCCATGGCTGCGGCGATCTCGATGGGGTCGGTGCCGGTCTCGTCGGCGTAGGCGCGGATGAGCTCGGTGTACATCTCGAGGCGGCCGGCCTCGCGGCGGGCCGCGACCTTGCCGAGGGTGCGCTTGACCTGGTGGGCGGAGACGTCCCGGGGGGAGGGGATCTCGACCTCTTCGAGCTGGGCGCGGATGGTGCGCTCGATGGAGCGGAGCTTGCCGCGCTCGTGGGGGGTCACGAAGGTGAGGGCCTCGCCGGTGCGTCCGGCGCGGCCGGTGCGGCCGATGCGGTGGACGTAGGCCTCGGGCTCGCCGGGGACGTCGAAGTTGACGACGAGGCCGATGCGGTCGACGTCGAGGCCGCGGGCGGCGACGTCGGTGGCGACGAGGACGTCGAGGGCGCCGGAGCGGAGGCGCTCGACGATCTTCTCGCGCTCCTTCTGGGCGACGTCACCGGAGATGGTGGCGGCGGAGATGCCCTTCTCGATGAGGGCGGAGCCGACGTCCTCGGCCGCACCGCGGGTGCGGGTGAAGACGATGGCGGCGTCGGCGTCGGAGGTGGCCAGGACGCGGGCGAGGGAGCCGACCTTGTGGCGGAAGGGCACGACGGCGTAGGTCTGGCGCACGGCGGTGACCGTGGAGGCCTGGCGCGTGACGGCGATCTGGACCGGGTCGGTGAGGTGCTGGTCGGCGACCTTGCGGATGGCCGGGGGCATGGTCGCGGAGAAGAGGGCGACCTGGCGCTCGGCGGGTGCCTGGCCGAAGATCTCCTCGACGTCCTCGGCGAAGCCCATGCGGAGCATCTCGTCGGCCTCGTCGAGGACGAGGAAGCGGATGTCCTCCAGGCGCAGGGCGCCGCGCTCGAGGTGGTCCTTGATGCGGCCGGGGGTGCCGACGACGACGTGGACGCCGTCGCGCAGGGCGCGCTGCTGGGGCACGTAGGGGGAGCCGCCGTAGACGGGCAGGACGCGGACGTCGTCCATCTTGCTGGCGAACGACTCGATGGCGTCGGCGACCTGCATGGCGAGCTCGCGCGTCGGGGTCAGGACGAGGGCCTGAACCTTGCGCAGCTTGGGGTCGACGGCGGCGAGGAGCGGGAGGCCGAACGCGGCGGTCTTGCCGGTTCCGGTCTGGGCGACGCCGGTGATGTCGCGGCCGGCGAGCAGCTCGGGGATGGCGCGGGCCTGGATGGCCGAGGGGGTGACGAAGCCGAGCTCGTCGATGGCGGCCATGAGGGGCGCGGGGAGCTCGAGGCTCGCGAAGGTGGGGCCGGTGGGCTCCGTGGGCTCGGCCGGGGCCGGGGCGGGCTCTGCCTGCGTGGGCTGGGCCTGGGTCGGGGCTGCCTCGGTCGGCTGGGCCTCGGGGGTGGTGGCGGCCTCGGGGGCCACCTGGTCGCCGGAGTCGGCGATGACCAGCTCGGTCTCCTGCTCGGCAGGCGCGATCAGGTCAGGGGTGTCGATAGACATGCAGTGCTGCACCGTTCGTCGTCGGGTGGGGAGTCAGGGCCGAGGTGAGGGCCCTCGCGTCGCTTGCTCCCGACACACCTTCCCCGCAGCCGAGGCTGCGGGCCTGTCTCGCACGATTCGTGCACACACGGGAAGACGACGAACTCCAAGGGGATGTGCCACCACTGTATCGGCTGCGAGCGCCTGGAGCACAGAGGTGGGGAGCGTGACGTGCAGCACGCGGGTGATGTCGTGCGTGGTGAGGGCGTTGCGGGAGGGCCTGCGGGTGGTCTCTGGGCGGGTGGGCGAGCAAAGGGCGAAGTGGTGGGCCGGGCGTGTCGTCGGGGCCTTGACGGCGTGCCCGTGCGTATACGCAACGGTCGCCCCGTAGTATGGCGGCCGAGACGAAACCGGCGTGAGCAAGGGCGGTGAGCGTGTCCACTGGGGCAGAGATGAGCTCCCGGGTCCTGACCGTGCCCAACGTGATCAGCATGGTGCGGCTGGCGCTCGTGCCGGTCTTCGCGGTGCTGATCGTGGTGGGCGAGGACGGCTGGGCGCTGCTGGTCCTCGCGGTCTCGGGTGTGTCGGACTGGCTGGACGGTGTGTTGGCCCGTCGCCTGAACCAGGTCACCCGGCTGGGGCAGATGCTGGACCCGTTCGCGGACCGGCTGTTCATCTTCGTGACGTTGATCGGTCTGGCCTGGCGTGAGGTGGTGCCGCTGTGGCTGGTGCTGGCGATCGTGGCGCGTGACGTGCTGCTGGCGCTGACGGTGCCGGTCCTGGCGCGGCTCGGGTACGGGACGCTGAACGTGACGACCGTGGGCAAGGTGGCGACGTTCGCGCTGCTGTACGCGTTCCCGTTGCTGCTGCTGGCGGAGGTGCCGGGCTGGGTGGGCGCCGTCGCGCACGTGGTGGGCTGGGCGTTCACCTGGTGGGGTGTGGGCCTGTACTGGCTGGCGGGCCTGCAGTACGTGGCGCAGGTGCGCCGGCTGGTGGCCGCGGGATGACGGTTCCGCCGACTCGTCCGCCGGCTCAGCGGCGTCTCGACGAGTCGATGACCCTCCTGCGGGAGGTGACCGAGCGGCCGCTGGACCCCGGGTACGCGGAGATGGCGCGACGGCGGGCCGAGGAGGGCGCGGCGGGTGCGCCGTCGGGGCGTAGCGTGCGGAGTGTGGTGACGCTGCTGCTGGTGGCGGTCCTGCTCGGCGCGGTGACGGTGGTGGCGGTGCGGGACCTGCGAGCGCCGCGGCCGACGGTGGCCGAGGGGCGGACGGTGCTGATGGAGCAGATCCAGGAGCGCAGCGCGGAGGTGGAGTCCTTGTCGGCGCGGGCGACGGCGCTCGGCTCCGAGGTGGACGGGCTGCAGAGCGGTGGGCTGCTGCCGTCGGCGCTGCAGGAGGTCAACGAGCTGGACCGGCTGGTCAGCGGTGAGGTGCCGGTGGAGGGTCCGGGCATGGTGGTCTCGCTGACCGATGGTTCGGGTGGTGGCCTGGTGGAGCCGGGTGACGCGCCGGCGGAGTCGCGGGTGCGGGACGCGGACGTGCAGTTCGTGGTCAACGAGCTGTGGGCGGCGGGTGCGGAGGCTATCGCGGTGAACGACGAGCGGCTGACGTCGCTGTCGGCGATCCGGAACGCGGGGGACGCGATCCTGGTGGACCTGCAGCCCCTGAACGGTCCGACGTACACGATCGAGGCGATCGGTGACCCGGAGGACATGCAGGTCGAGTTCGCGCGGTCGGCGGGGCTGGGTTTCCTGCAGCTGCTGAGCGCGGAGTACGACATCAAGAACGAGGTGAGCACGAGCGAGGGGATGCACCTGCCGGGTGCGGGCTCTCCGACGCTGCGGTGGGCACGGGTCCCGCAGTCGGGTGCGACACCCCCGACGGCGGGGGCCTCGACAGGGACGACAGGCACGACACAGGACCGATCCGAGGAGGACAACGGATGATCGCGATCGTCGGGCTGGTGATCGGGGTGGTTGCGGGGCTGGTGCTGCAGCCGACCGTTCCCCTGATCTTGCAGCCGTACCTGCCGATCGCGGTGGTCGCAGCGCTGGACGCCCTGTTCGGCGGGCTGCGCGCGATGCTCGACGGCCTGTTCGACGACAAGGTCTTCCTGGTGTCGTTCCTGTCGAACGTGGTGGTGGCGGCGTTCATCGTGTTCCTCGGTGACCAGCTCGGTGTGGGCAGCCAGCTGTCGACGGCGGTCGTGGTGGTGCTCGGGATCCGGATCTTCTCGAACGCCGCGTCGATCCGCCGGCACATCTTCAAGGCGTGAGCATGAGCAAGGACAAGAATGGTGCGGGCGCGAAGCCCGACAAGACCGAGCCGAACAAGCCCGATGCCGGCCAGGTCCCGCGGGTCGAGCCTGTCGAGACCCCCGAGACCGAACAGGCCGAGCCGGAACAGGTCGAGAGCGCTCCGGCCGAGCCGGCGCAGCGGGACGACGACGCGACCGTAGCCGGTGCCGAACCAGCCGAAGCGCCCGCGCCCGCCGAGCCGGCGTCGGGCTGGAAGCGGGTGGGGCAGCTGCTGCGCCCCCGCGGCACGCGCTCGGAGCTGCTGACGGGGCTGCTGTGCCTGGCGCTGGGGTTCGCCCTGGCGGTGCAGGTGGGGCAGTCGACGGGGGACCAGCTCAGCAGCCTGCGGCAGGACGAGCTGGTGCGGCTCCTGGACGAGGTGACCCAGCGCGCCGACCAGCTCGACGCCGAGGTCTCGGACCTGGAGGCGATCCGTGACGACCTGCAGTCCGAGGACGGACGCGACCAGGCGGCACGCGACCTCGCGCAGCAGCGCGCGGAGCAGGAGGGCATCCTGTCGGGTCGCCTGCCCGCCCGGGGTCCCGGCGTGGAGATCCACGTGGCCGACGGCGACAAGCCGCTGGAGGCGCAGTCGCTGTTCAACCTGCTGGAGGAGCTGCGCAACGCGGGCGCCGAGGCCATCCAGGTCAACGGCGTCCGGCTGGTCACGACGAGCTACTTCGTGGACTCGGGCGGCGGCGTCGTGCTCGACGGCGCGGCGATCTCCTCGCCCTACGAGTGGACCGCCATCGGCGACCCCGACACCATCGACCGCGCCCTGGAGATCCCGGGCGGCGCGCTGCCCCGGATCCGTGAGGAGGGGGGCGATGCGACCACCACCGTCGAGGACGAGGTGCTGGTCGACGCCGTCCGCATCCCGGGGGAGCCCGAGCACGCCGAGCCCGCCGACGGGAAGTGACCCCCGACACGTTCCTGACCAGCCCGGACACCCTTTGTGGACCAACCTGCCGAACCAGCATGCGGAACCGCCGGGACGTGGGTAGTTTTATCCGGGTTGGTTCCAGACATTGGTTTTCGCCGCCATCCCGATCGGGGTAGGTTCGGGGTAGGTCGAGTGGAACCAGGACGGTCCCCCGGCCGTTGTCCCAACGTAGTAGCCCCAGTTCAATCGACATCGCACCCGAGGAGACCTGATGACGGACCCCAGCGCCCATCCGGTCGGGCCCGATACCACGGCCAACCTGGGTCGCATCGCGTTCCCGACCTCCGACGAGCAGGCACCGCGCACCGCCCTGAGCCCGGAGGAGGCGGCCGCCGTCGCCGCCCTGCCGCGGCACTCGGCGCTGCTCATCGTGCAGCGCGGCCCCGGATTCGGCGCACGGTTCCTCCTGGACACCGGTCGCTCGGTCGCCGGCCGCAGCGAGCAGGCGGACATCTTCCTGGACGACGTCACGGTGTCGCGCAAGCACGCCGAGTTCGTCCGCGAGGGCGACTCGTTCGTCGTGCGTGACATCGGCTCCCTGAACGGGACCTACGTCAACCGGGGCCGGATCGACGCCGCGACGCTCGTGACCGGTGACGAGGTACAGATCGGCAAGTTCCGCCTGACCTTCCACGCCAGCCCGCAGTCGCCGGCTCAGTGGGGCCCGGGAACGCCCGCCCCGTGACCGCCGGTGCAGCACGCGACCATGACCGTCAGCACGGCCGTGCCGCGGACCTGGACGCGCCCTGGCCCCGGGGCATCTCCCGGCAGGCCACCATGCGCATCAGCGACGTGCTGCGCGCCCTGGGCCAGGAGTTCCCCTCCGTCTCGCACTCCAAGCTCCGCTTCCTGGAGGAGCAGGGCCTGATCGAGCCCGTGCGGACGCCGTCGGGCTACCGCCAGTACAGCCAGGCCGACGTCGAGCGCCTGCGTTTCGTCCTCACCGAGCAGCGCGACAGCTACATGCCGCTGAAGGTGATCAAGGAACGCCTCGCCGCGATGGACGCCGACCCCGACTCGGCCGAGCACCCCGCACCACGCCTCGCCACCAACGGGTCCCCGGCCCGACGCCGCTGGACAGGGCCCGCCGTGGCCGAGGCCGCCGGCGTCACCGAGGAGTTCGTGCAGAGCCTGACCCAGGCGGGCCTCCTGCCGACGTCGGGCACCACCTACGGGTCCGGCGCCGTCGACATCGCCCGCATCGCGGGCGCCCTGGCCGAGTTCGGCGTCGAACCCCGCCACCTGCGCACCTTCCGCACCGCCGCCGACCGGCAGGTCACCCTCGTGGACCAGGTCGTCGCGCCGCTGCGCAGCCAGCAGGCCAGCGCCGGCCGCGGCAAGGCCGCGAGCATGGCCGGCGAGATGGGCGAGCTGTTCACCCGCCTGCACACCACTTGGGTGCGCCAGGGCATCGACGACCTCGACTGACGTCAACGGTTTACGTAAACGGTTCCGCCGTAACTTTTGCCGTCCGTGGACCGGGCCGTGACCAGGAATTTGACCCGACCGCGCGACGAGTGGTGGCAGGACGCCGTACGGTGAAAGCGTGAGGCCGGACGACGTGCCGATGGTCCCCGTGGAAATCCTCGGCGTTCGACAGCAGCAACGCGATCAGGAGATCGTCGTGCTGCTGCTCGACAGCGCCGCCGACCTGGCCATCCCGATCGTGATCGGGGCACGCGAGGCCAGTGCCATCGCCATGGCCCAGGCGGGCCTGGCGACACCCCGCCCCATGACCCACGACCTGCTGCGCGACGTCCTGGGCGCCGTCGGCGTCGCCCTCGAACGGGTCGAGATCGTCGCACTGGAGGGCGGCATCTACTTCGCGGAGCTCGTCCTGAGCAACGGCGTGCACCTCGACTCGCGCGCCTCCGACGCGATCGCCCTGGCCGTGCGCACCGGCAGCCCCGTCCTGTGCTCGGCCGAGATCGTCGCCCTGGCCGGCGTCGAGATCGTCGACGTCGACCAGCAGGCCGAGGTCGAACGGTTCCGCGACTTCCTCGACCACGTCACGCCCGAGGACTTCTCCGGCCCGCCCGGCGGCGGCGCCCAAGGAGGTGGGCGGACCGGCTGAAAGGCGCCTGAACCGCGACACGCCGGAACGTATTACGGCGCGCATCTTTGAAATCACCTTCGACGCGCCATAGCGTGGTCACGACACCCCAGGAGGCACAGTGAACACCAGCGGTGAGAGAGCCACACGCGCTACGGTCCCGCACGGCGCGCAGGGTCTCCTCTTCGGTGAGGACCTGACGGAACAGGACGCCACGACCGGCTACCGGGGCACCACGGCGTGCCACATCGCCGGCATCACCTACCGGCAGCTCGACTACTGGGCCCGCACCGGGCTCGTGGAGCCGAGCATCAAGCCCGCCACCGGGTCCGGCACCCACCGGTTGTACAGCTTCCGCGACATCCTCGTGCTCAAGGTCGTCAAGAGACTCCTCGACACCGGCGTCTCCCTCCAGCAGATCCGCACCGCCGTCACCGCACTGCGGGAACGCGGCGTGGAGGACCTGGCCCAGATCACGCTCATGTCCGACGGCGCGAGCGTCTACGAGTGCACGTCACCCGACGAGGTCGTCGACCTGGTGGCCGGCGGACAAGGCGTCTTCGGCATCGCCGTCGGACGCGTCTGGCGCGAGATCGAGGGCACCCTGGCCCAGATGCCGACCGAGACCCTCGAACCGGGCGAGCCCGGCGAGGTCCCGGAGGTCGAGGGCGACGAGCTCGCCCAACGCAGGGCGGCTCGCTCCGCCGTCTGACCCCGCCTTCCGACCCGGCCGTCCGAAGCCCGACCTGCTTGCTCGCTCTGCTTGACCCGGCCGTCTGGCCAGGGGTCGCCACCGCACCCCGACCAGGCGGCTTGCTGTTGCCACGTCTCACCGGGGGCGCCGAGGGCACCTCCTGCTGGTCGCAGGTCACGGGCGTAGCCTGCGAGCATGCAGCTCACCTTCCACGGACACGCGTGCGTCTCCCTCGGCCTGCCCGGCACCTCGCCCGACAGCGCGTCCGGTAGTGATGCCGCGGGGACGCTCGTCATCGACCCCGGCACCTTCAGCGACACCACCACGGCCTTCGCCGGCGCGCGGGCCGTGCTGATCACGCACGACCACCCCGACCACGTCGACGTGCTGGCCCTCGTGGAGCACCTCGCCGCCGCTCCGGACACCCAGGTGTGGGCCACGGGCCCGGCAGCGAGCGCCCTGCGTGAGGCGGGCGCCCCGGCGGACCGTGTGCACGAGGTGACGCCCGGGCAGGTGCTGGACGTCGCTGGCGCGCGAGTGACGGTGGGTGGCGGGGAGCATGCGCTGATCCACCCGGAGGTGCCGCGTGCGGTGAACGTGACGTACCTGGTGGAGCTGCCCGGGGCTGACGGGGTCGGTGGGGTCGGCGGTGGGAGCGTGTTCCACCCGGGTGACTCGTACGACGTGCCGGCCGCGCTGCCCGAGGCCGGTCTGGGCGTGCTGCTGGTGCCGGTGTCGGGGCCGTGGATGCGGCTGTCCGAGGCGATCGACTTCGCGCGGTCGGTCCCCGCCGGCTTCGTGGTGCCGATCCACGACGGGCTGCTGTCGGAGATCGGGCACGCCCTGGTGGGCCGGTGGCTGGACACGGCCCGGCTGGGCGGTGACTACAAGTACGCCCGCTTGACCCCGGGGGAGTCCCTGGCGGTGTGACGCTCGCGGCGCCCCAGGCGGGTCCGGAAATGAGCGCGGGTCTGGTGGCGCCATGCGCGCCGGGAGTGCCACCGGACCCGCGCTCACTACCTTGGCAACGACGCCAGCCCGACTGCTTTGCGTAGTTTGCGATCGGTGGCCGTGCTGCGTGAGGCTGGACGCGTGGCTGACGAAGACATCGAGCAGGCGACCAACCTGGCCGTGACCCTGGGATGGGCGGCTCTGGCCGTGACGGTCGCGTACGTGGCGGTCGCACTGGCCTTGAAGCTGGTGCGGGTCATGGCCCGAAGGAACACGACCGTCCAGGAGGTGGCGCTGCGACTGCGCAAGCCCGCGCACGCGACGTTCATGGTCCTGGCGATGTGGATCGCGGTCTGGTCCACCGCGAACCGTCGTGACCCGTGGTTCCCGGTGCTGGAGCACGTGGTGGTCGTCTCGGTCATCGTGAGCTCGGCGTGGATGATCGGCACCGTCGCGGTGGTGGTGGAGGACCGGGTGCTGCGACGGGTCGGCAACCGTCTGGCGGGCCGGTACGCGCGCCGGGCGCGGACCCAGGTCATGGTGGTTCGTCGGCTGACGATCGGCCTCGTCGCGATCCTTGCCAGTGCGGCGGTGCTGTTCACGTTCCCCGAGGCACGGGCAGCGAGCGCCAGTCTGCTGGCATCGGCGGGTGTGCTGTCCGTGGTCGCCGCGCTGGCGGCGCAGTCCTCGCTCGGGAACGTGTTCGCCGGGCTGCAGATCGCGTTCAGCGACGCCGTGCGGGTCGGCGACGTCGTGGTCGTCGAGGGCGAGTGGGGCACGATCGAGGACATCACGCTGGCGTACGTGGTGGTGGGGATCTGGGACGAGCGCAAGCTGATCCTGCCGTGCACCTATTTCACGACGACGCCGTACGAGAACTGGACGCGACGGTCCTCCGAGGTGATGGGCACGGTGGAGATCGACGTGGACTTCCGTGTGCCGCTGGACGCGATGCGTGCGGAGCTGGAGCGTCTGGTGCGGGAGTCAGGGTTGTGGGACGGGCGTGTGGCGAGGCTGCAGGTGACGGCCGCCGTGTCGGGGACGGTGCGGACGAGGGTGCTGGTCAGTGGTGCGGACAGCTCGGCGCTGTGGGACCTGCGGTGCGCGGTGCGCGAAGGGCTGGTGACGTGGTTGCAGCGGGAGGCGCCGCACGCGTTGCCGCGGACGCGGTGGGAGACCGAGGCCCCGAGTGCGGTCAGAGCAGGGGCCGTGGAGGGAGGAGCACAAGTACGCGCGCCTGGCCCGGGGGAGTCCCTGGCGGTGTGACGCGCGCGGTGCCTCAGTCGGTCCGGGATTGAGCGCGGGTCTGGTAGCACTATCGGCGCGCAGAGTGCTACCAGACCTGCGCCCGCTACCTCGCACCTCAGTCAGAGCAGCAGTTCGCCCACTACGTTCACGTGCTCGTCGAGCAGCGCGGGGACGGGTTCGATCGGTCCTCGTCCACCACCGCGGCCTCTTGCGCCTGCCGGACCAAGGTGGCCGCATCCTCCTGCGGAATGTGTCCCGCGATGGCGCGAATCAGGCTAAAAACAGTTGGTGAGACCGACATGGTGTGAACGCCGTTCCTGGTCACTCCTCCTTGCGGAGATAGACCCATTCCTCACCCGTGGTCAGTTCACGGGGTTGCCCAGCGGGAACGTGGTCCGCTTCGAACGAGACGGTTACCGCGTCCGTGAAGTCGGCGATCGCATAGGTCTCCGCCTCGGACATGTTCTCCAGGTCATCCTCGGTGGGATCGTTCTCGAAGATGAGACGCACGGAGACGTCCTCAGCGAGGATCCGGACGGCGACACCCCGCAGGTTCGGGGTCACAAGGTTCCAGAACGCGCGCTGCAGCGAGAGAAGAACCTGCGTTCGCAAGGTCGTCGACTTCTCCCCGGTCGATGCCGTCCTGAGCCTTACAGCAGCGGGCGGAGCGGGATGAGGAGGTACTCGCCGATCTTGGCCAGGGCGCCGCGTTCCTCCCACTGGGCCAGGGTGAGCTCCTCCGCGTTGGACAGGTCCATCGCGAAGACGTCCTCCATGCGGGCGGCCAGGCCCGGGTCGACGATCTCGAGGTTGACCTCGTAGTTGCCCGTGAGGCTGAGGCGGTCGATGTTCGCCGTGCCGATGGTGGTCCAGCGGGCGTCGATGGTGGCGGTCTTGGCGTGCACCATGGCGCCCTGGTACAGGAAGATCCGCACCCCGCCGCGCAGCAGGGACGCGTACTGACCACGGGCGAGCCAGTCCGCCACGACGTGGTTGGAGCGGTGGGGCACCAGGACGCGGACGTCGACGCCGCGGGCGGCGGCGGCCAGCAGGGCAGCGTGGATGTCGTGGTCCGGGATGAAGTACGCCTGCGTGATGTAGACGTGGTGGGTGGCCCGGTCGATCGCGTCGAGGTAGATGCCGCGGATCGGGAAGACCAGCTCGGACGGCGCGTTGCGGGCCGCCTTGAGGTGCGGCAGCCAGGTCCCGGAGCCGACGTCGGACAGGATGGGGTGGCGCGGCTTGCGGTGCCGGTTCCAGAAGTCGACGAACGCGTTGCGCAGCTCCCACACGGACGGGCCCTCGAGGCGCACGTGGGTGTCGCGCCACTGTGTGGCGTACAGGGAGCCGATGTTGTACCCGCCGACGAACCCGACCTCGTTGTCGACCACGAGGATCTTGCGGTGGTCACGCCCGGACTTGCGGACGTTGAGGTAGGCCATGCCGGGGCGCAGCGCGGGGAAGCGCAGCACGTGCACGCTGGGCGGGAAGCGGAAGAACGAGTAGGGCACCACGAGGTTGGCGAAGCCGTCGACGATGACGTAGACGTCGACGCCGCGCGCGGAGGCCTTGATCAGCTCGTCCTTGAAGAGCTGGCCCACCTCGTCGTTCTTCCAGATGTACGACTCCAGCATGACGCTCTTGCGGGCGCCGCGGATCGCGTCGAGCATCGCCTCGTACAGGTCGGCGCCGTACGTGTAGACCGTGGTGGCGGTCTCGTCGATGTGCTCGGTGAGCGGCTTCTCGGTGGGGAACTTCGCGGTCAGCGGGTGCAGGCGCCGTCGGACCATGTCGGTCGCGGTCAGTGCGACGGCGGCGGCGACGGGCACGGCGGCCGCGACGATCGCCGCGCGGGTCACGACCGAGCGGGCACGCTGCACGAAGTCGGTCGGGACGTCGAGCGTGAGCTTCGGAAAGTTACCGGGGATCTTGCGTTCAGCCACGACCCTCACGGTACCCGGTCTCACGCCGCGGGACCCGGGAAGCACGCCGGGCCGGTAGAACGGCGGTGGAACATCAGGTGGAACGTCAGTGGAACGTCGTCGCGTAGTACGCCTGCCGGTCCACGGTCTCGACGGTGACGTCCTGGGTGCGTTCGAGGTGGCGGCGCAGGTTGTCGGCGAACCGCAGCGAGTCGTCGTTGAACCGGGAGACGTCGTAGGCGCACACGACGCGGTTGCGGGCGAGGTGGCCCACCAGCGCGTCGATCATGTCCATGAAGGTCCGGGTGGAGCGCCGTCCGGGGTGCGCCAGGGTGAAGCCGATGTACCAGAGGGCGCCGCGCGCGGCGTGCTCGGGGTAGCGGGCGGCGAAGAACTCGGGGCTGACCCACGGCACGGCCGCGAGGTCCGTCGCCAGGGTGGTCAGCCCGACCGGTTCGCCCTGCTCGTCGCGGGCCAGGAGCTTGGTCACGCGCGGGTCGGTCATCTCGGCGTCGAACTCCTCGCGGTGCAGCACGTGCCGGGCGGCGGCACGCGTGCGCAGCGGCTCGAACGCCTCGGCGTACAGGGTCCAGAACCCCTCGGCCACGGCGCCGTCCACGACGGTCTCGAAGGCGACGTCAGCGGTCACGGTCGTGCCCCTTCCATGCCGTCCCACCCCGTGCGCCGGTACGTCGCGACGACCACGGCGCACACCGGCAGCGTGACGCAGGTGATGCCCGTGACCTGGCGGCCCTCGGGGTGGTACGTGTTGCCGCGGGTCGCGGACAGGTCCTCCAGGCTGTGGGTCAGGTCCGACGAGACCTGCTCGAGGGACGGCCCCTCGTGCTCGACGAACAGGCCGGCCCCGCTGCCGTCCTCGTGCCGGGACCACGCGATCCCCGCCCAGGCCTCGTGTCCCGGCAGCGAGGTGTGGCCCTGGGCGTACACGCAGAACAGCAGGTCTCCGTGGTCGCCGCGGAGCTGCTCGCTCCCCGGGACCTCCAGCACGTCGCTCCCGGGCGGCACGATGGAGCTGAGCCGCACGAGGTTGAAGTTGCTGACGCCGGCCGCGGCCAGGGCCGCGTCGAAGGCGGCCAGGGGCGTACGCCCCGTGCCACTGCCTGCGCTCACACGGATGGTCAGGGGACCGGTCATCGAGGCCTCGTCGTAGGGTGCGGGCCGGGCTGCCCGGGTTGTTCAGGACGGTCGTGCTGTTCAGTTGTGCCGAGCGGGTCGAGCAGTTCCTGCTGGTCCGGCTGGTCCTCATGGTCGGGCTGGTCCGGCCGGTCCGGCTGGTCGGAGTGCGCGACGTCGCGGCCGGCCGCGACGTCCAGCAGGTCGAGCACGGAGCGCAGCACGGCGTCGGGGGCCGTGCGGCCCTTGGTGAGGAAGACGGTGCTGCCCAGGCGCAGGTCGTCGCGCTCCTTCGAACTGACCTCCGCCCCCGTGTAGACCACCAGCGGCACCCGGCGCAGCCGGCCGTCACGCCGCAGGTCGGCGACGAGCTCCCGGCCGCTGCCGTCGGGCAGGGTCAGGTCGAGCACGACGAGGTCGGGGTCGGCGCCGTGGGCCAGCGCGCCGCGCGCCTCGTCCACCGAGCTGGTCGTCGTCACGACGAGGCCCGCGTTGCGCAGGACGGTCGCCACGACCGTGCGCAGGTCCTCGTGGTCCTCGACCAGCAGCACCCGGCCGTGGTGCGGCTGGCGCCGGATGACGTCGCGCACCGTCTCCACGATCCGGTCGGGGTCCACGGGCTTGACCAGCCAGTCGTCGGCGAGCGCCGCGGTCTCCAGGGCGTCGTGGGGGCGGGTGCCGGACAGGACGACGACGGGGACGTCGGCGGTCGCGGCGGACTGTCGCAGCCTGCTGAGCACCTCGGCGCCGCTGGTGCCGGGCATCGCGAGGTCGAGGACGACGGCTGCGGGGTGCTCGTCCTCGACGACGGCGAGCGCCGCGCGCCCGTCGGTGAGGCCGACGACGTCGTAGCCGCGTTCCTCCAGGACGGTGCGCAGGACGTCGACGACGTACTGGTCGTCGTCGACGACGACGACGCGGGTGGCCTGGGCGGTGCCGTCGGGTCCGTGTCCGGGGGCGGGCGGGTGGGGGGTGGCGCGGCGCAGGGTGAACCGGAAGCTGGAGCCGGTGCCCTCGCCGTCGCTGACGGCCCAGAGGCGGCCGCCGTGGCGTTCGACGATGCTGCGGGCGATGGTCAGGCCGAGCCCGGAGCCGCCGCGTTCGCGGGTGTCGGAGGCGTCGACCTGTTCGAAGCGGCGGAAGATGGCTTCGAGCTTGTCGGGCGGGATGCCGCGGCCCTGGTCGTCGACGCGCACCTCGACGAGGTCGCCGACGGGTGCGGCGGTCACGCGGACGGTCCCGCCGGCGGGGGAGAACCGTACGGCGTTGCCCAGGAGGTTGGTCAGTGTCTGTACGACGCGTTCGGCGTCGGCGCGGACGATCTCGGGCGACCCGGCTGCTTCGAGGGTGACGCCTGCCTCGTCGGCGAGGACGAAGACCTGGTCGACGGCGGCGGCGACGAGGGCGTCGACGGGCTGGTCGGCGAGGTGGAGCTGGGTGGTGCCCGCTTCGAGGCGTTCGGTGTCGAGGATGTCGTCGACGAGGCGGCCGAGGCGTTCGCTGCTGGTCAGGGCGATGCGGACCATGCGTGCGGCCTGTTCGGGGGAGTCCTGCAGGGCGTTGGAGTCCAGGAGGGCGAGGGCGCCGCGGATGGCGGTGAGCGGGGTGCGCAGCTCGTGGCTGACGACGGACACGAACTCGTCCTTGATCCGTTCGACCTCGCGGCGTTCGGTGACGTCGCGGAAGACGACGACGGCGCCGCGGATGACGCCGTCGTCGCGCAGGGGGCTGGCGGTGACCTCGACGGGGACCTCCTTGCCGTCGGGGCGCAGGTAGAGGTCCTGCTCGGCGGTGACGGTCAGGCCGTCGCGCAGGGCCTCGGCGATGTAGCACCCGTCGGCGGGCAGGGGGGTGCCGTCGTGGGCGGGTGCGTGGAACGTGGCGTGCGCGTCGCGTCCGACGAGGTCGGACGCGGAGGCGCCGAGGGTGTAGGCGCCGGCGGTGTTGACGAAGGTGACGTGGCCCTCGGTGTCGACGCCGTAGATGCCGTCGGCCACGGACTCCAGGGTGCGGGCGCGTTCGCTGGCCAGGGAGCGGAGCTGGGCGGTGCGTTCCTGGACGCGGCGCTCGAGGCCGTGGCGCAGGGACTCGTTGTCGACGACGACGAGGATCTGGCGGGTGACGACGGCGACGAGCACCGCGACCCACAGCGCGTTGGCGACCCAGGGCAGGGACTGGTGGCTGGACTGGGTCTGTCCGACGCGGACCAGTGCGGCGGCGAGGAACAGGCAGAACGTGACGACGGTGCCGAGCACGGGGGTGCCGGCCTCGCGCCGGCCGACGACGGGGCTGCCGGACGCCGCGGGGTGCCGGGCGGCGAGCGCGATGGCCAGGTAGCCGCCGGCCCACGCCGCGTCGACGGGGCTGCCGAACGTGAAGCTGCCCTGCGCGGACAGGAGTGCGAAGGCGACGTCGGCGACGGCGTAGAGCACGAACCCGCCGCCGACGAGCACGAGCGGGATGCGTTCCGCCGCGTTCGTGCGGGTCATGACCTGGACGGCGAGGGTGGCGAGCAACGCATCCACCACGGGCAATGCATAGGCGGTCAGCGCGGGCTCACCCTGGGGGCCGTCGGCCTGCAGCGCGACGGCGAACAGGGCGATGTACAGCACGGAGCCGCCGACGACGACGCTGTCCAGCAGCATCCGCAGCAGCTCGCGGCCACGCGGGCGGACGGCGGGGAAGAGGGAGAGGCCGAGCACGCCGAGCAGGAGGGCGGCGATGTAGGCGACGTCTCCCGTCTCGGGGTCGCCGACGAGGCCCGCGTAGACGTTGCCGGCCAGCCCGACGACACCGCCGAGGGAGAGGGTGGCCCAGGCGCGCCGCCGTCGGCCGATGGACAGCAGGGCGCGGTGCCCGCAGCTGATCGCGGCGACGACGCCCGCGCCGGCGATCGCGGCCATGGAGACCTGCTCGCGGGTGGACTGGTCCAGGGGGCTCGCGAGAATCACCACGAGCAGCGCGACGACGGCGCCGGAGACCCAGCACCAGCGCAGAAAGACGTCACGTGACTGCGCCCCCATGTGCCCGAGCGTAGGTCACGCCCGGCGAACCCGCAGATCACGGTGGCTCAGTCGCGCCGGCCCGTCAGTCGCGCCAGCCGAGGAGGTCCGAGATCTGGCCGGGCAGCGCGAGGGGGTCGAACGGCTTGGCGAGCACGCCCGCGACACCGAGGCCCTCGTAGTGGCGCCGTTCGGCGGGCTGCACCTTCGCGGTCAGGAAGATCACGGGGACGCTGCGTGTGCGCGGGTCGTCCTGGAGCCGGGAGAACGTGGTGGGCCCGTCCATCGTGGGCATCATGACGTCCAGCAGGACGGCGTCCGGCGGGTCGGCGCTGCACAGGGTCAGGGCCTGCGCCCCGTTCCCGGCGACCGCCACCGTCCAGCGGGCAACCACCTCCAGGCCCGTGCGCACGACGTCCCGGATCGCCTCGTCGTCGTCCACCACCAGGATGCGCCGGTTCATCGTGTCCTCCTCCGGAACTCTTATCGTGCCACGGCACACCTGTCCTGGGCGGGGCCAGGTGCGGGGACGACAGGCGCCCGGACGTTTTCCTGCATACCGTCGTACGAGGTAGGGCGACCAAGGGGCGGGGTGGCTCCCTGTGTGGAGGAGGACGCATGACCGACGAGCTGTCCGGTGCACCGTCCCCCGCATGGTCCGCGCTGGTCGTCGAGGACGATCCTGACGCGGGGGACTTCACACGCACCGTGCTGGCCCAGCACGCGGGCGTCGACGTGGTCCTGGCCGCTGACGCGGACAGCGCGCTGGCGGCGCTGCAGGGCGCGAAGTTCGACCTCGTGGTGATCGACGTCGAGCTGCCCGGGCGCTCCGGCCTGCAGATCCTGCCCGAGGTGCATCGGCTCGCCGTCGGCGTCCCGATCATCGTCCTGACGGCCCACAACCGGGTCGACTACGCGGTGGGCGCCCTGCGCGGCGACGTGGACGAGTTCCTGGTCAAGCCCGTCGACGTCGCCCTGCTCGTCGAGCGGGCCAGCATGCTCGTGCGCCGCGGCCGCGACCGGCGCGCGGCCACCCGCACGAAGACGGTGCTGGCCGTCGGCGCCCACCCGGACGACGTCGAGATCGGGGTGGGCGGCTCCCTGGCCGCGCACGCCGGCACCGGGGACCGGCTGGTGATCCTGACGATGTCGGGCGGCGCCGTCGGCGGGGACGCCGGGACACGGCACCGCGAGTCGCAGGAGGCCGCGGAGCTCGTGGGCGCGCAGCTGATCCACCTCGGCTTCCAGGACACGCACCTGGACCCGGCATCCGGCCCGATCACCGCCGTCGAGGAGGTCGTCCGGGAGTTCCGCCCCGACCAGGTCTACACGCACAGCAACCACGACCGGCACCAGGACCACCGGGCCGTGCACCAGGCCGTCCAGGTCGCGTGCCGCGGCGTGGCCGACCTCGCGTGCTTCCAGAGCCCCTCGTCCACGATCGACTACCAGCCCAACCGGTTCATCGACATCGACGAGTACCTGGAGACCAAGCTGCGGATGCTGCGCGCCTTCAGCTCCCAGGCGCACCGCGACTACATGGACGAGGACATCGTGCGGGCCACCGCCCGGTACTGGTCGCGGTTCACCCAGGGCCGGTACGCCGAGCCGCTGGAGACGGTGCGGTCCACGATGCGGCTGGCCCCGGCGTCGCCGACGGTGCTCGGGTGAGCACGCCCGAGCCCGGGCCGTCCGAGCCGGCAGAGCAACCTGGGCCGGACGCCGACCTCGGCCTGGTCGGGCACGAGCTGCGCTCCCCGCTGACCGCCGTGATCGGGTACGCGCAGCTCCTGGGCGTGGGCTCCCTGACTGACGAGCAGCACCGGTACGCGGAGGTCATCGAGCGCAACGGGCGGCGCATGCTGCGCCTGGTCGACGAGCTCCTGGTCGCCGCGCACCTCGCGGCCGGGACGTTCGGCCTGCGCCGCGAGGACCTGGACCTGGCCGACGTGGCGGGCGCTTGCGTCGCCGAGCTGGGGCCGATGGCGCGGGTCGCCGGGGTGTCCCTGACGGCCGAGCTGCCCGGGCCGGTCCTGGTGCCGGGCGACCCCGACGCCCTCGTGGTCGCGATCGACAGCCTGCTGGACGGCGCGGTCCGGCGCACGCCGCGCGGCGGGTCCGTGACGGTGCGGGTGGGCGTCACGACGCCGGGCGCCGTCGTCGAGGTCGCCGACACCGGGCCGGCGGACGGTCAGGAGCTGCTGGGGCGGGCCGGGCAGGAGGTGCGGGGGCTCACGCTCGGGCTGCCCGTCGTGGCGGCGGTCGTGCGCGCGCACGGGGGCGACGTCGTCGTCGAGAGCACGGCTTCAGAGAACGCGGCCGGCGGTACCCGGGTCACGGTGACCCTTCCGACGGGCTCGGCGCCGGGAGGGTCGCGGGAAGCGTCGTCCACACCTCGCTGAGTGCGCTCCAGTGCTCCGGCGTCATCAGGGTGTACGGCGTGACGTTGACCGACGTGATGCCGTGGGTGTCGGCGGCGCGCACCCCGGCGGCCATCAGCTTCGGCGAGATCGTGCCGTCGGCCTCCCCGTGGTCCCAGATCCCCACGGACACGATGAACTTCTCCATGGGCATCCCGGACCGCTCCAGCGCCGCGAGCACATCCTCGAGCTCCCGCGGCGTGTGGTTCCCGATGCCGAGGTACCCCCACAGCACCAGCCGGTCGGCGTGCTCGACCAGCACCGGGTAGCTCAGGCCCGAGTCCGGCACCCCGGCGGTGGGGTCGTCCCAGTTGATCAGCGTGTCCATCCCGAGCTTGGTCCGCTTGCCCGTGTCCGCGGCGACGTCGTCCAGCACCGCGGACGCACGGTCCAGGAGGTCGGCCAGCACCTGCGAGCGCCACTCGCCGATCTCCGGCGCGGACTGGTCGATGCTCCCGTCGTCCCGGCGGGGCCAGTCCGCCTCGCCGGTCATCTGCCGGTACAGGGCCGAGTCGTCCTTGCCGAACGTCTCGTCGTCGAACTTCAGCTCGGTGAACGTGATCTGGTCGGGCTGGTAGCGGCGGGCGAGCTCCTCGACGAGCTCGAGGTACCGGTCGCCGACGGGCCCGTCGTGGATCGCGGTGGCCGACGGCGTGTACTTCGAGACGGAGCCGTCCTCGGCGACGCCGCCCACCGAGGGGTCCTCACTGATCCACTTGGGGATCAGGGCGTCGATCAGGATGTCGACCAGACGCGGCTCGTCGCCCGGTCCCGCGGCGAGCTCGTCGATGGCCACGGCGAGGTGGTCGGTGCCCTCGTCGGCGACGGCCTCGGGGTGGGCCTCCCAGTCGAACGCGACGAACTCGACGCGGCCCGAGGCGAGCGTGACCATGTTGGCGTGGGCGGCGTCCAGGCGCTCGCGGACGGCGTCCCAGTCCTGCTCGTTGTCGGTGACGTCCTCGATGCCGAGGCTGATCGACTGGACGTCGTCGGCCCGCACGAGCGGGCGGTCCACGGTGGGCGGGATCGGGTCTGCGGTGCAGCCGCCGAGGGCGAGCGTGGCGGCGACGGCGACTGTCGCGGCGCTCGCGGTGGTACGGGCGGCGGCGCGGACGGCGCTGCGGTTCGCGGTGTGGGCGGTGTGCTTGTTCATGGTTCCCGTCCGGTGTCGACGGAGATGGTGCCGGTGCGTTCGAGCTTGTTCCAGCGGTTGTCGGCGCGGCTCAGCTCGAGCCAGATCGCGCGGATCATGACCAGGCTCATCACCGCGGAGTAGAACGGCCACAGGGGCAGGGTCCAGGCGTGCCGCAGGTCGCCGGGTGAGCGGTCCAGCAGGACGGCGACCAGGAGCAGGCCGACGGAGAGCGCCAGGCCGGTGAACAGGACGACCTCCCAGACGGTGTCGGGGACGGAGCCGGTGTCGCCCAGGGACGCGAGGGTGACCAGGAGGGCGAACGCGGCGACCTGGATCACGGGCAGCAGCACCTGGGTGGCGACGGTCAGGGCCAGGTAGGGGCCGAAGACGCCGTAGCGGGGGTTGCCGATCATGTCGCGGTGCCACCGGACGGACTGGAGCAGGCCCCGGGCCCAGCGCACGCGCTGCTTCCACAGGCCGCGCAGCGTGGAGGGCGACTCGGCGTGGACCAGGGCGCGGGGTGCGAACGCGACGCGGTACCCGGCGCGGTAGACGCGCCAGGTGAGCTCGAGGTCCTCGCCGACGGTGTCCTCGCGCAGGAGTCCGGTGCGGTCCAGGACGTCGCGCCGGAACGCGCCGGTGTTGCCGGAGACGATGGGCAGGCAGCGCAGCACGTCCAGGGCGCGGCGCACGAGCCCGGTCCCGACGTGGCTGACGAGGGCGAGGTAGCGCGTCTGGACCCGGTCGAGGTTCACGGTCCGGTCGTCGCCGCACACGGCGCCGATGCGCGGGTCGCTGAAGGCGCGGACCATCTCGCCGAGCGTGTCGGGGCGGAACACGCCGTCGGCGTCGACCAGCACGAGCAGCTCGCCGCGGGCCTCGCGGATGCCGTGGTTCAGGGCCGCGCCCTTGCCGCCGTTGGGCTGGGTCAGGGCGCGCACGCGGGGCAGCTCGGCCGCGAGCGCCTGGAGCTGTGCCCAGGTGTCGTCGGTGGAGCCGTCGTCGACGCAGACGACCTCGAAGTCGGGGTAGTCGCTGCGGGCGATGGAGCGGACGCAGGCGTCGAGCACGACGCCCTCGTTGTAGGCGGGGACGACGACCGTGATGGAGGGCGGCGCGGCCGGTGGTGGGTCGAAGATCGTCGCGGCGTGGGGTGGGGTGCCCGCGGGCGGGCGCCGGTGGCGGACCTCGAACCAGAGGGCGCAGGGCACGATGAGCAGGCGGGCCAGGCCGATGACGAGGATCGTGGCGCCGAAGACGAGGACGGCCGCGGCCAGGGCGTCGGTCATCGGGGTGCCTGCGCTGGTCGGCTTGTTCCGTCCGGGTAGGTGCCGTGCTGGTAGGTGCCCAGGACGGCGTCGAGCAGCTCCGGGGTGTGCTCGCTGTTGGCGCCGAAGCGTCCGTTGACCTCCAGGACCAGGGGCGCGCCCGTGGCGTCGCGGCGGATGTCGAGGTCGGCGGGTCCGGTCAGCCCGAGTGCGGCGACGGCGCGGCGGGCGACGTCCTCGACGTCGGGCAGGGTGCCGGCGGCGGGGCGGACGACGGCGGCGGCGTTGCCCACGCGGCCCTGCTTGAGCACCGTCTTCTCCAGGACGACGGCCGTGGTGCCTGTGCCGTCGATGCCGGGGGTGCCGGCGCTCGCGGTGGGGCGGAAGAGCTGCGGGCAGTACTCGGTGCCCTCGGCGAAGGTCTGCACGATCCAGGAGGCGTCCAGGGCGGTCCAGACCGTCGGTCCGGCGGGCCCGGTCAGGTCTCCTGGGTCGCCGGGCGCGGAGAGGTCCGCGGCGGACTCGACGAGCCGGACGCCGCGTCCGCCGCGCGAGACGCGTGGCTTGATGACGACGGGGCCGTGCGCCCAGGCGAGTGCCTCGTCCACGCTCTCGAAGTCCGTCGGCAGCGCGTACCGGGGGACGGGCACGCCGGCGCGGTCGAGCGCGAGCATGGTGAGCAGCTTGTCGGCCGCGAGCGCCGCAGGCCCCGGGGCAGCGGTCAGCACCGTGGTGGCGTGGTCGAGCGTCTGGGCGAGGACGGCGACCTGGGGCAGCTCGTCCTGGACGGTGGGGATCACCAGGTCGGGGGCGTGCTTGACGACCAGGTCCCGCATGCCGGTGACGTAGTCCCAGGCGTCGGCGCGGGGTGCGTGGTCGGTGGCGGGGTAGTTCGGGTCGTCGACGGGCACGATGTCGACCCCCACCCAGGTGAGGTCGGCGCCCGCGGCGGCCCGGGCGGCGAGCTGGGCCCCGAGCGCACGGCCCGCGGGACCGCCCGCACCCGTCACCAGCAGCGTGGTCATCGGTCGGTCCGCATCGGCGCGCTCCTCGGTCGGGTCTGTTACCGAGTCTCGCCCGCAGGGGGTGGGGGCGCACTCGGAACCACGGGCCCGCCGGGCCGATCCGGTGGCGCTCAGTCGAAGGCGGCCGCCAGCGGGTGGGACCGGATGGCGGCGGCCAGCTCGCCCTCGATGCGGTCGAGGTAGACGCCGGTGGTGGCGATGGACGCGTGCCCGAGGAGCTCGGCGACCACCTTGACGTCCCAGCCGTCGGCGACCAGCAGGGTCGCGGTGGTGTGCCGCAGGGCGTGCGGGGTGGCCTCACGCTGGTAAGGAGCGGGCATGCGGCGCACGGCACGGGCCAGCAGGGCGCGGATCGCCTGGGTGTCGATGCGCCGGCCCCGCCAGGACAGCAGCAGGGCGCGCTGCGCGTCGTCGTCCCGGGGGCGCTTGGCGGCCAGGGTGGGCCGCAGGTGCGTGAGGTAGTCGTCCAGGGCGCGGGCCAGCGGCGGGGACAGGGTCACCGTGCGGGTGCTGCCGCCCTTGCCGCGGATGCGCCACGTGGTGCGCTCCGGCTCACGGGCGACGTCGTCCACGTCCGTGCGGGCCAGCTCCGAGACCCGCGGGCCCAGGACCAGCAGCAGGGCGACCACCAGCCGGTCCCGTAGCGCGAGGTCCTGGTCCGTGCGCGCGGGGGTGTCCGACGCCGGGGAGGTCAGCAGACTGCGCGCCGCACCCGCCGACAGCGCCGTCCGGGCCGTACGCAGGGTGCCGCGCACCTTCGCGGGCGGCGCGGCCCACTGCATCGGGTCGGCCTGCACCCAGCACTCCCGCGCCGCGTACGCGAAGAACCGCGTCACCGACTGTCGGAACCGGTTGACCGTCGCCGTGCTGCGCCCGGGGCCGGGCTTGCGGTCCGGGTCCGTGTAGCGGGCGTCGGGCGCGGACTGGTACCGCACCAGCACGGTGTCGACGTCCCCGCCCGTCACGTCGTCCAGGATGCGCTCGCGGCCCGTCAGCCGCCCGAACTCCGTCACGTCACGCGTGTAGCTGCGCGCGGTGGCGGGGGACAGGACCCCACGGATCGTCTCGACCTCGACCGCGGCCAGGTAACGGCGGGCGGCTTCGTCGACGGTGATGCGCTCGAGGCGCGGAGGAGCGACCATGACCGTCACCCTAGACGGGGCCACTGACACTCCCGATATGCCGGAATATGGCGCTGACCTGCGACGGAGCACGTCGGGTGCGCGGTCGCGGCTTCGCCCACCGGCGAATGCGCTGGCGGCCGCCGGGGGCCGAGGGTTACCTGGACAGGAGACAAGCCCAGGACGGAGACACCCATGACCGCCAGCACCCCGTTCCGCTTCGGCGTCGTCGCCACCCCCGCACGCACGGGCACCGCCTGGCTGGACCACGCACGACACGTGGAGAGCCTCGGCTTCGACACCCTCGTCGCACCCGACAGCATCGCCCACGGCCTGTCCGTGCTGCCCCTGCTCGCCGCGGCCGCCACCGTCACCACCCGCCTGCACCTGGGCACCTACGTCCTCGCCAACGACTTCCGCCACCCCGTGCTCGTCGCCAAGGACGCCGTCACCCTCGCCGTCCTGTCCGACGGGCGCTTCGAGCTCGGCATCGGCGCCGGCCACCCCGGCACCGGCCCCGACGACGCCATGATCGGACGCACGTTCGACCGCCCCGGCGTCCGCGTCTCCCGCCTGGCCGAGTCCGTCGACATCATCCGCCGCCTCCTCGCCGGCCAGGCCGTCACCACCACGGGGGAGCACTACACCACCACCGACGCCTCCGTGCTCCCGCACGGCACCGACCTGCCCCACGTACCGCTCCTCATCGGCGCCGGCGGCCCCCGCATGCTCACCCTCGCCGCACAGCACGCCGACACCGTCGCCCTCGGCATCCCGCTCGACGCCGACGCACCCACCGCCACCGCACTCGTCACGCTCCTGCACGACGCCGCCACCACCGCCGGCCGGGACGCACCCGTCGAGCTCAACATCAACCTCATGGCCGTCGGCGACGCCGTACCCCGCTACCTCGCCGACCGCATCGACCCCGCGGCGCTCGCGGCCAGGGGAGCGGTGTCCGTGGTCAGCGGGTCGCCGCAGGAGATGGCCGACCAGCTCCGGGAGCGCCGCGAGCGCCTCGGCGTCTCCTACTTCGTGGTGTCCGAGGAGCTCGTGGACGCGTTCACCCCGGTGTTGCGGCTGCTGTCGGGGGAGTGAGGGCGCCCGGGGGTGTCAGCGTCGCGTGGTTGAATCCGTCGGTGCGAGCGATCCTCTTCGACGAGTTCCAGGGCCCCACCTCCGTGCGGAAGGTCCCCGACCCGGCGGCCCCCGACGGCGGCGGCGTCGTGCGCGTGCACGCCACCGGGCTGTGCCTGAGCGACTGGCACGCGTGGGCCGGTCACGACACCGACATCCCCGCCCTGCCGCACGTCCCCGGCCACGAGCTGGCGGGCACCGTGGAGAAGGTGGGGGCGGGCGTCACCCGGTGGCGCGAGGGCGACCGGGTCACCGTGCCGTTCGTGAGCGGCTGCGGCACCTGCGAGTGGTGCCGCACCGGGCAGGCCCAGGTCTGCCCCGACCAGACGCAGCCCGGGTTCACGCACTGGGGTTCGTACGCGGAGCTGGTCGTGCTGAACGCCGCCGACGCCAACCTCGTGGCCCTGCCCGACGACGTGTCCTTCGAGGCCGCGGCGAGCCTCGGCTGCCGGTTCGCCACCGCCTACCGGGCCGTGACCGGCCGGGCGCGGGTCCAGTCAGGGGAGTGGGTGGTGGTCGTCGGTGCGGGCGGCGTCGGGCTCAGCGCCGTGATGATCGCCGTGGCGCGTGGGGCGCGCGTCGTCGCCGTCGACCGGTCCGAGGGCGCCCTGGAGGCCGCCCGCCGGGCCGGCGCCGAGCGCACCGTGCTGGCCGACGGGCTCGACGTCCCCGCCGTCGTGCACCAGGTGACCGATGGCGGTGCGCACGTCGCGGTGGACGCCGTCGGGAGCGAGCGGACGTGCGCCGACGCGATCCTGAGCCTGCGACGCCGTGGCCGGCACGTGCAGGTCGGCCTCTTCCCGCCCGTCGACGGCGGCCCGCGCGTGCCGATGGGGCGCGTGATCGGCTGGGAGCTCGACGTGCTCGGCAGCCACGGCATGGCCGCCGTCGACTACCCGGAGATGCTCGACCTGGTGGCCTCGGGGGCATTGCGCCCGCAGGACCTGCTCGACCGGGTCGTGGGCCTGCAGGAGGCGGCGGAGCTGCTGCCGACCATGGACACCGCGCCGCGCGCCGGGATGGTGGTGCTCGACCCAGGGCGGGACTGACGGCTCGTTTCTCCTGTCGGCTGGTTCCTCAGGCCGCCCAGCGCAGCAGCGCCTCCAGGGGCTCCGGTATGCGGTCCAGGGGGAGCACCTCGGCGAGGCGCCGCCCGTAGTACTCCTTGCGGCCGGCCTTGCTGCCGAGGAACCGGTGCAGCTGCTGGGCGACGGTCCAGTCACGCTGCACCGGCTGGCCCTGGAGGCGCTCGAAGCTGCGCCGCTCGCCCTCGGCCGCGATGAGCTCGACGAACGCGTCGACGCCGACCGCCCGGATGAGCTCGTCCTCGAGGTCCCGGTCGCACCGGAAGAAGCCGTGCTCGGACAGGGGAGTGGTCGACGCCGCGGGGCGGAGCCCGACGCGGTCGAGGCCCTTGACCACGAAGCGTTCCTCGGCGGCGTCGTACAGGCCGCCGATCCGGATGGTTCTCGTGGCGTTCGGCGGCAGGTCCACCAGGGCGACGAGGTGATGACCGATGTTGGTGATGCCGCCCATGGCGATGACCTGCACACCACGGCGGGCGAGGGGGAGGCCCTGTCGTGCGGCGAGGGCCTCGACGGCCGCGCGGTCGCTCTCGCCCTCCACGAGGACGGCTGTGCTCGTGGAGGCGGCGAGTATCCCGGCGAGGTTCATCGTCTCGGAGCGTATGCCCGGTAGCAGGGGAGCCGCCGCAGATTTCTCGCCTGCTACCGTGGTGATCTTACCTGGTTTTTGAAAACAGTTGTGTTGCGCTATACACAATGCTTTAGAGGTGCGGCCCGGCATCTGGGGTAGGGGTGGGGCGAGCTGAGCCAGTAGGTGCCGGTTGGGCGCTCGGGCGCCGGCCCGGTGTTCGCATGGCTTCGGTCGGTTGCGTCGAGACCGGTCGGTCGGTGGACCGGTCTCGACGCAACCGACCGGTTCGGCGACGGATCTCGCATCAGGGGCGGGGCCAAGGGCTGCACAAAGCTCTGACTCAGCGGGCGGGTAGGGGTCGCGCAAGGCCATGGATCGGGCCACGCGCCAGCTCTGGGCCGGTGCACGGCGCGGCCGCCGGTGAGCCGCGTCTAGCCCCGTGTCGGACCATGCAGTTTCTGCCGGAACCAGTCAGGTCCTGGCAGCAGATGCATGGCGTAGGCCTGCGATCACCAGCCGCCTCAGCCGCTCGGGTCGGCAGCCTGCCGCACAGAGTCGGCAGTCCGTATTGGGGGTCGGCAGTTTGCGTCGAGGTCGGCACAGGCCTGGACCGACCTCGGTGCAGAGTGCCAACTTTGCGCGGCAGACTGCCGGCCTGGACGCAGAGTGCCGCCGTCATCGGGGGACCTGTCTGCGCGTCGCCTCCACGCCGAAATGACATAATGTGCATTATCGGATCTAGCCCAGAATGGCGAGATCTCAGCATCTGTGCCGGTTCTGAAGCTGATTCTGTGCCGTGTGCGCACCCTGCGGGGCGCGAAGTTCGACCTCGTGGTGCTCGTGGTGATCGACGTCGAGCCGCCTGGGTGCTCCAGCCTGCAGTACGAGCGCGTTGTGCTGTGCGTGCTCCGTGCAGCGTGGTCGGGATGTGATCGTCGTCGGGCTCCGAGCCATGCCAGCAGGCATCGCCTCGTCACTTTGACGCCCTGACGGGCTTCTGGAGGCTCCTCACCGAAGATCGGCGCTCCGACCGGCAACCCCGGCTCGCTGACATAACGGAGCCGCGCGCTCCTCCAGGCAGAATCGCCGCATGACGCCTGGACCCGACGCCCGTGAACCTGATGTGGATGCGCTGGCCGACGCGCTCCGCCGTCGTCCTACCGTGCGCCTCGGCGACGGTGTGGACCCCACCTGGCGCGACGCCCTCGACGGATGGGCCCGCGCGCACGGGCTGGAGGTCACCGAGCGCGACGCGACACTCGCGATCACTACCGATCCAGGACAGGCGGGAGGCTCAGCGTGGGTCCACTCCCCCTTTGCCGGCGTCGAGCACCTGGCGCCCGCCCTGCCCGACGGCGTGCTCCTGACCCGCACCACCGGCACGATGCCAGGGCGCATCGCCGAGTACGTGCTGACCTGGGTTCTCGCGGAGCGCTGGCAGGTTGCCCGGTACCTGACGCAGTCGGCGACGGCGGCCTGGGACGCGTCGAACCCGCCCGTCGCGCCCGCGCGTGGCGAGGCCGTCGTGCTGGGCACCGGCGCCATGGGCGCGGCGATCGCCCGGTCGCTGGGCGGCCTCGGGTACCGCGTCGTCGGGCTGAGCCGGAGCGGCCGGCCCGACGACGCATTCGACGCCGCACTCCCCCTCGCCCAGGCATTCTCCGGCGAAGGCCCCGACGGAACGCGCGACGGCGCAGCACGACTCGACACGACACCGTTCGACCCGACACGTATAGATGTGCTCGTCCTCGCACTCCCCCACACGCCACACACCGACGGCCTGGTCACGCCCGGGCTGCTGCGCGCCTTCGACGGCGTGCACCTGGTCAACATCGGCCGCGGCTCGGCCGTCCGCACGTCTACGCTGCTGGACGCACTCGACGACGGCACGGTGCGCCACGCGACGCTGGACGTCGTCGAGCGGGAGCCGCTGGAGGCGTCGTCGCCCCTGTGGCGGCGGTCCGACGTCACCGTCACGCCGCACGTCTCCGGCCTGACCCTGCCGTCCGACGTCGTGGGCGCCCTGGACGCCGCCCTGACCGAGATCCGGGCGGGAGCCCGGCCCGCGTCGGCCGTCGCCAGGAAGCAGGGTTACTGACCGTTGTGCTGGCCCTCCAGACCCGGGGCGAACGGCCACTCCTCGAAGGCGGCGCACAGACCGTCGACGTCGAGCTCCAGGACCCACAGGTCCCGCCACCGGTCCCCCGGCTCGAGGTACTCCACGCTCGCCCGCACCACCGCCGTCGGGCCGTCCACCGCGATGACCTGGGCCGTCAGGGTGAACTCCTCGTCCGGACCGTCGCGGTGGCTCTCCCAGAACTCCGCGAGCGCCGGGAGCCCGGTGATGGGCTCGGCCCAGGGTGAGGTCAGGTAGGTGGCGTCGGCCGTGAAGAGCCGGTCGAGGCCGTCGGTGCCGGGTGTGCGCCAGAGTCGTTCGTAGTCGCGGATCCAGGTCTCGACGGCTTCGCGGTTGCTCATGCGTCGAGGCTACTCACCCGGCGTCGGGCATGCCCGGGCGGTCGACCTGTGCGGCGAGGTGGTCGGGTGCCTGGATGCAGTAGGAGTCGGTGAGGAGCTCGGTGAGCTCGTCCCAGTCGGTGTGCTGGTCCAGGACGACGCCGACGACGTTGCTGCCCCAGTCGGCCTTGAAGTACTGGGGGCCGATGTGCTGGAAGGCGTGGACCTCGTCGGGTTCGGCGCGGAAGGTGACGCGGACCAGGCCGTCCTCGCCGCCGAAGACGTGGGCGACGGTGGCGTCGCGGGTCTTCCAGGCGACGCCGGTCCAGGCGTCGTGCTCCCGGCACTCGGGCAGGCGTTCGAGGATCGCGGCGATCCGGTGGACGACGTCGACGGGTACGGGGGCGCGTTCGGTCACGTGGGGAGTCTTGCACCAGCCACTGACATGCCCGCCGGTCCGCGTCCGACCAGCGTCCCGTGCGACCGCCGTCGGAGACCGGGTCAGACGAGCCCGAGCTCCCGGGCCCGGACTCCTGCCTGGAAGCGTGACCCGGCGCCCAGGGCGTCCATGAGCTCGGCGACGCGGCGGCGGTAGGTGCGCACGCCGAGGCCCAGGGTGCGGGCCGCGGTCTCGTCCTTGACCCCCTGGCTCAGCAGGTCCAGGACCTGGGGTGCGAGCCGGCGGATCTCGGCGATCCGGGTGTCGTAGACGTCGAGGTCGGTGGCCGACCGCCAGGCGGCCTCGAACAGCGACGTGACGCCCTGGACGGTCTCGGGCTGGGTGATGACGCTGTAGCTGCGCTGCCCGGCGCGTACGTCGCCGGCCAGGATGACGAGGCGGCGGTCCAGGATGATCGTCTCGTTGATCTCGTCGCCCGTGATGCGGATCTGCGCGCCGTGCCGGTCGCGGTCGCGGGCCAGGCCCTGGGCGGCGACAGGGTCCAGGAGCAGGGCGGAGCGGTACACCTTGCGGATGCGGACGTCGCTGGGCCGACGCGTGCGGATCGCTTCGGCGAGCTCGCCGGACGCCTGGGCCCTGGCCCAGGTGGCGAGGTCGTTGGCGGCGCAGGCGACGTCGGTCGCGGACGCCAGCAGGTGCCCCGTGCGCTCCAGGAGCTCGCGCTCGCCGTGCACGATGGTGACCATCTCCCCCGTCTGCATGCCTTCGATCATGCCCGGCGGCACGACAGGACACCAGGCGCACCCCGGAGGCGGCAACAACCTGCCATCGCCGTGGGTTCGGGCGAGCCCGGCGGCACGCTGGCCGTATGACCACAGACACGACCTCGAACACGACGAACCCCACCGTGACGACCCCCACCACCTGGCAGCTCGGCGACCGCACCGTGAACCGCATCGGGCTCGGCGCCATGCGCCTGATGGGCATGCCCTGGGACGAGGCGCCGCGCAGCCGGGACTCGGCGCTCGCGGTGCTGCGCCGCGCCGTCGAGCTCGGCGTGAACCACATCGACACCGCCGCGTTCTACTTCACGCCCACGCGCTCGGCCAACGAGCTGATCAGCACCGCCCTGCAGCCGTACGGGGACGACCTGGTGATCACCACGAAGGTAGGCCCCGCCCGCTCCCGGGACGGCGCGATGGAGCCGATGGCGCGCCCTGACGAGCTCCGCGCCCAGGTCGAGGAGAACCTGCGCCAGCTCGGCCGCGACCACCTGGACGTCGTCAACCTGCGCTGGGGTACCCGCATGGCCGGCGAGGGACGCGAGCCCGACTCCCTGGCGGAGCACTTCGGGGCGCTCGCGGAGCTGCGCGAGGCGGGCCTGGTGCGGCACCTCGGCGTCTCCAACGTGCTCGCCGGGCAGCTCGCCGAGGCGCTCGGCATCGCCCCCGTGGTGTGCGTGCAGAACCAGTACGGCCTGACGAACCGGGAGGACGACGACGTGCTCGCTCTGTGCGGTGAGCGCGGCATCGCGTTCGTGCCGTTCTTCGCCGTCGGCGCGGCCGTCCCGGGCGCCTCGCCCGCCGGCGGCCCGGACGAGACCGGGACAGCCGAGGTCGCGGCCGTCGCGGCGGCGCACGGTGCGACCCCGGCGCAGGTGCGGCTGGCCTGGACCCTGCACCGCGGCCCGCACGTCCTGGCGATCCCCGGGACGGGCAGCGTCACGCACCTCGAGGAGAACGTCGCCGCGAGCGCCCTGCGGCTGACGGCGGACGAGCTGGCCGTGCTCGACGCCGTCGCGTAGCCCCCCGTCCTGCCAGGCCACTGCCGTGTCAGTCCCCCCGCGTAGCCTGACCCGCGTGAGGATCGCCGTCACCGGTTCGACCGGCACCGTGGGCAGTCAGGTCGTCAGCCTCCTGGCCGCGAGCGCCGGGCCGGAGGTCGTGGCGCTCGCGCGTCGTCCGGAGGCGGTGCCTGCCCTGCTGTCAGAGGCGGCACGGCGGGCGGCGCGGTCCGGCCGGGTCTCCGCGGTGCGTGGGGACTACGACGACCCGGGGTCGCTGGTGGCGGCGCTGGAGGGCGTGGACGTGCTGGTGTTCGTGTCCGGGGACGGTGAGGCGGCCAGGATGCTGGTGCAGCACCAGAACGTGGTGCGGGCCGCCGCGGACGCCGGGGTGGGGCACGTGGTGTACCTGAGCGGGGTGGACGCGGACCCGGCGTCGCCGTTCTGCTACGCGTTCACGAACGGGTGGACGGAGCGGCTGGTGGAGGGCAGCGGGCTGCCGTTCTCGTTCGCGCGGGCGTCCTTGTTCACGGAGTTCTTCGCGGCGTTCCTGGGGCCGGCGCTGGCTTCGGGTGAGCTGCGGGTCCCGGCCGGGCAGGGCCGGGTGTCGCTGGTCTCGCGGTCCGACGTCGGGCGGTGCCTGGCTGCGCTGGCGCTGCTGCCGCCGAGTGGGCGGGCCCACGACCTGTCGGGGCCGGTGTCGCTGTCCCTCGACGCCGTGGCGGAGGTGCTGAGCGGGATCGCGGGCCGGGCGGTGCGGTACACCGACGTGCCGCCGCCGGTCCTGGCCGAGGAGCTGGCCAGGGCCGGCGAGGACCCGTGGTGGACGTACGCGTACTCCGGCATGTTCGCGTCGGTCCGGCAGGACCGGTGGGGCGTGGTGTCGGACGAGGTGCTGCGGCTGACGGGCCGGGGCCCGGCGGCGCTGGACGTCGTCGTCCGCGCGACCGCCTGAGCCGGCCCGCCCCTACCTTGGTACCCCGGACCTGCTGAAGGCCTACCGGTACTGCGCGACGATCGGGCAGTCCATCGGGTCGGCGTACCCCAGGCCGACGCGGTTGAGGTAGTTGACGATGATCCTGTAGGACTCGAGCAGCCCGGTCTCGGTGTAGGGGATGCCGCGCTCGGCGCAGAACTCCTGCACGATGGGCCGCACCTGGCGCAGGTTGACGCTGGGCATCCGCGGGAAGACGTGGTGCTCGACCTGGTAGTTGAGGCCGCCCATGGCCCAGGCGACGAACCAGCCGCCGCGGATGTTGCGCGAGGTGAGGACCTGGCGGCGCAGGAAGTCGACGCTGTTGTCCTTGGGCAGCAGCGGCATGCCCTTGTGGTTGGGGGCGAAGGTGGCACCCATGTAGACGCCGAACGTGGCGAGCTGGACCAGCAGGAACGCCAGGCCGAGCACCGGACCGAGGGTCAGGAAGACGAGGGTCGGGAAGCCGATCAGCCGGATGCCCAGCATGACGCTCTCCGCCGCGCGGTGCTTGATCCCCGGGGTCGTGGCGAGCGTCTGGACCGACTTGGCGTGCAGCACCGGACCGAACAGCGCCAGCATCGGGAAGAAGAGCCAGCCCTGGCGCCGCGTCACCCAGCCGAGGAACCCGGTGCGCCCGACCTCCTCCCCCGGCACGAACACGAGCGCCCCCGTGTCGATGTCGCCGTCCTTGCCGATCACGTTGGGGTTGCCGTGGTGCTTGTTGTGCTTGCGGTTCCACCAGCCGATGCTCAGGCCGACGCCGAGGTTGCCGATGATCCGGGAGAACCACTCGTTGTGCTTGCCCGTGGCGAAGATCTGCTGGTGCCCGCCGTCGTGCGCGAGGAAGGCGCCCTGGGTGAACACGATGCCGAAGAAGGCCGCGACGGCGAGCTGCCACCACGTGTCGCCCAGGGTGAGCAGCAGCGTGAACCCGACCGCGAGCGCCGCGGCGAAGCCGATGGTGCGGCCGACGTACCAGCCGACGCGACGCCCCATGAGGCCCGCGGCGTTGGCGCGCTCGACGAGCTCGAAGTAGTCGTTGGTCTGCGCGTTGCGGGCCGTGCGTCGTTGGCGGGCCGGGCGGGGCGGGGCTTCGGTCGTCATGGGCGTCAACCTAGGAACGCGGTGTGGTGCCGCGCGTCCCCCGCAGGAGCCAAACTCACCCCCTACGCAGGTAGTGGGTCGGCGTCCTCGACGGGCAGGGTGGCGGTGACCTCGAAGCCGCCGTCGAGCGTGGGGCCCGCGGTGACGGTCCCGCCGATCGCCGCGACGCGCTCGCGGATGCCGGCCAGGCCGAGGCGGGCGCCCGGGGTGGGCTCGTCGTCGCGGCCGGGGGGCGTGTTGGTGACGACGACGCGCAGCTCGTGGCCGTCGCCGCTGATACGTACGGTGACGGCGGAGCCCGGGGCGTGCCGCAGGGCGTTGCTCAGCGCCTCCTGGACCACGCGGAACGCGGTGAGCCCGACGACCTCGGACACCTCGGTGCCCTCTGCGGTGCCGTCCTCGGTGCCATCCTCAGAGTCTGAGCCGGTGTCCGCGCCGTCGTACGTGATCTCGGCGCCGGAGGCGCGGGTGGACTCGATCAGCCCCGTGACGTCGGCGAGGCCGGGCAGCGGTGCGGTGGGGGCGGTGTCGTGGCCGCGCAGGATGCCGAGCAGACCGCGCATCTCGCTCAGCGCACGCCGGGACGACGCGGCGATCTCCTCGAACTCGCTCTGCACCGCCTCGTCGAGGCCGGGCTGCCGGTAGCGGGCCGTGGAGGCCTGGACGGTGATGACCGACATGCTGTGCGCGACGACGTCGTGCAGCTCGCGGGCGATCCGGTTGCGTTCCTCCAGCTCCCGCCGGCGGCTTGTCTCGGCGGCGCTGAGCCGCTCGGCCTGCTCCATGCGCAGCACGCTCAGGCTCCACAGCCGCATGATCACGCCGACGAGGGCGAACCCGCCGCTCAGCGAGACCAGCACGACGCCGTTGGCGAACGCGGACGGGTGCCCGCCGTCGCTCAGGATCGCGGGTGCCCACACGGTCAGCATCGCGCCGACGGACCACAGGGACGCCGCCCAGTACCAGGAGTGGCGCAGGGCCAGCACGAACACCGTCAGGCAGTGCGCGAGCAGCACGGTGACCGGCCACGGCCACGGCCACTCGGGCGCCGCCCCGGCGGTGACGACCATCAGCGCCAGGGAGCCCGCGACGGACGCGCCGAGCCCGGCCCAGGGCCACCGCACCGCCAGGATCGCGGCGGCGCAGTTGACCAGCGTGAACGCCATGGCCGCCGCGGGGTGGGTGCCGTAGCCGGACGCGGTCACCGGCCAGCCGACGGCGACCAGCGTCACCGCGATGAACGAGACCACGGACCACAGCCACACGACCTCGCGCCGGGCGATCGAGACGGCGCTGACGTCCAGCCGGGTCAGGGCGCGCAGCCGTCGTCGCGGCGTCGGGGTTGGGTGATCCATCACCCGCAGGCTAAGCCTTGGCCCCCGCCCGGCGCGTCACCCGTACGACGGACCCGCCGTCATACTTTCGTCTCTCGGTTAGGTTGTCCCCATGCCACCCGTGCCCGACGCCTCCGCGCGCGACATCCGCGTGCTCATCGTCGACGACCAGTCGATGATCCGCGCCGGGTTCGAGGCCCTCCTGAACGCCCACGACGGCATCACGGTGGTCGGCACGAGCGACGACGGCGCCGGCATCAGCGAGGTCGTGCGCCGCGTGCAGCCCGACGTCGTGCTGATGGACATCCGCATGCCGAAGGTCAACGGCCTGGACGCGGCCCGCACCATCATGGCGATGCCCGGCACCCCGCCCAAGGTCATCATGCTGACCACGTTCGATGCCGACGAGTACGTCTTCTCCGCCCTGCGCGCGGGCGCCAGCGGGTTCCTCCTCAAGGACTCCCCGCCCGAGGAGCTGACCCACGCCGTCCGCATCGTCGCGGCCGGCGAGGCGCTCCTGTCCCCGCGGATCACCCGGGCGCTGATCGCCGACTACGCCGCCCGCCCGGCCGCACCGGCGTCGGCCGACGCCACCCTGGGCTCCCTGACCGACCGCGAGCTCGACGTCATGAAGGCCGTGGCCGCCGGCCGGTCCAACGCCGAGATCGCCACCGAGCTGCACCTCGCCGAGCAGACCGTCAAGACGCACGTCTCCCGCATCCTGAACAAGCTCGCCCTGCGCGACCGCACCCAGATGGTCGTCTGCGCCTACGAGTCGGGCCTGGTGCGCGCCAACCGCTGACGTGTCAGATGCGCTGACGTGTCAGACGTACAGGTCCCTCCAGGGACCTGTACGTCTGACACGTCACGGCGCCTGGACGTAGTCCGCGAGGTGACGGCCCGTCAGCGTCGGCTCGCCCGCGCGGGCCTGGGCCACCAGGTCCGTCGGCGTGCCCTCGAAGACCACGCGCCCGCCGTCGTGCCCCGCGCCCGGGCCCAGGTCGATGATCCAGTCCGCGTGCGCCATCACGGCCTGGTGGTGCTCGATCACCACCACCGACTTGCCCGACCCGACCAGCCGGTCCAGCAGCGCCAGCAGGTTCTCGACGTCGGCCAGGTGCAGGCCCGCCGTCGGCTCGTCCAGCACGTACACGCCGCCGTCCTCCGCCAGGTGGGTGGCGAGCTTGAGGCGCTGGCGCTCGCCACCGGACAGCGTCGTCAGCGGCTGCCCGATCTTCAGGTACCCCAGCCCGACGTCGGCCAGACGCGCCAGGATCTTGTGCGCCGCCGGTGTGCGCGCCTCCCCGGCGGAGAAGAACTCCTCGGCCTCGGCCACCGACATCGCCAGCACCTCCGCGATGTCCTTGCCGCCCAGGTGGTAGTCCAGGACCGCCGCCTGGAACCGCTTGCCCTCGCACTCCTCGCAGGTGGTCGCCACGGTGTCCATGAACCCGAGCTGCGTGTAGACCACGCCCGCGCCGTTGCAGGTGGGGCACGCACCCTCGGAGTTCGCGCTGAACAGCGCCGGCTTGACGCCGTTGGCCTTGGCGAACGCCTTGCGCACCGGCTCCAGCAGCCCGGTGTAGGTGGCCGGGTTGGACCGCCGCGAGCCCTTGATCGCCGACTGGTCCACCACGACGACGCCGTCGCGCCCGGCGAGGCTGCCGTGGATCAGCGAGCTCTTGCCCGACCCGGCGACACCCGTGACGACGCACAGCACGCCCAGCGGCACGTCGACGTCGACGTCGCGCAGGTTGTGGGTGCTCGCGCCCCGGATCTCCAGCGCGCCCGTGGCGGTACGCGGGGAGTCCTTCAGCGCCGCCCGGTCCGCCAGGTGCCGGCCCGTCAGGGACCCGCTGGAGCGCAGCTCCTCGACGGTGCCCTCGAAGCAGACCGTGCCGCCGTCGCTGCCCGCGCCCGGCCCGAGGTCGACGACGTGGTCGGCGATCGCGATCGTCTCGGGCTTGTGCTCGACGACGAGCACGGTGTTGCCCTTGTCCCGCAGCTGCAGCAGCAGGTCGTTCATCCGCTGGATGTCGTGCGGGTGCAGGCCGATCGTCGGCTCGTCGAACACGTACGTGATGTCCGTCAGCGCGGAACCGAGGTGGCTGATCAGCTTGGTGCGCTGCGCCTCTCCCCCGGACAGCGTGCCCGAGGGCCGGTCCAGCGACAGGTAGCCCAGCCCGATCTCCACGAACTTGTCCAGCAGGTTGCCCAGGTTGCTCAGCAGCGGCGCGAGCGACGGCTCGTCCAGGCCACGCACCCAGTCCGCCAGGTCGCCGATCTGCATCGCGCACGCCTCGGCGATGTTGATGCCCTTGATCCGGGAGGCCAGCGCAGCCTGCGCCAGGCGCGTGCCGCCGCAGTCCGGGCACGTGATGAACGTGACCGCCCGGTCCACGAACGCCCGCAGGTGCGGCTGCAGGGCGTCGCGGTCCTTGGTCAGCATCGAGCGCCGCACCTGAGGCACCAGGCCCTCGTAGGTCAGGTTCGCGCCGCCGATCTTGCGCTTGGTCGCGTCGCGGTACAGGAAGTCGTGCCGCTCCGTCTCCGTGTAGTCGCGCACCGGCTTGTCGCCGTCGAGGTACCCCGACTCGGTGAAGAACCGCACCGACCAGCCGCCCGCCTTGTACCCGGGCACCGTGATGGCGCCCTCGTTGAGCGACTTGTCCTCGTCGACCAGCTCGCTCAGGTCGATGTCCGAGACCGTGCCCCGGCCCTCGCACCGCGGGCACATGCCCCCGTGGTAGACGGCCTCGCGCACGATCTGCTTCTCGCCCGTGGACGACGTCATCACACCGCTCGCCTTACGGGCCGGGATGTTGAACGAGTACGCCACCGCGGGACCGGCCGACGGCGTGCCCAGCCGGCTGAACAGCAGCCGCAGCAGCGCGTTGGTGTCGGTCACGGTGCCGAGCGTCGAGCGGGGGTTGGCACCCAGGCGCTCCTGGTCGACGACGATCGCCGTGGTCAGCCCCTCCAGCAGGTCGACGTCGGGCCGCGACAGCGACGGCATCAGGCCCTGCACGAACGCGCTGTAGGTCTCGTTGATCATCCGCTGCGACTCCGCCGCGATGGTCGCGAACACCAGCGAGCTCTTGCCCGACCCGGAGACCCCGGTGAACACCGTCAGGCGCCGCTTGGGGATCTCCAGGTCCACGTCCTTGAGGTTGTTCTCCCGCGCGCCGTGCACCCGGATCAGGTCGTGGCTGTCGGCCGGATGGGTGGCCGACGACTGGGCGGCGGACGACGACGCGTCCGCCGGGCTGGTGCTGCTGGTGGTCGTGGTGCTCGCCGTGTTCATGCTCGGCCTTCCGTGGCAGTGGTACCTGGTGCGGTGACGCCCGCTGTGGCTGGTGCTGTGACCTGCGCTGTGGCGAGGACGGGCCGGTCTCCCTCGACGGGCCCGTCCGGGATCAGGACGATGGCGGCAGGTCCGATGTCAGACGGTTCGACGTCGGACGCACCGACGTCGGCCGCCCGCAGGTACGCCGCCAGCCCGGGGACGCACATGGCGGCCCGCTCAGAGCTGCTTGATGCGGACGGTGTTGCCGGCCGGGTCGCGGAACGCGCAGTCGCGGAAGCCGTACGGCTGGTCGACGGGCTCCTGCATGACCTCGGCGCCGCTGGCCTGCACCCGCTCGAACGCCGCGTCGAGGTCGGGCGCGCCCAGGATGACGGCGGCGTAGGTGCCCTTGGCCATCATCTCGGCGACGGTGCGCCGCTCCTCGTCGGTGACGCCCGGGTCGGCGCCCGGCGGGGTCAGCACGATGGACGTGTCCGGCTGGTCGGCGGGGCCGACGGTGATCCAGCGCATCGCCCCCTGCCCGACGTCGAGGAAGACCTCGAAGCCGAGGGCGTCCCGGTAGAAGCCGAGGGAGGCCTCGGGGTCGGTGTGCGGCAGGAACGTCTGGTGGATGGTCAGGCCGGTGCTCTTGCTCTGTTCTGTGCTCATGAAAGTCACGCTAGGTCCGGTCCCGGGGTTCGCGCTTCTCGATTCCTGACGGGCCTGGTCACCTGCTTGGCGATGCACGCGGGCAGGCCGGCCGTGTCGACCTGGGCGCCCGCGAGCACCGGGTCGTCGCGGTACACGCTCGGCGGCACCCCGACCAGCTCCGCGAACCGCGTGCTGAACGTGCCGAGCGACGAGCAGCCCACCGCGAAGCACACCTCCGTGACGCTCAGGTCGCCCCGGCGCAGGAGCATCATGGCGCGCTCGATGCGGCGCGTCATGAGGTAGCTGTACGGCGACTCCCCGTACGCGGCCTTGAACTGGCGCGAGAGGTGGCCGGCCGACATGTGCACCCCGGCCGCGAGCGCCGCGACGTCCAGGGGCTGGGTGTAGTCGCGGTCCATGCGGTCACGCACGCGGCGCAGCAGGGCGAGGTCGCGCAGGCGGTCGGCGTCGGCGGTCTTGCTGGTCACGAGTGTGATGTTGCCACGTCAGGGGCGTCCGCGCGGGAACAAATCGGACCCTTTCAGCCGTTGTAGGGGTGGTAACGAGCAACTGTCCGATGTCTGCGTGGTCCAGTGCCTTCCCAGGGTGCTCCCGGTGTTTCCGGATCGGCTCGCGCGATGCTGCTCACCCGGCCCCCTACGTATGGAGGACCACGTGACGACACCCGCCCCAGTTCATGGCCCGCGCACCCGGACCGCACTGAGCACCTGGCCCGCCCGGGCCGCTCGCCCCGACGACGGGGCCGCCGCCGCGCTGCTGGTCGTCGTGGGGGGTGTGCCGGGCGCGGGCAAGAGCACCCTGCTGGCGCACGTCGGCGCCGACATCCCGCGTGCGGTGGTGCTCGATCCCGACCGGTACCGTCGCCGGATCGCCGCGCGTCTGCCCTCGTGGGTGCCGTACGCGACGTACCGCTGGGCGGTGCACGCACTGCACGCGGTGGCGACCGTGCTGTACCTGGTGCGGGGTCCGCGGCCGGGCCACCCGCTGCTGCTGCACGACACCGCGACCCGCGAACGCCGGCGGGACCTGCTGGGTCTGCTGGCGCGGTGGTCCGGGTGGGACCCGGTGCTGGTGGCCGTGGACGTGTCCCTGGGGGACGCGCTGGACGGGCAGCTGGACCGGGGTCGCGTGGTGCAGCCGGACGAGTTCGTGCGGCACTGGGAGCGGTGGACGGCGCAGCGCTCGATGCTGGCGTCGGCGGCCGGTGGTCCGCAGGGTCCGTGGTCGGCGGTGTACCTGATGGAGCGGTGCGACGCGTTCGGGCAGGTGCGTGACCTGGTGCTGCACAGCTCGCCCGTGGTGGTGGCGAGCCGGGCGGAGGGCCTGGACGGTCCGGGACAGGCGAACCCCTGCGCCGCGTGAGCCGTCACAGGTCGCTGAGCAGCGCTTCCCGGAGGCTGTCGGGCAGGTCGGGCGGTACGTCGGGTTCGACCGCGAGCGCGTGCAGGGCCCGGCTGAAGTAGTTGCGGGCGGAGGCGGCCAGGACGACGTCGACGATCTGGCGGTCGGTGAGCCCGAGGTCGCGCAGCCGCAGGGTGTCCTGCTCGGTGAGCGCCTGCGCGTCGGTGCTGATGCGTTCGGCGAGCTCCATGGCGGTGACCTCGAGCGCGGTGAGGCCGGCGGCGTGGTAGTCGAGGGCGATGCGTTCGAGCTGGGCGTCGTCGAACACGGTGCGGGACCTGCGGCCGTGGGCCAGGAGGCAGGGGCGTGACCCGAGGGCACCCGCGGCGGCGAGGGTGACGAGCTCGTACAGGCGCAGGCCGATGCTCGGCACGATCGCGCGAGTCAGGTCCTCGAAGGCGCGCTGCGCCTGCGGGTTGGTGGCCATGACGCGGGTGTGGCTCGGCACGTAGCCGAGCTCCTTGAGGTCCCCGGCGTATCCCTCGGCCCAGGCGCCGGTCGCCTGGGCGGGCTCGGGCGTCCTGATGATGGTCATCCTCGCAGCGTCCCACCGCCGTCGTCGGCCCGACAGCCGGTGGGCGGGTGAGATCGTCACCCGCCCACCGGTCGCGTCAGGGCACGGACGACGACGCCGCGCTCAGCGCCAGCCGAGCGCGGGCGCCACGTGCTTGACGATGTTCTCGATGACGTGCGCGTTGTAGTCGACGCCGAGCTGGTTGGGCACCGTCAGCAGGAGCGTGTCGGCGGCCGCGATGGCCTCGTCGGCGCGCAGGTCCTCGACCAGCTCGTCGGGCTCGCCGGCGTACGTCTTGCCGAACCGGGCGGGCCCGGTGTCGAGGTGGCCCACCTGGTCCTCGCTGTAGACCTCGGCGCCGAAGTACTGGCGGTCGCGCTGGTCGGTGATCGGGAAGATGCTGCGGCTGACGGACACGCGCGGGGTGTGCTCGTGCCCGGCCTCGGTCCACGCGTCGCGGAACCGCTGGATCTGCTCGGCCTGCAGCCGGTGGAACGGCACGCCGGTGTCCTCGGTGAGCAGCGTGGAGGACATCAGGTTCATGCCCTGCGCCGCGGTCCACTCGGCGGTCGCGCGGGAGCCCGCACCCCACCAGATGCGCTGCCGCAGCCCGTCGGAGTGCGGCTCGACGCGCAGCAGGCCGGGCGGGTTGGGGAACATGGGGCGCGGGTTGGGCTCGGCGAACCCTTCGCCGTCGAGCAGCTCCAGGAACCGGGCCGTGTGCTCGCGGGCCAGGTCGGCGCCGCCGGCGTCCTTCGCCGCGGGCTCGTACCCGAAGTGCCGGTAGCCCTCGATGACCTGCTCGGGTGACCCGCGGCTGATGCCGAGCTGGAGCCGCCCGCCGGAGATCAGGTCCGCGGACCCGGCGTCCTCCGCCATGTAGAGCGGGTTCTCGTAGCGCATGTCGATCACGCCGGTACCGATCTCGATGCGGCTGGTGCGCGCCCCGATCGCCGCCAGCAGCGGGAACGGCGAGGCGAGCTGCCGCGCGAAGTGGTGCACCCGGAAGTAGGCGCCGTCCGCGCCCAGCTCCTCGGCGGCCACGGCCAGGTCGATCGACTGCAGCAGCGCGTCCGACGCCGAGCGCGTGCCCGACTGCGGATGCGGTGTCCAGTGACCGAAGGACAGGAACCCGATGTTCTTCACGCTGACCTCAACTCCCCCGGGATGTCGGTCCCGTCCCGCGACGGGACGAACGTTCCCGAACTGTTATCGGCGGTGGGGCATCGTTTCGTGCTCCCCGTGCGTCTGTATCAGTGTGAGCAACAACGACGCCTATCTCGACCGCACCACCTCCGCGCAGCCCGGCCACTTCTACGGCCGCACCCAGCCGGAGACCGTGCGCTGGTGGATCCCCCTGGTGGCCTCCACCGGCGCCCTGCTCGTCCTCGTCCTCGGCACCGCCGCTGTCATCAGCGGCATCGTGAACCAGGCGATCGGCAGCATCGGCTGACCGTCCCCCTGGGACGCTCGGCATCGAGGCCCTGTCCGACGGCGCACAGCGCCGCCCGACAGGGCCTCTGACGTGCTCAGGCCTGCTTGCGCACGGCGTCCGCCACGGCGTCCGCGACCCGGTGGTCGAACACGCCCGGGATGATGTACGCGCTGTTCAGCTCGTCGGGCGCGACGACCTCCGCGATGGCGACGGCGGCGACCCGCAGCAGCTCGGTGGTGATGTCCGTGGCCCCGGTGTCCAGCAGCCCCCGGAACAGGCCCGGGAAGGCCAGCACGTTGTTGATCTGGTTCGGGTAGTCGCTGCGCCCCGTCGCCACCACGACGGCGGTCTCGGCCGCCTCCAGCGGGTCCACCTCCGGCGTCGGGTTGGCCAGCGCGAACACGATCGCGTCCTGCGCCATCTGCGCCACGTCCGCGCCCGACAGGATGCCGCCCGCCGAGACCCCCACGAACACGTCGGCGCCCTTGAGACCCTCCTGCAGCGTCCCGGCGAAGCCGTCGACGTTGGTGTTGTCCACCAGCCAGCGCCGGTGCGGGTCGTCGGTGACCACGCCCGGGTGCAGGGCGCCGTCCCGCCCGAACGCCACGATGTGCCGCGCCCCCTGCGCCTTGAGCAGCCGGATGATGGCGTTGCCCGCCGCGCCGACGCCGGACACCACGATCCGCACGTCCGCCAGGTCCTTGCCCACCACCTTCAGCGCGTTGACCAGCGCCGCCAGCACCACGATCGCCGTGCCGTGCTGGTCGTCGTGGAAGACGGGGATGTCGAGCTCGGCCCGCAGCCGCGCCTCGATCTCGAAGCAGCGCGGCGCCGCGATGTCCTCGAGGTTGACGCCCCCGTACACGGGCGCGATCGCCTTGACGATCCGCACGATCTCGTCCGTGTCCGTCGTGTCGAGGCACACCGGCCAGGCGTCCACGCCGCCGAACTCCTTGAACAGCGCCGCCTTGCCCTCCATCACGGGCAGCGCCGCGGCCGGGCCGATGTCGCCCAGGCCCAGCACCGCGGTGCCGTCCGTGACGACGGCGACCGTGTTGCGCTTGATCGTCAGGCGGCGCGCGTCCTCGGGCTTGTCCGCGATGGCCAGGCACACCCGCGCCACCCCGGGCGTGTACGCGCGCGACAGGTCGCGGCGCGTCTTGAGGGGCACCTTGTTCGTGACCTCGATCTTGCCGCCCAGGTGCATCAGGAACGTCGAGTCGCTCGACTTGAGCACCTCCGCGCCCTCGATGGCGTTCACCGCCGCCACGACCCGCTCGCCGTGCTCCGCGTCGATCGTGTCGCACGTGACGTCCACGACCAGGCCGTGCGACGTCGAGTGGGCGATGTCCACGCCCATGACGGCGCCCCCGGCGTCGGCTACCGCCGCTACCACCGTGCTCGTGGCGCGCTGCGACGCGGCCACCTCCACGCGCAGGGTGATGGTGTAGCTCGGGCTGGGCAGCGACATCGTTGTTCTCCTCGGTCCCCCGGCCCTCGTCGGCCGGCACAGGCGCACGGGCGTGCGCGCACCTGGAGATTGATACCCCCGGGACGTGACGTGCGCCACACGAGCCCGCCATGCGGACGGCGCACCCGCGAGCGCCCCGCAGGATGGTGCCGTGCAGATCTCCCCCGACTCCCCCGCCGCGGACGACGTGCGCCGCCTGCTCGACGAGCACCTCACCGACATGTTCGCGACCTCCCCGGCCGAGAGCGTGCACGCGCTGGACCACACGGCGCTGCTCGCGCCGTCCGTCACGTTCTGGACCGCGCGGGACGACGACGGGACGCTGCTCGGGTGCGGGGCGCTCAAGGAGCTGGACGGGACGTCGGGCGAGATCAAGTCCATGCGCACCGCCGGTCCCGCGCGCGGCCGCGGCGTCGCCTCGGCGCTGCTCGACGTCGTCCTGGCTGAGGCCGAGCGGCGTGGGTACGCGCGCGTGAGCCTGGAGACCGGGACGCAGGACTACTTCGCGCCCGCCCGGCGCCTGTACACGCGGCACGGGTTCGCCGAGTGTGGTCCGTTCGGGAGCTACGTCCTGGACCCGAACAGCGTGTTCATGACGCTGGAGCTGCCGGCCGGGCGGCCCGCTCTGGGCTCGACAGGTCGTCCCACCGAGGGGTCGGCTCCGACGTCGGCTCCGGAATCGCGTGAAGGCGCGGCCGCCGCAGGAGCCCCCGCAGCCTCGTGATGCGCCCCTCGTCCAGCCCCGCATACCGCAGGTAGGCGACCGGGTCCAGGTCGGCCAGCCACTCCAGCAGGGCGGCGCGGCGCTCGCCGACCCGCTCGTCGAGCTGGCGCGCGGTCCAGGTCTCGCCGCGGTGCTCCACCCAGGCGCCCCGCTCGACGTCGTAGGCAACACCGCCGCCGCGGTGCGTGGTGCCACGAAAGGCTCGCTCGTAGTCGTCCGCGATGGCTCGGTGCTCGACGCCGGTCAGGGACAGCAGCAGCGCGGTGATCATCCCGGTGCGGTCGCGGCCGGCCGCGCAGTGCACCAGCACCGGCCCGGGGGCGTCCGCGACCGCGCGGAACACGCCCGCGAACAGGTGCGGGTACATCGCGATGTTGGGCGCGTAGGAGCGCGGGTGGTCCAGCCAGGGGCCGCACGTCTCCAGGAAGTGCGGGTCGCCGGGGTCCTCCGTCGGGGTGTGGCGCGTGACCAGCTCCCGGGGCGGCACGGCGCCGGGCAGGAGGGCGCGCGCCTGCTTGACCTCGGCGGCGTTGCGCAGGTCGACGACGGTCGTCAGCCCGGCATCGATGGCCTCCGCCCAGCCGGTCGGCGTCATCGGCTCGGGCGCGCCGGACCGCCACACGCGCCCGGACGCGGTGGTCCCGCCGTCCTCGAGCGGGAGGCCGCCGAGGTCACGGAGGTTGACGGCGCCGTCCCAGGCCTGGAGGTTCACCGGGTTGCTCATGTGCGGCATCGTGGGTCCGGTCCACGGGCAGGTCAACGGGTAGAACTGCCCGTGGACAGGATCACCTGGACGGGCGTCCAGGTCGCGCGTCCAACTTCAGGCGCGCAAACTCAGGCGTCCAGGTCGACGACGACCACCGCGTAGTTGTCGGGCGCCCCGGCCGCCTCGACGGCGTCCGCGATCTCCTGCCCGACGACGTCCGGGTCGCCGTCGCGCGTCAGGAGTGCCGCGACGTGGTCGGCATCCAGGACCGCGTGGACGCCGTCGCCCGTCAGAACCAGTCGGTCCCCGGGGCGCACGGGCGTCGACGTCAGGTCCGGGCCGGCATCGGAGTGCCCGCCGGTCCCGGCCGGGACGAGCGCCCGGTTCAGCAGGCTGCGGTCGGCGTGCGAGCGTGCCTCGTCCTCGGTGAGCCGGCCCTCCTCGATCAGGGCAGCGACGACCGTGTGGTCGCGCGTGACCTGTTCGGCCCGGCCGTCCCGCACGAGCCACAGCCGGGAGTCGCCCACGTGGGCGCTGAACAGCGTGGAGCCCACCAGCAAAGCGGCGGTGACCGTGGTGCCGAAGTGGTGCGCGTCGGTCAGCGTGGCGGCCTCCGTGGTGATCGCGCGCTGTGCCTCCGTGAAGGCGGCGCGCAGCGCGGCGGCGGGGTCGCCGTCGGACTCCGGCCAGGGGCCGTCCAGCGCCGTGAACGCGTCGATCGCGAGTCCGGCCGGGACGGGGCTGCGGTGCGGCCCGAACCCGTCGGCGACGACGAACAGCGAGCGCCCGGCATGCAGGGCGTCCTGCTGGGCGGGGCGGGCGCCCTGGCCGAGCCGTGCGGCGCTGCGGGGCGTGAGGGTGGGGCCCGAGGTGTTGTGCATGGTGGTCTCCTTCGTGCGCAGGTGCTGGACGAGGGAGGCGACGATGTCGCGGCGTGAGGCCGTGTCGGCCTCGACCTGACGCCAGTAGGCGCGCACCAGGTCGGCGGCGACGCCCGCGGGTGCCGACGCGACCTCGCGGATGCGGGCCAGCGGCATACCGATCAGGCGTAGCCGCGCGACCAGCCGCGCCCGGTCGAGCTGCGCCGGCGCGTACCACCGGTACCCGGTGAAGGGGTCCACGCGATCCGGGCGGAGCAGGTCGAGGTCGTCGTACAGGCGCAGCGCCTTGGCCGTCAGGCCAGAGGTGCGGGCGAACTCGCCGATGCTCAGGTGCTCCACGTCGTCATCCTCGTCCCCGGCGACGGTCGCCGGTGCCAGGAGCGTGGGCGTTACCCCAGGGTGAAGGTCAAGCACCGCAGCGTGCCGTTGCGTATAAGCAACAAGTTGCGCCAACGTATGCCAAGAGCCGCCATCTCTGCGAGCCTGGGGAGCATTCAGTTCCACCTCCGAGGAGTCATCGATGGCCGTCCCCACCCTGACCGCGACCCACCATCGCGCGGTCGCCACCCTGCTCAGCGCACCCCGGCTCGCCCCCTACCTGCGGGCCTCAGGAGGCAACGTCCGCGCGGCGCTCATGCTGTACCAGTGGAACGTCGAGATGTCCTCGGCCGTCTACAAGATGCTGCACCTGGTCGAGGTCTTCCTCCGCAATGCCATGGACGCCGAGCTGCGACTCTGGAACGCAACCCAGATCGACCCCCGGACCGGCCGTGCGCACGCCGCGGAATGGCTCCTGGATCCTTCACGCCTGATCGAGCGCGTCGTGCGGCGCGACGAGATCGACAAGGCGACCCGCCGGGCGGCGCTCGCGGTCAGGGACTGCAGCACCGGCCCGCGCGCTGTCACCCACGACGACATCCTGGCGCAGATGATGTTCGGCACCTGGCGCTTCCTCCTGCCGAGCAAGGACCCAGGACGCCGCTTCCTGTGGCGATCGGCCATTTCGATGGCATTTCCCCACCTTGACCGCCCCGTCGCCGACCTGGTGCGGGACGTCGACGGCCTCTACCGCCTGCGCAACCGCATCGCTCACCTGGAACCGCTCCTGCCCGGCGGCGCCGTGGTGAAGCGCCACCTCAGGGCGACGCGCCGGGTACTCGAAGCCGTCGATCCGTCAGCCGCCCAGTGGTTGGTGTCGCACCAGACGGTGTCGAACATCATCGCCGAGATGCCAGTACCGACTCCGGAAATGCCTAACGGCCCCTCCAGTGAGAACTGAAAGGGCCGCGGCCGAACTATAACCGGGAGACCTGCCCCGGCTTTCACGAGAAGCCTAGACCACCCACATCACCGACGCCACCGCTGGCGACCTTGACCGACCACCGGCCTCACCGCCGTCGCGGCACCGCGACCCGGTCCAGGTCGGCCGCGACGGTGAGCTCGCCGTCGTACACCGTGCGGGCCTCCCGCTCGAACTCGGCGGGGTCGGTGTAGCGCTGCGAGAAGTGGGTCAGCACGAGGCTGCGCACCCCGCTCTGCGCGGCGACGGTCGCCGCCTGGAGGGCGGTCAGGTGCCCGTGGTCGCGCGCGAGCCCGCTGTCCCGGTCCAGGTACGTCGACTCGATGACGAGCATGTCGACGCCGGCGGCCAGGCTCCACACGGCGTCGCACAGCCGGGTGTCCATGACGAACGCGAACGACTGGCCGGGGCGCGGCGAGCTGACGTCCTCCAGCCGGACCACGCCCCGCTCGGTGCGCAGCGTGCCCTCCTGGGCGAGCCGGCCGACGTCGGGCCCCGTGATGCCGGCCTCGGCGAGCCGGGCCGGGTCCATACGGCGGCCGTCCGGCTCGTCGAGGCGGTAGCCGTACGCCTCCAGCGAGTGGTCCAGCCGCTCCGCCCGCAGCACCGCCGGGCCGTGCAGCTCGCCGGGCACGCGGGACACGACGCCGTCGCGGCTGAGCCCCTGCAGGGCGAGCCGCTCCTGGTGGTAGTACGCGGTGGAGTCGCACAGGTTCTCGACCCAGCGGCGGCCCGACGCCGGGAACACGACCGGGATCGTCTGCGGCACGGCGTCCAGGCTGATGCGCTGCACGACGCCGGCCAGGCCGAGGCTGTGGTCGCCGTGCAGGTGCGTGATCGCGATCCGGGTCAGCGCCGTCGCGGAGATGCCCGCGTGCAGCATCTGGCGCTGCGACCCCTCGCCGGGGTCGAACAGGATGACCTCGTCGTCCCAGAACAGCACGTAGCCGTTGTGGTTGCGGGTCCGGGTCGGCACCTGGCTGGCGGTGCCGAGGGCGACGAGCTCACGGCTCGAGACGCGGTGGTGGGCTGGACGCTGGAACACGCTCGCATTGTGTCCCGCCGGACGCCGCTCGGCACGAGAAAATGTCCCGTGCCCTCAGGAATCCGTCCAGGGCCCTAACTTTCCAAAGATCACCCGCACCCCGGCAAGACGTTCAGCGGGTCGCACCCGTACCTCGCCTGGGCGAGCACCAGCACGGCCCAGCCGAAGCCGGCCAGCAGGGCCGCGCCGACGAGGATGTTGAGGATCGGATAGGACGCGCCCTGGATCGCCGGGGTCAGCGCGAGGCCTGCCCCCGCAAGGAGGCAACCGACGACGACGATGGTGATGGGGCTGGTCAGAGCGTCGGAGGCCGACAGCTGGAGCCACCCGAACCGCTCCCCCAGCAGGACCAGCGCGACGTACGGAAGTGCGAACGCGAGCGCCGCGATGGCTCGCCAGTCCATGACCGAGATCTTCGCCAGCATCATGACCTCCCCTTGTACCCTGCCCAGACGGTGGTCAAACACCCTCGACAAGTGTTAATAATCGGGGGGCGGTCCGCTATCTTTGGTAGTGATTTTCACAGAATCCGACATATTCGTACGATCTCCACTTTCAGGACTCTCGCGCAGGTGGCACGCTGTGGCGCGTCGTCGCGCCAACGGCGGCACGGCGGTCGAGAAAGGACGCGCATGGCGAGGGACGAACGCGTGGGCAAGCCCGCGTATGCAGCGGTGTCGACCCGGATCACCGGGATCCAGCTGGCTGGCGCCCGGCTCCGGGAGATAGCCGTCGTGCGCGTCGACGAGCGTGGCGGGGTGGTCGACGAGTGGTCGGCCGTGCTGCACCCCGACGGCGCGTGGATCGCGCTGGCTGACGTCGCCGCGACGCTGCGGGAGCGCCTGTCGCAGATGGCGATCGTGACGCACAACGGGCGCCTGGGCATCGAGGTCCTGCGGTCCGAGCTGGCCCACCTGGGCTGGGAGCTGCCCACGCTGGCCCAGCTGACGATCATCGACGCGAGCTACCACTACCTGCCCGGCCTGGTGCACCGCCGCCTGTCGGACTGCTGCACCGCCGCAGGGGTCCCGTACGAGGGCGGTACGCCGAACTCGAGCCCCCTGAGCGAGGCCCGCGCCGTGGCGGGCCTCCTGGCGCGGTTCGTGCAGAGCGCCACCGGCCTGCCGGACCTGCCCGAGCTGCTGCAGGTCACGCTCCGTGCCTGGGTCTACCCGTGGCCGCAGGGAGCCACCCGGACGCCGGACGCCCCGCGGCCGTGGCCCGGCCGGCGCGGCCCCAGCGTCCTGTCGACGCTCGCCGGTCAGCCGCTGGCCGACGCCATCGCGGCGGTCGCGGACGTGCGCACCAACGGTTACCTGTCCCTGCTCGCGGAGACGCTCCAGGACGGCCGTCTGACGGCGGAGACGTACCCCGGCCTGGCCGAGGCCGAGGCGCTGTACCGGCTGACCCCCGAGGCCGCCGCCGTCGCCCGCAAGGCGTTCTTCGACGCGCTGGTGCACCAGGCCATCGAGGCCGACCGGTACCACCTGGAGGCCCGCCAGGAGCTGTGGCGGGTCGCCGACACCATCGGCTGCCCCCGGGACTCCGTGATCGAGCCCATCGTCGAGGCGACGCCGGTCGAGTTCCCCAAGCTGGTGGACGAGTCGGGGGCGAAGAAGCCCACCGACGGCCGCCGCGCCGCGACACCCGCGCAGATGCGCGCCTGGGCCATCGCCAACGGGTTCGACGTCGAGGGCTACATCCGGCTCCCGTGGTCGATCGTGCGCGCCTTCGAGGAGGCACACGCCGCCCCCGTGGACCGCACGATGCGCCAGACCGTGCGCGAGGAGCCCGCGGCCAACGAGCGGGCACCCCGCAACGACTCGCGGCCGGCGCTCGGCGCGGAGCTGCGGCCCCTGCTGATGCCGGCACCCCGGTCCGGGAACGGGTCCGGAGCCGGCGGCTCAGCGTCCGACGGCGGCGGGCGCCCGGCGACCCGGTCCGCGCGGGACACCGACCCGGACGACGGCGTGCCCCAGCTCGACTTCGACCGCCTGGAGACGCCGCCCGTCGGCAACCCGCTGGTCTGAGACAACCCGCTGGTCTGAGACGTCGGGCCCGCGGCTGTGACAGCCGCGGGCCCGACTTACTTCCGAGGAGGCTGGGTCAGCTCCCCGGGAACCCCTGGGGGTTCTGGGACTGCCAGCGCCAGGTGTCGGCGCACATGTCGTCGATCGTCTTCGTGGCGTGCCAGCCCAGCTCGGTGTTGGCGCGCGTCGGGTCGGCCCAGAACGCGGGCAGGTCACCGGACCGGCGCGGACCGATCTCGTAGGGCAGCTCGCGGCCGACGGCCCGCTCGAACGCCTTCAGCAGCTCCAGCACGGAGGTGCCGGTCCCGGTGCCCAGGTTGAACGCCCGGGCGGGCTCCGCCATGTCGTCCAGGTGCTCCAACGCCGCCACGTGCCCGGCGGCGAGGTCGGTCACGTGCAGGTAGTCGCGCTCGGCCGTGCCGTCCGCCGTCGGATAGTCGTTGCCGAACACCGTGAGCTTGTCCCGGCGTCCGACCGCGACCTGCGCGATGAACGGCATCAGGTTGTTCGGGATGCCCTGCGGGTCCTCGCCGATGTCGCCGCTCGCGTGCGCCCCGACCGGGTTGAAGTAGCGCAGCAGCGCCACCTTCCAGCCCTCGGAGATCTGCGCGATGTCCGACAGGACGCGCTCGATCATCACCTTCGTCTGACCGTAGGGCGACGAGGAGGACAGGTGCTCGTAGTCCTCCCGGTACGGCACGGGCGCCTTCTCGCCGTACACCGTGGCCGACGACGAGAACACCAGCTTCGTGACGCCGTACTTCTGCATCGACGCGGCCAGCGCGAACGTCGAGTCGAGGTTGTTGCGGTAGTACTCCAGCGGCTTGGCTACCGACTCCCCCACCGCCTTGAACCCCGCGAAGTGGATCACGGCGTCGATGCGCTCGTGCGCGAACAGCCGCTCGGTCTTGTCGGCGTCGGTCAGGTCGAAGCCGTGGAAGGGGATCGCGCGACCGGCGAGCGCCTCCAGGCGGCCCTGCACCGAGGGCTTCGAGTTGGAGAAGTCGTCGACCACGACGACGTCGTGACCGGCGGCTACCAGGGCAAGGACGGTGTGTGAGCCGATGTAGCCGGCCCCACCGGAGACGAGAACGCGCATGGCTCCAAACTACCGGCTCACGCACGCACGCCCGGCACTGGTACGTTCCCCGGCGTGACCGTGCCCGAGGCGATGCTCCTGTTCGCGCTCGTCGCGATCCCCCTGACGATCATGCCCGGCCTGGACAGCGCGCTCGTGCTGCGCACCGCCGTCGTCAGCGGCCGCCGGCACGCCTACGCGACCGCGCTCGGCATCAACGCGGGCACCCTGGCGTGGGGCGTGGCCGCCGCCGTGGGCGCGACGGCGGTGCTCGCCGCCTCCGAGACCGCCTACCGGGCGCTCACCCTGGCCGGAGCGGCCTACCTCGCCTGGCTCGGCGGCCGGATGCTGTGGTCCAGCTTCCGCCCGGGCCGGTACGACGGGCTGCCCGACGGCGCCGACGTTGCTCTCCCCGGTCCCAGGACAGGACCCACGCCTCGCTCGCCCTGGCGCTCCTTCACGCTCGGTGCCACGACCAACCTCCTGAACCCCAAGGTCGGCGTCTTCTACCTCGCCACCATCCCCCAGTTCCTGCCCGACGGCGTGCCCCACCTGCTCATGGGCATCCTCCTCGCGACCGAGCACAACGTCCTCGGCCTGGCCTGGCTCGCCCTGCTCATCCACGCCGCCGACCTCGCGAAACGCTGGCTGTCGGGACGCGCCGTCGCCCGGGTCACCGACCGGCTGACCGGCACGGTGCTCCTCGCGCTCGCCGGGCGCATCGGGTGGAACGTGCTGACCGGGCAGGCCCGGGCGGTCTGAGCGCTCCCGGCGCGAACGACACTGCTGGCCGGGCCCGACACCCGGAGCAGGCTCCCTGACCTGCGACATCGAGCCCGATACCCTCACCCCGTGGCCTACACCGAGCAGCGCACCGACTCCGAGGGCCGCACCGGCTACGTCGGGCGGTACCGCGTCGACGGACGCCTGCGCAGCACCCGCCGATTCACCGCCCGGCGCGAGGCGCTCGCGGAGGCCCGGCGGCAGGAGGAGGCCGGCAAGCACGCCGAGTGGGTCGACCCGTCGGCCGGCCGCGTCACGGTCGCCGAGTGGTTCGCGACCTGGCAGGAGGCCCGCGTCGACCGCGCGCCGCGCACGATCGAGGCCGAGCGCGAGCGCTTCCGCTCCCTGGTCGCCCCGGCGTTCGGCGACCGGCCGCTGCGCCAGGTCACGCACGAGGACGTCGCCCGCTGGGCCGCCACGATGGTCTCCCCCACGACCGGGGAGACCGCCTCGCCCGCGCGGCGCCGGGACGCGGCACGCCTGCTGGTGGCCCTGCTCGACGCCGCCGTCGACGCGCGCCGCCTGCGCACCAACCCCGCGCGGACGCCGTCGGGCAAGGTGCCCGCCCTGCCGCGCGCCCCGAAGACCAAGCCGCACCGGTACCTGTCCCACGAGCAGCTGCGCCGCGTCGCGGACGCCACCACGTCCCCGCAGACGCGCACCCTCGTGCTGCTCACGGCCCTGACCGGCCTGCGCTGGGGCGAGGTCAGCGCGCTGACCGTGGCCGACGTGGACCCGCTGCGCCGCCGCGTCAGCGTCACCAAGGCGTACACCCGGCTCGACGACGGCACGCTCCTGCTCGGCGACACCAAGACCCACGCGCGCCGCGAGGTCCCCCTGCCCGCCTCCCTGGCCGACGCCGTCGCGGTGCAGGCCGCAGGCCGCGCGCCCGGCGACCTGCTGTTCACCGGCACGCGCGGCGGCGCGCTGCGGCGCGAGAGCTTCGACCGGTCGGCGTTCCGGCCCGCCGTCCTGGCGGCCGGCGGCGCCGTCCGCGCGCTGCGCACGGCCCTCGGCCTGGGCACCCCCGGCCTGTACGACGACGGCGTGGCCGCCGCGGTCCGCAGGCTCCAGTCGGACGCCGGACGAGAGCCCACGGGGGTCTGCGACCCGGGGACGTGGACCCTGGTGGTACGAGCCGACCAGGCGCGCGCGGGCCTGACCCGCGGCGAGAAGGTGAGCCGCACCCGGCTGCTGACGGCGCTGTCCCGGACCACGCTGGGCCCCGGCGCTACCGACTTCGACACGCTCACCCTGCACGACCTGCGACACACCGCGGCGTCCCTGGCGATCTCGGGCGGGGCGACGGTCAAGGCGGTGCAGCGGATGCTGGGCCACGAGTCGCCCGTGCTGACGCTGTCCACCTACGCGGGGCTGTTCGAGGACGACCTCGACACCCTGGGCGAGACGATGAGCGCGGCGTTCCAGGCGTCCGCCGTCGTGCCCGGGACGGCCGCCGTCACGCCGATCCGGGCCGTCCGGACGCGCGCGGGCTGACCTCTTCGGGCGGGCCCACGGGCCGACCTCACAAGCCGGCCCGAACTTTTTTCTCGGGAATCGGTGATCCTGATGTCGAGAACGTCGGGAGGGCTCCGTCCTAGGGTCGAGGGCGCACAACGGCGTCCGTACCGCGTCCACGACGCAGGGCCTCGCGGGGCCCTTGACCCAGGGAGACAACCATGGCGAAGTACCTGCTGCTGAAGCACTACCGGCGCGGCGGCCCGGAGTGGGTGCCGGGCACCGACGTCCCGATGGACCAGTGGTCCCCGGAGGAGATCACCGAGCACATCGACTACATGCGCCGGTTCGCCGAGAAGCTGACCGAGAGCGGCGAGTTCGTCGGGGAGGGTGCGCTCTCCCCGGAGGGCACCTTCGTCCGGTACGACGGCGAGGGCCGCCCGCCCGTGACCGACGGCCCGTTCGCGGAGACCAAGGACCTCATCGCCGGCTGGATGATCATCGACGTCGAGTCCCAGGAGCGGGCCTACGAGGCGGCGGCCGAGCTGTCCGCCGCGCCCGGCGTCGGCGGCAAGCCGATCTACGAGTGGCTCGAGGTGCGGCCGTTCCTCGGCGAGGACCTGACGATCTCCGAGTGAGCCGCGCCAGAGCCGACGACGGAACCTGAGGAAGGCTGGACGTGGACCACGACGCGGTGACCGACCGGATGCGCACGCTGGCGCCGCAGGTCCTCGGCGTCCTCGTCCGTCGCGGAGCAGACTTCGCGACGGCCGAGGACGCCGTCCAGGAGGCCCTCATCGAGGCCGTACGGCACTGGCCCGAGGACCCGCCGGACGACCCGAAGGCGTGGCTGCTGCGGGTGGCGGGCCGCAAGCTGATCGACGCGCAGCGCTCCGAGGCGGCCCGACGGCGGCGCGAGGAGCGGGTGCACGACGAGCCGCCGCCGGGCCCCACCGAGCAGGCCGACGACACGCTGCTCCTGCTGAGCCGCTGCTGTCACCCGGCGCTGAGCCCGGCGTCGGCGATCGCGCTGACGCTGCGCGCCGTCGGCGGCCTGACGACCGCGCAGATCGCGCGGGCCTTCCTGGTCCCCGAGGCCACGATGGCGCAGCGCATCTCGCGCGCCAAGCGCACCATCACCGGCGAGCGGTTCGACCGGCCCGGCGAGGTCCGCGCGGTGCTGCACGTGCTGTACCTGATGTTCAACGAGGGGTTCACCGGCGAGATCTCGCTGGCCGACGAGGCGATCCGGCTCACCCGGCAGCTCACCGTGGCCTCGACCACCCGTCCCGAGGGCGCCGACCCCGAGATCGCCGGGCTGCTGGCCCTGATGCTGCTGCACCACGCGCGCCGCGCCGCCCGGTACACCGCGTCCGGCGAGCTGGTGCCGCTGGACGAGCAGGACCGGTCGCTGTGGGACACGGCGATGATCGCGGAGGGCGTCGACGTGCTCCAGACCGCCCTGTCCCGCGACCGGCTCGGCGAGTACCAGGTGCAGGCCGCCATCGCCGCCCTGCACGACGACGCCCCCACGGCCGACGAGACCGACTGGCCACAGATCCTCGAGTGGTACGACGAGCTGACCAAGCTCACCGACAGCCCGGTCGTCGCCCTGAACCGCGCCGTCGCCGTCGGGCAGGTCGACGGCCCGCGCGCCGGCCTGGCCGCGCTGGCCGACGTCGACCCCGGGCTGTCCCGCTGGGACGCCGTGGCCGCCCACCTGCACGAACGAGCTGACGACGTCGACCGCGCCGTCGAGCACTACACCGCCGCGGCGGACCGGGCGACGAGCTCGGCCGAGCGCACGCACCTGATCAAGCAGGTGGCGCGGCTGCGGGCGGGGCGGTGAGGGCGGGTTCTTCCTGTGCTGCCTGGTCCTGCTCTGCCCGGTCCTGCTCTGCCCGGAGGTACGCGTCCAGCTCGGCGGCCCCGGCGAGCAGCGCCCGTCCGCGGTCGGTCAGGCGGCCGTGCCACTCGTCCAGGGTCGCCCGCAACGGCTCCAGCCCGCCCGCGGTCCGCACCCGCTCGACGAGCGGGACGATCTGCTCCAGCAGGTAGCCGCCGCGCCGGAGCTGGTGGGTCAGCCGGGCGTCGCGCTGCGCGGCCGCGTCGTAGAGCCGGTATCCGGTCTGCGGGTCGCGTCGCGGCCGGACGAGGCCCGCACGCTCCCACGTGCGCAGGGTGGCGGGCCGGATGCTTAGCTGCGCCGCGAGCGGGCCGATGAACGTGTCCGTGCTGATGAGGGTGTCCTGCGGCGGGGTGCGCCTGTCCGCCGTCCTGTCGCGGGGTACGCCGTCCAGGTCCCGGAGCGCGTCCTCGACCGCGCGGAGCGTGCCGCGGTCCTCCAGCAGCTCGGCGTGGCTGGCGTCGATCAGGCGGAACGCCTCACCGACGGCGCCGTCGTGCACCGCGCGCAGGATCGCGGCGGCCCCCTGGTGGCCGTGCCCGGGCACCAGGGCCAGGAACGCGCGCAGCGCCCGGGCGTGCCGCGGCGTGTAGGCCCGGTAGCCGGCGGGCGTGCGGGCCGCGGCGGGGAGGATGCCGACGTCCTCGTAGTTGCGGACCGCCTGGGTGGACAGGCCGTGCTCACGGGCCAGGTCGACGGGCCGCAACCGGAGACTGGTTTGAAGGTTCTGCGCCACTCACCGCTCCGTTACAGGTCCAGTTACCGGTCCAGGTCTCAACCGGGCCTTCAACGATACCGTTGAAGGAATGGTGAGAGACATCGAGGACACCGTTCATCCCGTCGACGCCGCCTCCGTGCTGGCCCTGCTGAAGGACCGGCCCCAGATCCTGGCCCTGGGCGAGCCCACCCACGGCGCGCACGCCCTGCTCGACGGGCGCAACGCGCTGTTCCGGCAGCTCGTCGAGGACCACGGCTTCCGCACGATCGCCCTGGAGACCGACTGCCTCGCCGGCCAGGTCGTCGACGATTACGTCACCACCGGCCGGGGCGACCTCGACGACGTGATGGCGCGCGGCCTCAGCCACGAGTGGGGCGCCTTCCCGGGCAACCGTGAGCTCGTGCGCTGGATGCGCGCCCACAACGCCCGCGCCGACGACGCCGGGCTGCCCGCCTCCGAGCGGCTCCGGTTCGCGGGCTTCGACGGGCCGCTGGAGATCTCGGCGGCCGCGAGCCCCCGGGCCGCGCTCGTCGGCCTGCACGACTACCTCGCCGCCCGGGTCGACGGCGCGCTCCTGCCCTGTACGGCGGACGCGCTCGACCGCATGATCGGTCCGGACGACGCGTGGACCGAGCCCGCCGCCATGATGGACCCCTCTCGGTCTGTGGGGCAGTCGGCCGAGGCCCGGGAGCTGCGCCTGGTCGCCGACGACCTGGCGGCTCTCCTGGACACGCACGCGCCGCAGCTGCTCGACGCGTCCAGCCAGGACGAGTGGGAGCGCGCGCGGCTGTACGGGCGCACCGCGACCGGCCTGCTGCGGTACCACTTCTGGATGGCCGACCCGTCGCCGGCCCGCATGACCCGGCTGCTCGGCGCGCGCGACGCGATGATGGCCGCCAACCTCCTCGCCCTCGCCGACAGGGGCCCCGTGCTGGTCAACGCCCACAACAGCCACCTGCGGCGCACCCGGAGCACCATGACCATGTGGGACCACCCCCGCCTGGAGTGGTGGGGCGCCGGAGCCCTGGTGAGCCGCCGGCTCGGCGACCGGTACGCGTTCCTCGCCACGGCCGTGGGCACCCTGCGGCACCAGGGCGTGGACGTCCCGCCGTCGGACACCGTCGAGGGAGTGCTCCACGGGCTCGGCCAGGACCGGCTCCTGGTGGACGCGCCGCTGCTGGCCGCACTGCTCGCGGAGGACACCCCCGTCGGGACGGCGCTCGCGGCCCGGGTGTCTCCCTGGTTCGGCTACGCCCCGCTCGACCTGGCCGACCTGGCGGAGGCCGACGCGCTCGTGTTCGTCAGGGACGTCCCGCAGCCGTAGGCACCGGATCGAGCCCGCGGGCGGCCCAGACGCTCGGGCTGACGCCCCGCGTCCGCTTGAACGCGGCGCTGAACGCGAACGCGTCCGCGTAGCCGACGGCGCGCGCGACCTGGGCGACGGTCGCCGTCTCGCGGTCGGTCAGGAGGTCCGCCGCGAGGGTCATGCGCCAGCGGGTCAGGTAGGTGAGCGGCGGTTCGCCGACCTGGTCGGCGAACCGCTTTGCCAGGGTGGAGCGCGAGACGCCGGTCCGGTCGGCCAGCGACCCGACCGTCCAGGGCGCCGCCGGCTCGGCGTGCAGCAGGCGCAGCGCGTCGCCGACCACAGGGTCCCGCTGGGCGGCCCACCAGCGCGGGGGCTCGCCGCCGGGCCGGTCGAACCAGTCGCGCAGCGTGCAGACCAGCATCCAGTCCAGGAGCCGGTCGAGCACCACCTGCTGGCCGGGCGTGTCGACGGCGACCTCGGCGGCGAGGTGCTCCAGCACGGCGTCGGACGTACCCCCGGCGCCCACGCGCAGCACTCCGGGCAACGCGTCCAGCAGGCGCCTGCTGATCTCGCCGCGCACCGGGTAGGCGCCGACGATCAGGGTGGTCGCGCCGGGGGCGGCGCTCCCGCACGGGGCGTCGCCGCCGTCGTGCCAGCCGAGCCGGTGCCGGGTGCCGCCCAGCTCGGGCGTCGCGCAGAACTCGCCGCACGCGACCGGATCGGCCGACGTCCCGACCTCGTCGACGAAGGTGAACGTCCCGGGGCCGCGCACGACGACCGTCTGCCCGGCGCGGAGCAGCACCGGCGGACCCTGCTCGGGGACGATCCACCCGTCGCCGCCCAGGACCGTGCACAGGGTCAGCGGCGCGCCGTCCACGAAGTGCAGCGCCCAGGGTGGGGTCAGGGTCGAGCTGCCGAACAACGAGCCGTGGGCCCGCACCCCGCGGATCAGGTCACTGAAGGCGTCCATCCCACCGAGGCTAGACGATCACCCATGCGATCTGGCGCTTGACCCATGGATTCGTCCGAGCGCGTGCCGTTGGATCGGTGGCATGAGCAACGACACCACCCTCGTCCTCGGTGCCACCGGCAAGACCGGTCGCCGGGTCGCCGCCAGGCTGCGGCTGCGTGGCACGCAGGTACGTGCCGCCTCACGGTCCAGCCGGGCGCACTTCGACTGGTCCGACCCGAGCGGCTGGGACCCGGTGCTGCAGGACATCAGCGCCGTCTACGTGGTGCCGCCCTCGGTGCCCGGTCCGGTCCACGAACTCGCGGCACGCGCCGAGGCCGCCGGCGTGCGGCGCCTGGTCCTGCTCTCCGGCCGCGGCGCCGACACCTGGGGCGACTCTCCGTTCGGGCTGGACATGCGCTCGGCCGAGGACGCCGTACGCGGCTCGGCCCTGGAGTGGACCGTGCTCCGCGCGTCCAACTTCGACCAGAACTTCGACGAGGACCTCTTCCACGCCCCGCTGGTCGACGGCGAGCTGGCGCTCCCGGCAGGGAGCGTCCCGGAGCCGTTCGTCGACATCGAGGACGTCGCCGACGCCGCGGCAGCGGTGCTGGCCGAGCCCGGACGGCACGCCGGGCGGACCTACGAGCTGACCGGGCCGCGTGGTGTGACCTTCGCCGAAGCCGTCGAGCTGATCTCCCGTGCGTCCGACCTGCGCATCACCTACCGGCAGGTCTCCCCGGCCGAGTACAGCGCGGCGCTCGTCGAGGCGGGCGTGGGCGAGGACGACGCCCACCACGTCGCCGAGATGTTCGTGCTGATGGAGCGCGGGCTGCTGGCGGAGCCGACCGACGGCGTCGCGGCCGTGCTGGGGCGCCCGCCCCGGGCCTTCGAGGAGTACGTCGTGCGGGCCGCGGCAGCGGGCGCCTGGCGTTCCTGAGCCTTCCGGCGTCACCGGAGCCGCTCCCCCGGGCTGTTCCCGAGAGCCATCTTTTCCCGATAGCGATCCACCGAAGAATTCTGAGAGGACCGTCATGAGCGACACCAGCCTGCTGACCACCGAGGACCTCGAGCTCCTCGCCCGTCCCCTGCACGGGTTCCTCTCCGTGGCCGGACCGGTTCAGCCGCCCCAGCCGCGGCCCGTGTGGTTCGAGGCCACCGCGGACGGGACCGTCCAGCTCTTCACGGAGCGAGACTCCTTGAAGGTCCGGCATCTGGAGCGCGACCCTCGTGCCTCGATCGTGGTCGCGGCCCCCGTGGGCGAGCGCGAGCGCTGGGTCTCCGTCGCGGGACGCGCCACGGTGGAGGCCGACGGCGCCCGGAACCTGGCGGAGCGCCTCGCAGCCCGCTACTGGGACCTCGAGGACCAGGCCCGTGCCGGTGCTCTCGCCGCGATGCTGCAGGTCGATCTGCTCCGTGTCGTCATCCACCCGGAGGCCGTGCGCCGGTACGCGTTGTCCGCCGTCAGATGAGTTGTCACGGCGCGAAGCTCTGACCTGCGGCGGGACAGGTCGAGTGACGGACGCCAACTCGACCCCTGTCACTTGAGTTGTCACGGATCGGCTTCTGGACAACTCAAGTGACAGGATCCGTTGACTGCACCAAGTGCTGCCCGGGGTGCCTAGGGATGTCAGTCGTCGCCAAGGCGTCGGAGGTACTGGCGGCAGACGTATACGCGCGAGTACCGTGCGCGCATCTCGGCCTCGTGGGAGATGTCCGCGTGCATGAACGCGATGACGGGCACCGATAGCCCGACTGGTGCCGCGAAGCCGTCCGTGGGCTCATCGCCGTCCTTGTAGACGTGCAGGTAGCGGAAGTCCTCAGTGAATCCCGCACGCAGATACCAGGCGTTGGCCGCGATGTCCTCGCGGGTCCATGCGTCGAGGGTTGTCGCACCCGCTGCCCGCGCCTGCGGGACGGCTTCCGCGAGTAGAGCGGTCGCAATGCCGTTGTGTGTGTGGTCAGGGTGGACCGCCACGGTATCGATCGTGGCCGTATCACCGTCGATCTCGACGTCAATCAGCCCGACGATCGTCCCATCGTCTGCCGCGGCAACGAGGCAGACAGCGGGTAGTTCGAACCTCGTCCGGCGAGGCTTGACGTCGTCGTAGTACTGAGTGCTGAGGAAGGCCAGAACGCGGCAGCGAAGCCAGCCACGCTCGTCCTCCTGGGCGTAGGCGCGCACCGTGAAAGACATGAGGTTCCGATCGTCGAAGGGCAGGGCGAAGACACGCGCGCTGCACGTGTCATGGGGCTGCTGCTCAGTTCGACGACATGAGGCCGAGCCTGCACGACTTCGTCGAGTTGGTCGAGTGATTATCGCGGCGCTGAACCGGTGGCCTGCCTGCGAGAGCAGTGTGCGCCGGTCGGCAGCGCGTATACGTGCGGAAGGAATCGGTCATGACGGCACAGGTGGTGCCGTCATGGTTTTGCTCGATCTCAGCTGCCAGCTCCGCGCCGCCCTGCGCGGCCCGTGCGGTCCGGTATGCGGAGGTGCCAGAGCAGCGGTGCGATCCCTTGCCAGAAGGGGCTCGAGGGCCAGGTGCTGATGTGGGTCGGTGGCACGAGGAGGATTTCGGAGGTGTTGAAGCCCCCGCGCTGCTGCCAGAACAGCCAGCCGAGGAACGGATCGTGGCTGCCGCGGGGACGTTTGTCGGTGACATCAGCGGCAACGCGGTCGACGATCCTTTCGACCCCGGCCGGTGTGCGCGCCAGGTCGAGCCAGTAGGGCGAGGCGATGACCGCGGCCAGCGCCATGACGCTCGGATACGCCGCGGCCTCGGTGTCGTCCCGTCCGCTCGCGCGTAGCTGGTCGTAGCGGTCGTAGAGGCCCTGGGGCATCATCCCGCGGATGCGTGACCAGTCGGCGATGCACTCGAAGGCGATCTGCTCGGCTTCCAGGACGCGTCGGCGCCCGTGCCGGCGGACGAGATTATGGTGGCGGCGGCCTGCGGCGATCATCTCGGGCATGTCTGCGATGGAGAACTGGCGCCAGGCGGACATGCCATGGGCGTAAGACAGCCAGCGTTGGTGTTTGAGGCATACGGATATCCCGTGGACAGCGCCGATCATGACGGTTTCGGGGATCGACCGGCCGGTGGTGCAGCGGGTGCACGCGTAGCGGGTTTCGTAGGCGTGGTCGCCTGGCCAGTACAGGCCCCGTTCGAAGGTCGTCGGGCTCAGGCCGGTGAGCGCGACCAGGTGCGCGACGACACCTTCGGGTTCGGCTTGCTCTGGTGCCAGAAGCTCTTCGGGCTTTTCGCGTAGGTGCCTGAGCGCGTTCACGCGGGCGAGTCGGCGTAGATAGGACTGGAGTGCTTCACCTGGGTACGGGCGCACCACTCGTGGTAGGCGGCGCGGACGAGACGCTATGGCATCGAGGTCTGGTGCGCCCCGTGTTTCCTTCATGCCCCGGCGGACCGCTTGCGGCGAGGGCGTGACGGGGCTGCGGATTCGGCGGCATGGTCGATGACCATCTCGTCCAGCAGGTCACGGGTGACCGCTTCGGTCTCCAGCAGGATCGCGGAGATCGCGGCCTGCCGGACCAGCTGCGAGAGGCTGGAGATCGACCCGCCGGTGCGCTGGTGCAGGTACTTGGCCTGCCGTATCAGGGTGCCCGGGACATGCTGGTGCAGTCGCAGCGACATCTCCAGCGCCGCGATGAGAGAGGTCCATTCCTCGGCGCAGGGGAACGGGCTGGTGTTGAGCAGGACGGATCGGCCGGAGAGCTGCTTGCCGCGGATGCCGGTGAACAGGCCGGACGACTCGACGTGGATGCCCGCGTAGACGAACGTGGCGGGCAGGTGCTCGGTGAAGTACTTGAGGTGGTCGGACAGGTCCTCGCCCGCTCTGGTGGCGAGGTTGAGGTTGTGGATCTCGTCCACGATGATCAGGTCTGTGCGGCAGGCGACCATGACCTCGCAGACGGCTTCGGCGATCTTGGACGCGTTCGCGCGTGTGTGGAAGTCCAGGCCGAGGAAGTTCGCGAACTCCGTGGCCAGCCGTAGCGGTGAGCCCTTGGGCGGGGCGGTGATGTAGACGACGGGGATGCGTTCCTGGCCGGGGTGACGTAGCCGGGTGCGGGTCTCGTGGGTCTTGCCGAGCATCTTGATGGCCGTGGTCTTCCCGGTCGCGCCGGGACCGGAGACGATCAGGGACCGGCGGGCGCTGATCTCGCGCTGGTTGAGAAGGCTCAAAAGCCGTCCCTGGTGGATGACGTTCCTGACCGCGGAGGTCTCCACCACGATCAGCTCGGAGTGGTAGGCCACGCGCTGCTCGTCGTAGACCGCCCGCCGTGCTGGGGTGAGCCCGGCAAGAGTGTCCTGGTCCAGCAGGTCGAATCTGATCGGTTCCCCGGCGACGAACTCGCGCCAGCCGGTCAGCGTCGTGGTCGAGCCGCGTCGCGACTCGACCAGCTCCGGGAACACGGAGTCGGGCGCGGTATCGGGCGCCATGTCAGCGTTCACCACCAGTGCTTCGCCTCTTCGTGTGGGTCGAACACGCCCAGGGGGATGACCTCGGCCAGCGAATCGTCATCGGCGGTGTCCTCGAGCTCGGGGGCGGGGGGAGCCGGTTCGGCCGGCTCTGGGCGCGGCGTCTTCGGGATGACGGGGTCGTTCCCGCGCACCTCGGATGCGGCGCTCGTGCGGGCCGCGACTCGCTGTTCCTTCCGGCTCGACGACGTGCGCCGCCGACCAGAGCCTCTCGTTGCCGCGGCGCGTTCCGGCGGTGTGCTTGCGCGGGTGAGGATGTCGTCGACCAGCGCGGTGATCTTCTCCTGCGACGGCGTGCCGTCACCGCGCTGGGCCGCGATCTGCCGGGCAGCGTTCCAGGCGTCCTGCCCGAACGGGACTGGTGCCGCGTTCAGGTGCCGCCACCACAGCGTGATCCACTCACGCTCGGTGGCGTGGTGGTTGCGCAGCCAGACCCGCGTGATGTCGTAGGGGTCGTAGTGCACTTCCCACAGGTCGTTGAACGCGCTGACTCCGGAACGTTGCCCGCGTAGCGGGTTCAGCTCCGGCGCGTCGTAGACGCGGTGGTCGATCTTGACGCCGTAGGAGTTGATCTTGCGGGTCTGGGCCGGGAGCAGCTCGACGAAGTCGTCCTGCGAGAGCGGGACGGGGATGTAGCCGGCGACCTGGAGCAGCGCGGCGTACTTCTCGTTCGGGGTCAGTAGCTGGCCCGGCGAGAGTGGGTCGCGCAGCCCGTCGTGGGGCCGGTTCTGCCATCCGGTCACGATCCACTCATCGAGCAGGTCTTGCAGCTCGACCAGGGAGAACGCGGCGGCGGCTTCGGCGTTCTTCCCGCGGCGTTCGACCGAGGAGCCGAGGTATCCGGCCACGTGCTGGGCGAACAGGGTCCCGACCGACTGCAGTGTGCGTTCCACGTGCGGTTTGTCGGTGGGCGTGTCCGGGTGCGCGGGCTGGAGCGTGATGCCGAGGGTGCGGCAGGCGTTGCGGAACGCCGTCGAGAGGTAGACCTTGCCGTGGTCGTAGACCACGGTCTCCGGGACGATCACGGGCCGGGCCGCGGCGCCTTCCAGCCGCTGATCGATGCTGCGCATCGCCTGGAACGGCAGCACCGAGTGCGCCATCGAGATCGCCTGCGGCCAGCCCGGGCGCATCGGCTCTGGCGTCATCGCCCGCGCCAGCAGCAACGCCGCGTCCACGGCCTTGGTCGTCGGCCGAAGGACTGCCGCAGCGATCGTGCGCGTGGCGACGTCCACCATCGCGGTCAGCTCGACCCGTCCCACGAAGCCGTCGGCTAGCACGACGGCCACGTCCAGCGGGGTCGAGTCGACCTCGACCAGCTCGCCCGGCCGGACCGGCGCAACCGCCCCGAACATGCGGTCCGGCTGCTGGGCGAGCGTCCGCCGCGTTCGGGCAGACCCAGTGGCGTGCCGGCCTTCCGCGAGCCGCTTCAACAGGCGGCGGAAGGTGGATTCCGACGGCATCGGCACGGCGCCCGGGCCATGTGTCCGCTCCAGCACAGCACGGACCTCTCGTTCGAGGCGCATCACGGTCCCAGATGACTGGTGGGTGTTCTGCGCCAGTACCTCACGCAGAGCGTCGACAACACGTGGATCAGCCCGACCCGCGACAGGGCGGGTCGGGACGAACCGCTTGTCGGCCAGACCGAGCAGTCCGTCCCGCTCATAGTCACGCCTCATCCGCTTGACGGTGCGCAACGAGAGGGTCTCACCGGCGCCCGTGAGCTCCTCGTGCTTGGACTTCTCGCGCTCGTGCAACGTCCGCCGCTGCGGGTCGTACTCCAGCTTGGCCGGGGTGCCAGGCGAAGCGGTGCAGGGAACCCCGTCGATCACCTCCGTCACATGCTGTTCCCACCAGCGAGCCCGCTTCTGGACAGGCTCGGGAAGTCCGTCGAACAAGGCGGTTCCCCCAAGAGGCCCGCGGGCCCGCCTGTCGCCCACGACTTCGAACGTGGGATCGCCAAGTAGCGCGGACACCGTGATCGTCATCGACGCGCGGCCAGGCGCGGTGAGATGCACCGTGCCGTCGTGGATCGCTCCCACGCTCCAGGTCTGCGTACCCAGCCGCAACGTGTCGCGCAGCCTCAAACTCGTGTTCCGCACGCTCATTTCTCAGCCCTCACCAGGGAGTTCATCGACAGCCGAGCACCATGGATATCCGTGGTCAGGTCATGCCGCCACAACAGGTGGAAGACGGTCGGGAGCGTCACCACGGGATCCCCCAACGCCTGTGCGACCTCGACGAGACGAGCGGGGTTGCGCGCCAGGTTCATGTCCTTCACTTGTGAGCACAGCTCTTGCCGGGCACAGCGGGGATGACGGTAACCAGCGAGCCAGCGAACGTTCTCTATCAGCACGGGATCCGGCCGTCCGACCCGCCGGTACTTCCAACCGACCAGCTCGCAGGCATCAGCAGTCGCGGAGAACACGGCGGCGTCATCACCGACAAGCTCATCCGGGCGCACGTCGATCACGCTCACCGAACCGTCGATCTCCCGCACGAAGTAGTCAGGGACATGGGATCGGGTGCCGTCGTCGGTCTCCAGGTCGATCCCGAACGGTTGTGAGCCGATACCCACGACCGTCGCGGCGTGATCCAGGAGCATGACGTGGTCTCGCTCGACCCACGACTCGAAACCGACATGCTCGGCCGTCGTCGCGCACCACCACGAGCCCGTGAAGTTCCGCTGCCCCTTGTATTGCACCAGATTCCGCGCAGGCGGTAGCCGCTCGAACGGGCGACTCCACGCGTCCGCGAGGTCCTCGGTGACGCGTGTCCCGTCGGCCGTGCGGAACGAGAGGGAGATGCCAAGTCTTCTCTGTGGTGCAAGCGCGGAGGAACCCGAGGTCAGCACACCGCGACGCTACAAGGCGCCTGAGCAGCCCAGATGGCGCCACGCCGCACGCGTGACAGGTCAAGTGACGGGAAATTGCGAATGGACAACTCAAGTGACAGAAGTGCCAGGTCGACTGACAGAGGACACCTGACGCTGACGAGTCACGGGGATCTGCGACGGATTCGCCGCGGATTCGCTGCTCACTATCTGCTCTCTGACCACGCAGTAGTGCCCGTCTGAACGGCTCGGATCGTTGATATCTCGCCACTTCTGAACTCAGTGCGCACCCGCTTCAGGAAAGCGGGTGCGTACTTTGTGGGTGGAGAGTAGGAGTAGTATGGCGTTCCTACTCGTACTACTACGAGCGGAAACAAGGACCGAGAAACAACGACGTGAGCGGGGAACGACGTGCGGGACAAGGAACGGGTCTTCCAGGCGGCAGAGGCGCTGACGGCGGAAGGGGTGGCCGTCACCGTGACGAACGTGCGCGAGCGCGCCGGCTGCTCCAACGCGACCGCCACGAAGTACCTGCGCGAGTGGCGCGACACGAAGGCAGCGGAGGACGACGCACGTCGCACGCTCCCCGAGCTGCCTGCTGCGGTGAGCACCCTGGTGGACCGCGGGTTGGAGGCACTGTGGGGTGCGGCGGTCGAGGTGGCGCGCGCGGAGCACGAGGCGGCCGTGGCGGCGTCCGAGGAGGCGCTGGCCGCCGTCGTCGGGGAGGCGGACAGCCTGGCGGCCCGCGTGGACGAGGCCGACGCCGAGCTCGCGCAGTTCCGCGCGCTGCTGGAGACGGCGCGCGAGCACGGCCGGTCCGCCCAGGACGAGCGTGATGCCGCCGAGGAGGCCCGGGCGGACGCCGTGGCGTCGTCGGCCCGTCTGGAGGGCGAGCTCGCCGCGGGACAGCTCGCGCTCGACGCCCTGCGCGACGAGCTCGCCCAGGAACGTGCCCGGGCGGCGGCCGCCGAGCGCGCCCGGTCCGAGGCGGAGTCGGCCCGCGCCCAGGCGGACGGCGCCGCCGTCGGGCTGCGGGAGTCCCTGACGGACGTGCGGGGCGCGCTGGAGGCCGCACGGGGCGACGTCGCGCAGGCGAACCGCGACCGCGCGGCCGCCGAGAACGCGCGCGCCACCGCGGAGGCGTCGGTCGCCCGGCTGGAGGGTGAGCTCTCCGCCTCGCGCGACGCCCTGGAGACCGCGCGCGGCCAGGCGACGGAGGCCGAGCAGGCGCGCGTCGCCGCCATCGCGGGCCAGGCGCAGGCCGAGGGTACGGCCGCCGGGCTGCGGGAGGCGCTGAGCGCGGCGACGTCCGCCGCGACCGCGACGGCGGAGCCCGCCGCGAAGGCCTGAGCCCCTGGGCCCTGTCGGGGCGCCGCGGTGAGTGTCAGTGTCGGGTGCTGAGATGGCGGCATGAGCCTTCGAGGATTCGCCACCGTCAACTACTGGGCCGACGACGTCGCCGCGGCCGCCGCCTGGTACGCCGAGGTGCTCGGCGTCGAGCCCTACTTCCAGCGGCCCGGCCCGGACGGGTCGCTGGCCTACGCCAAGTTCCGCATCGGGGACCACGAGGCGGAGCTCGGGCTCGTCAGCCGCGCGTTCGCGCCCCCGGGACTGCCCACGCAGCCCGGGGGCGCGCTCATGTACTGGCACGTCGACGACCTGCCGGGCACCGTGGCGCGGCTCCTGGACCTGGGTGCCACCGAGTTCGAGCCCGTCACCGAACGCGGGCACGGCTTCGTCACGGCCTCGGTCGTGGACCCGTTCGAGAACGTGCTGGGCGTCATGTTCAACCCGCACTACGTCGAGCAGTTCGGCACCACGCAGCCTGGTGCGGCACAGCCGGGCACGGAGCGGCCCGCTGCGGGGACCGGGGGTGAGTGACTAGGTTGCCTGGGTGACTTCCGCACCCCTGACCTCCGCCCCCGAGATCATCAGCTCGCTGCTCGACCTGACCGCCTGGGCAGTCTTCGACGTCGACACCGAGGGCCGCATCCTCGCCGGGAACGACGAGTCTGGCAGCATGCAGCTCGTCGAGATCGCGCCCGACGGCACGCGCACACAGCTCACCGCCCTGCCGTCGCGCTGCTCCGGCCGCTACGTGCCGGGCACCCGTCGCGTGGTGGTGCAGCACGACGACGGCGGCGACGAGAAGATGCAGCTCAGCCTCCTGGACCGCGGAGCCACCGCACTGCCCGCGACGGCGGCGGACCTGACGCCCCTGGTCCACGACCCCGCGTACAAGCACGACCTGGCGGACGTCTCGGCCGAGTCCGTGGTGTTCCTGACCAACCGGCGCGACGGCGTCGACTTCGACGTCCTGGTGCACGACCTGGCGACCGGAACGCAGACCACGCTGTACGACGGCGGCGGGTACCTCGTGGGCGCCGCCGCCTCCCACGACCGGCGCTCCGTGGCGATCACCACGCTGAGCAGCAAGCCGCGCTCCACGCAGATCCTCGTCGCGGGCGACGGCGCTACAAGTGCCATCACGGCCGCCGACGAGCACGCCCACCACACCCACGTCGCCTGGGCCGCGGGCGACGACGCCCTGGTCATGGCCTCGGACCACGAACGGGAGTTCGCCGCCGTCGTCCGGGTGCGCCGCTCCGACAGCGGCACCGACACCGGGGCAGAGGCCACCGTCTGGGAGGCCCTCGTCGAGGCCGCCGACCACGACCTCGAGGTCGTCCTCTCCCCCGACGGCTCCGCCATGGTCGTGGGCCACCACCAGGACGGCGTCACCACCCTGTCCGTCCACGCGCCCGACGGCACCCACCGCCGCGACATCACCCTGCCCGACGACGGCGTGCCGACCGTCGTCTGGGCCCCGGACTCCTCGCGGTTCGCCGTGCACCTGACCACCTCCGGCGACCCCGGCTCCATCCACCTCGTCGACGCCACCACCGGGGACGTCACCACCGTGGTCGACGGCCGCGCCCAGATCCCCGCCGGCCTGCCCCTGTCCGTACCCACCGTGCACCGCGTCCCCACCCCGGACGGCGAACAGATCCCCTGCTTCGTCTACCCGCCCGGAGGCGACGACGCGGCCACCGTGCCGGCCCTGACCGGCGCGTCCGTCGTCCTCGTGCACGGCGGACCCGAGGGCGAGGCCACCCGCCTGTTCTCCCCCGTCATCCAGGCGCTCGCGGGCGTCGGGTTCACCGTGCTCGTGCCGAACGTGCGTGGCTCCGCCGGCTACGGCAAGCGCTGGGTCAGCCTGGACGACGTCGACAAGCGCCTCGACTCCGTCGCCGACCTCGCCGCGCTGCGCGCCTGGCTCCCCGAGCTCGGCCTCGACCCCGAGCGCAGCGCCCTGTGGGGCGGCTCCTACGGCGGCTACATGGTGCTCGCCGGCACCACGATGCAGCCCGACCTGTGGGCCGCCGGCGTCGACATCGTCGGCATGTCCTCCCTGGTCACCTTCCTGGAGAACACCTCCGAGTACCGCCGCGCCGCCCGCGAACGCGAGTACGGCAGCCTGGAGCACCACCGCGACCTGCTGGTCGCCGCCTCCCCCATCACCCACCTGCACCAGCTCCGCGCGCCCCTGTTCGTGATCCACGGCGCCAACGACCCCCGCGTTCCCCTCTCCGAGGCGGAGCAGATCGCCGCGGCGCTCGCGGAGCGCGGCATCCGGCACGAGCTGCGCGTCTACCAGGACGAGGGACACGGGCTGGCGAAGCGGGCCAACCGCAAGGACGCCTACCCGGCCGCGATCGAGTTCCTGACGGAGATCCTCGGGCGGTGACGCGGGCCGGTGCTCCGTCGACGGCCAGACGTCGGGCGGCAGGGTGGGCGGCAGAGCGGGCGGCTACGCTCGTGGCGTGACCCGCGAGCAACGCCGCCTGCGCCTGTCCGTCGACGACCAGATCGAGCACCGGTACCTCGAGGTGCCGTTCGAGATACCTCCGGGGCGGGGCACCGACGCCCTGGAGGTCACGCTCTCCTACGACCGGGACGCCGCCGTGATCGACCTGGGGTGCCAGGACCCCGAGCGCTGGCGCGGCTGGTCGGGCGGCGCCCGGTCCCGGTTCGCGATCGACGCGCGGCCGGGACCGGGCGGCCTCGCGACGCCCGGGTACGAGCCGGGTGAGCTGGTCCCGGGCTCGTGGGCCGTGGTGCTCGGCCTGCACAAGCTGCCCGCCGAGCCGCTCGACGTCACGGTCACGATCGCCACGGGGTCCGACGCCGGCCCCGTCGAGGACGAACCGCCTGCGCCGCCCCCGCCGTCGGGCACCCCGTCCGGATCGCGCGCCGCAATCACCGGCGGGACCCGGCTGGGCCGCGACCTGCCCGCGCCCGACGGCCTGACCTGGTTCGCGGGCGACCTGCACGCGCACACCACGCACTCGGACGGGACGCTGAGCATCGCCCAGCTCGCGGCGGCCGCCGTCGGCCGGGGCCTGGACTTCCTGGCCGTGACCGACCACAACACCGTCTCGCACCACGCGCACCTGCCCGGCGTCGGCGCCGCGTACGACCTCTGCCTGCTGCCCGGGCAGGAGGTCACGACGCACGCGGGGCACGCGAACGCGTTCGGTGACATCGGCTGGGTGGACTTCCGGCGCCCGGCACGGCAGTGGCTGGCCGACGTCGAGGAGCGCGGCGGCCTGCTGTCGGTGAACCACCCGCTGCAGGACGACTGCGGCTGGCAGTTCCCCGTCCGGACGCCGTTCCTGGAGCTGTGGCATATCTCGTGGTTCCTGGACCTGACGGCCACCGGGCCGTGGGCGTATCTCCGCGCACTCGGCGCCGGTGAAGGGAGCACCGGCCACCCCGTGTTCCTGGGCGGCAGCGACTTCCACACGCCCGACCTGGGCTTCCCGCCCGGCACACCCACGACCTGGGTCGCAGCGCGGGACCGCACGCCGGAGGCGATCCTCGACGCGATCCGGCAGGGGCACACGGCGATCAGCCGGTTCCCCGGGCCGGGCGAGCCGGTCCTGGTGCGCGTAGACGACGACGTGGTCGCCGTCGACGCGGACGGCACGGTGCTCGTGGAAGGTCTGCCCGACGGCGGCACGGACCGGCGTCGTCGGGTGCGCGGCGACCGGGTCACCTTCTCCGCCCCGGCGGAGCACGGCCCCTACCGGCTGGAGGCGGCCGACCGGACGCTGCTCGCGATCAGCGCGTGACGGGTTCGACGTCGGGCTCCGCGTCCGGCTCGCTGTCCGAGCCGGCACTGCTGGCCGCCCCGGCCGCCCCCGCCGCCTCCGGCGCGGCCGGCAGCCGGATGAACCGCGACACGACCGTGCCGATCGCGAGCAGCGCGAACGGGTACACGGACAGGTAGACGCGGAACGCCTGCCCGGGGTCCGGTCCGGGGTCGGCGCCGGACCGGTAGCCGAACCAGAGCGTGAGCGACGCCAGCGCCGCCGCCGTGAGCAGGCCGTTGAGCCGGCCGAGCACGCCGAAGGCCGCCAGGAAGAGGCCGCTGCGGTGGGTGCCGTGGCGGGCGGCGTCGGCGTCGAGCACGCGGGCGATCACCAGGTCGTTGGTCGCGAGCACGCCGGAGTACCCGACGGCCACGGCGAGCCCGGCGAGGATGCCCGTGACCAGGTCCGTCGCGAAGTAGAGCGGCACGAACCCGGCGGCCGCGACGGGCAGGGCGACCCGCCACGTCCAGGCGGCGCCCTTGCGCCGCACGACGGCGGCCCACACGCTCAGCATGCCGATCGCCACCGCGATCACGACGAGCTGCAGGATGCTGGCCTCCAGGGCAGACCCGCCGAGCGTGTGGTCCACATAGAGCTGCAGGCCGCCCAGCACCAAGGCCATCGCGGTGCCGTAGCAGGCGTTGACGACGCCGACCGTCCAGAAGTGCGCCGTCGAGACGATCTGGCCCACCGACCGGAAGAACTGCGGCTTGGGCTCGGCGTCGAGCGCCGGGTCCTCCCGCACCCCGAACGCCGTCCACAGGATCACCGCGGCCGCGACCACGCCGAAGATGATCGCGAGCCGCCCGTAGCCGACGGCGGAGCCCTCGCTGCCCAGCACGTTCCGCGCGAGCACGGGGGTCAGGGCCAGCGCGATCACCAGGGCGACGAGCTGCGCGCCCTGCCGTACCGCGTTGGCCGTGGCCCGGCGCCGCTCGTCGGTGAACAGCTCGGGCAGCAGCGCGCCGTAGCTCGCGTTGATCAGGGAGTCGGCCATCTCGGTGGTGATCGCGAAGACGGCGAACCACACCGCCAGCCCCACGGCGGAGTCCGCGACCGCACCCGGCACGGAGAACAGCGCGATGGTCGTGACCGTCAGCACCAGCGCGCCGACCACCAGGTACGGCCGGCGCCGCCCCCAGCGCGAGCGCGTCCGGTCCGAGAGGTACCCGAACACGGGGTTGTCGAGCGCGTCCAGCACCCCGTAGACCGCGTACACCGTGGCGTAGACGACGGCGTCCAGGCCCAGCAGCTCCACGTACACGTAGAGCATCGAGCCCTTGACGAGGTTGATCGGCAGCGACGTGCCGAACATGCCTGCGCCGTAGCGCAGCGGGGACGTCCTGGCCGTGGCCTCCACGCCGGTGAGCCTACTCACCACCGCGCGACCAGGTCGATGCCTTCCCGCTCGATCTCGCGGGTGAAGGCCGGGTCGCTCAGCAGCCGCAGCTCCCA